>NZ_CP084758.1:1537500-1875833 GCF_020535565.1 Shinella sp. XGS7 | reverse complement strand
GGCCGCAGCGCCTGTACCAGCTCAGCTCGCCCTGGTACGGGCGCAGCCAGATCCTGGCCGAGCGCCTGGACGAGCTCTACCGCGGCATGAGCTTCGCCGACGTGCGCCGCCGCCCCGGCGCGCCCGAGCTGATGATCACCGCCACCGACCTCACCACCGGCGCGCCCTTCGACTTCACGGCCGAGCAGTTCGAGCTGATCTGCTCCGACCTGGATGCCCTGCCCCTGTCCTTCGCGGTGGCGGCCTCCTCGGCCGTGCCCCTGCTGCTCTCGCCCATGACGGTGCAGAACCACGCCAGCCACTGCCCCGACAGCCGTCAGCGCCCCCGCGCCGAGGTGGACAACAGCTACCGCACCCAGCTGCTGGAGCGCACCATGGAGGGCTATCGCAATGCGGCCGAGCGGCCCTTCATCCACCTGGTGGACGGCGGCGTCACCGACAATCTGGGCGTGCGACTGACCCTGGACCGCCTGATGGCCGGCGGCTCCATGAACGCCAACTTTGCCGAGGCACCCACGGGTTCGATACGCCGACTGGTGCTGGTGACGGTGAATGCCGAGCGCGGCCTGGCCGAACGCATCGACAGCAGCGACCGCGTGCCCAGCACCGGTCAGGTGATGGAGTCCCTGATCTTCGGAGCCGGGGCGCGCGAGTCGCAGATCACCCTGGGCATCCTGGGTGACGACCTCAAGCGCTGGCGCCAGGAGCTCAATGCCACGCGCGGCCAGCCCGGCAGCCCCTTTGCGGCCGATGCCGAGATCCATGTGATCAACCTCAGCCTGCACGACGAGCGCGACGACCGCATCCGCGACCGCCTGCTGCGTGTGCCCACGGCCTTCAGCGTGGAGGCCCAGGACGTGCGCGATCTGCAGACCGCCGGCACCCGCGCCCTGCAGGCCTCGCCCGCCTTCCAGGCCCTGCAGGACTCGCTTCACCGCCTGGTCGACGTACCGCCCGAGCTCTCCGCCCGCCCGTGAGTCGTCCTCGCATCCTGGTCTTCGGTGGCGGCATCGCGGGACTGCGGAGTTCGGGCGTGCAGCCTGCACGCTGCAGCACGGAAATTCGACCAGCACAGCGCCAGGATGGGCTATCGTCGGCACAGCCCCTCAGCCTCCGTGCCAACTCTTGTCCGACGTCCCGCCCGACCCTGCGGCCCTGCCCCTGAGCACCGGCCCTCACGATGCCCGTCTGCGGCAGACTTGGCTGCTGCGCTACAACACGTCCATCGAGCAGGCCACGGCACAGGCAAGGGCGGACCTGAACCTGGGACAGGCCCTGGGGGATGAGCGCCTGCAGCTGCGCAGCCGCCTGCTGCTGGAGCGGCTGCAACCCCAGTCCGAGCACTCGGCAGCCTTCTTCGGCGAGGCCTCGCGGCGCCTGCGCCAGCTGGGTGATCGCGCCGGCAGCCTGATCGCGCGCAGCATGGAGATCGCCACCTCGCACTACGGTGGCGACGTGGCCCAGGCCTTGAAGAACTACGAGGCCCTGCTGCCCGAGATCCAGCTGGTGCCGGACCCGGTGGAACGCTACCTGGCCATGGCCTCGGGGCTCTACCTCTATCAGGCCATGGGTCAGTTCGGCGGCTATATGCAGCTGGCCTGCCAGCTGATGGCCCTGGCCGCACCGCTGGACAACGAAGGCCTGCGCATGGCCGCCATGGTCAATATGGGCATGGCCTGCTACCTGACCAGCGACGAGCTGCAGGCCCTGGACCATCTGGAAGCGGCCCTGTCCATCTCGATGAACAGCATGGTGAACACCTGGCTGCGCTTCAGCGTGGTCACCTCCCTGGTGGAAGTCCATCTGGCCCTGGCGGAGTACGAGAAGGCCCGTGCCTTGCTGGAGGTCTGGAGTTTCCCCCAGCAGCTTGAGGAACTCGATACCGAAGCGCACAGCATGCTGCATGCCCTGGGGGCCGAGACCTATGTGTGCCTGGGCGATCTGGCCCAGGCGCAGCGCTATCTCAGCTATCTCGACACCCTGCCGCGCGAGAAGCACAGCTACGAGTTCCGCTGCCAGCTGACCCTGGCCCGCGCCCTGCTGCACCAGGCCAGAGGCGAGGATGAGGAGGCCACCCGGCTGCTCCTGGCCCTGCAGACCGAGGGGCCCGCCGATCGCGGCGTGGGCGAACGCCCCATGGCGACCCGCTACTGGCAGACCCTGGCCCAGCTGGCCCGGCGACAGGGTCGCTGGGACCTGGCCTGCCAGCATCTGGAGCAGCTGCATGCGCTGGAGCGCGAGCGCAAGCAGCAGGCCGCACAGGCCCGCCGCATCGCCGCGCGGGTGCAGGCCGAGATCAGCCGCAGCGCCGTGGAGGAAGCCCAGCGCGACCAGCTCACCGGCCTGGCCAACCGCGACCGCCTGCGGGTGGTGGGCGATGCCTGGATCAGCCGCCACCAGAGCAGCCCGGCCGTGGTCATGATGAATCTGCGCCGCTTCAACGCCATCAACAAGGCCCTGGGCCGCGAGCTGGGTGATGCAGTGCTGCAGGCCGTGGCCGACCGCCTGCGCGAGCTGGCACGCCGCTTCAATCATGCGGTGGCAGGGCGGGTGTATGCCGACCAGTTCGCCCTGCTGATCGCCGACCGCGAGGGGCAGGACAGCCTGCAGGCCCAGCTGGGTCAGGCCTTCGCCGCGCCGCTGGATGTGGCCGGCCAGTTGATCGACCTCAGCGCCGTCTTCGGCCTGGCCCTGCATCCGCAGGACGGCAGCACCATGCAGGCCCTGATGAGCAATGCGGAGATTGCCCTGCACGAGGGGCGCCGCGGCGAGGCGAGCTGGACCCGCTTCGAGCCCGGCTTCTGCCACAGCGGCACGCAGCAGCTCTCCCTGCTCTCGGAGCTGCGCCGTGCGGCACGCCAGGGCGAGTTTCTGCTGATGCTGCAGCCCAAGTTCTCGCTCAATGACGAGCGCGTGAGCGGCGCCGAAGCCCTGCTGCGCTGGCAGCATCCGCAGCGCGGCCTGGTGCCGCCCATGGATTTCATTCCCTTTGCCGAGAGCACCGGCAGCATACGCGGCATCACCGAATGGGTGCTGGAGGCGGCCATGCGCCAGGCGCGCGCGCTGCGCGAGGCCGGCTGGCCCTGCCAGCTGGCCGTCAATATCTCGGCCCACGATATCGGCGGCCCCGAACTGCACGGCAGCTTGCGGGAGCTGCTGGCCCGCACGGGTGCCCAGCCCGGCGATCTGCGCCTGGAGCTGACCGAGAGCGTGGCCATGAAGGATCCCGCCGCCGTGGTGCCGCGCATGCGCGAGATCAGCGCCCTGGGCTTCGAATGGTCCATCGACGATTTCGGCACCGGCCAGAGTTCCCTGGCCTATCTGCACACCCTGCCGGTGTCCGAACTCAAGATCGACCGCAGCTTTGTGCGCGACGCCACCCGCAGCAGCGCCACCCTCACCCTGCTCAAGGCTGCGGTGGAGCTCGGCGCCAATCTGGGCTTGAGCACGGTGGCCGAGGGCGTGGAGACGGCCGAGGACTGGGCCCTGCTCAAGCGCCTGGGCTGCCAGCAGGCGCAGGGCTGGTATGGCGCGCGGCCCATGCCGGCGGACGACTTCATCCCCTGGCTGCGGGCGCGCGCCGCGGGCATGGCAGCGAAGTCCGGCCTCTGAGCAAAAAGCCACGCCCCACCGCGCCCACCGCCCGGCGCAGGCGCTAGGATTCCGTGCAAACGGAGCAGGCCATGGTGACGACGGTTGAGCGCGAGGATTTCTCACTGCTGGTGGTGGACGATTTCTCCACCATGCGGCGCATCATTTCCGGCCTGCTGCGAGAGCTGGGTTTTCGCAAGATCGCCGAGGCCGAGGACGGCCAGGCCGCGCTGCGGGCCCTGGAGATTGCCAGTGCCTCCGCCGAGCCGGTGCACTTCGTGCTCAGCGACATCAATATGCCGGTGATGAACGGCTTCCAGCTGCTGGAGGCCCTGCACGGCAAGCCCGAGGGCGACCCGCTGCGCAAGATCCCGGTGCTGCTGGTCACGGCCGAGGGCCGCAAGGAAGACATCGTGCGCGCCGCCCAGCTGGGCGCGGCCGGCTATGTGGTCAAGCCCTTCAACAAGCAGACCATCGGCGAAAAGATCCATATGGCGCTGAAGAACCGGGGCATCCTGGTCGAGTAGGAAATCGCCCGCGGCGCCCGGTCGCGGGTGTAGGATGCTTCGCACAAAAAGATACAGAAGATCCAGGGAGCAGTCTGCACAAGCTGCTCAAACATGCCCACGCCAGACCAGCTGCGCCGGGTCATCAGCGTCCTCGGGGAAATCGCCGAGCTCGGCCTGGACCTGAGCGGCGTGATGCAGCTCGCGGTGGATCGCGTGCTGCAGATCGTCGAGGCCGATGGCGCCGCCATCGAGCTGGGTGAACGCAATTCCCTCGTCTACCGCGCCGTCAGCGGCATCGCCATGCGCCAGCTGGGCGTGCGGGTGGCCATGGACGCCAGCCTCTCGGGCCTGTGCATGCGCAGCGGCCAGGCCCTGCTCTGCCTGGACGCTGAAGAAGACGAGCGCGTGGACCGCCTGGCCTGCCGCGCCGTGGGCCTGCGCGCCATGGTGGTCGTGCCCCTGGTCTACCAGGGCGCGCCGGTGGGTGTGCTCAAGGCCATCTCGCGCCGCCCGCAGACCTTTGGACCGGCCGATGCCGAACTGCTGACCAATCTCTCGCGGGTGGTGGGCGCGGCCATGTACTGGTCCACCCGCTACGGCAGCGACAGCCTCTTCCACCGCGCCACCCACGACGAGCTGACCGGCCTGGCCAACCGCGCCATGTTCATGGACCGCCTGCATGTGCTGCTCAATCAGGCCCGGCGCCAGAGCCGTGTCATCAGCCTGCTGATGCTGGACATGGACGGGCTCAAGGCCATCAACGACGGCTACGGCCACGCCGCGGGCGATGCGGCCCTGCAGGAGTTCGGCCGCCGCATCGCCCAGACCGTGCGGGCCGGCGACACCGTGGCGCGCCTGGGCGGCGACGAGTTCGCCATCCTGGCGCCGCAATCCGGCGAGGAGCTGGACCTGGCGGCCCTGCAGCGTCGTCTGCACGAGGTGCTGGAGCAACCCTTCATCGTGGCCGGCGGCCTGCACAGCATCGCCGGCAGCCTGGGCTGCGCCAGCTTTCCCAATGAGGCCGAGGACGCCGAGCAGCTGCTGGCCCGGGCCGATGAGCGCATGTATGCGCTCAAGCGCGCCCGCAAGGCCCGGCCAGCCCTGACCACGCACGCCCAGCTGGACGGGCCGCGCCTGCTCTAACGCGCCGACAGCCGCGCCCTACTCCGCCGCATAGGGCTGGGCCGCACGCTCGTTCTCATCAATGCGCAGGCGCTTGCCCAGGGCCGGGAAGGCACGCTGGGCACAGGCCTCGCGCTCGCAAAGCTTGCAGCCCGGGCCTATGGGCGTGGCGCTCTCCGGGTCGCCCAGATCCAGGCCCTTGGCATAGACCAGCTGGGCCGCATGGCGCAGATCACAGCCCAGGCCCACGGCGAACTCGCGCGCCGGCGCGCCGTAGGCCGCGGGCGCCTGGGGCTCGCAATGTGCGATCCAGAGATAGCTGCGCCCGTCGGGCATGCGCGCCAGCTGGGTCAGCACCCGACCCGGGCGCGCGAAGGCCTCGTACACGGTCCACAAGGGACAGGTGCCGCCGCCGCGCGAGAAATGGAAATCGGTG
Organism: Shinella sp. XGS7; assembly: GCF_020535565.1. NCBI lineage: Bacteria > Pseudomonadati > Pseudomonadota > Alphaproteobacteria > Hyphomicrobiales > Rhizobiaceae > Shinella > Shinella sp. XGS7. Next base: position 1,870,175 of record NZ_CP084758.1, on the reverse strand, counting down.
GCCGACTGGCGCTTGGAAATATTGCCGGCCCTGTCCACCCGGATGAAGAAGAAGGGCAGGCCGCGCGCCTCGCGCCGCTGCAGCGTGGACAGGCGGTGGCACACGGTCTCGAAGCTCACGCCGAAGCGCCGCGCCAGCAGGGCGATGTCGTGGCGCAGGGTCTGGGCCGCGGCCAGGAAGCGCCCATACGGCAGGACCAGGGCACCGGCAAAGTAGCTGGCCAGGCCGATGCGCGCCAGGGCTGTGGCCTCGGCATCCAGTGCGGCGCCGGCCAGCAGGCGGGCGATCTCGGCCTCGCACTCCAGATAGGCCAGCTGGGTGCCCATCTGGAAGGCACGCTGGCCCGGGTTCAGGCCCTCGGAGAGCTGCAGCAGGCGCGCAGCCGGCAGATAGCGGCGCAGGCCCGCCTCGGCCACGCTCTGCACGCGTATGCCATGCACCCGACCCAGATAGGCTTCCAGCCGCGGCGCCAGCGCGGCCGCGCTCTCGTCGGCCTGGCCGGCCTCGGCGCTCAGGCGCTGGGCCAGGGCCTCGGCGGCCCGGTCCAGGCTGTCGATATGGTTGTGCTGGGCATAGAAGAAGTCGCGCACCGCCTCGTGCGGGCCGGGGCCGGTCAGGGGCTCGCCCTCGCGCCCGGCCAGGCCCAGGGCGCCCAGATCGCCCAGGCGCTGCTCGGCACCGCGCGCCCGCGCCTGCAGACGCAGCAGCAGCTGGGCCAGGGCCGGCATCTGCTGGGCCAGGGTGCGCAGCTCGGCCTCGGGCACGCCGCCGGGCGGGCCGCTCTCGGCCGCGATCTCGCGCAGCTGGGCATGCAGCCGGGCCTCCTCGTCCTCGGAGAAGAACTGCAGGTCCACGCCCAGGCCGGACTGCAGGCGCAGCAGCACCGACACGCTCAGCGGGCGCTCATTGTTCTCCAGCTGGTTCACATAGCTGGGTGAGAGCTGGAGCAGCTGAGCCAGGGCCGCCTGGGTCAGGCCGCGCTGCTCGCGCAGGGTCTTGAGCTTGACGCCCAGAAAGGACTTGCGCATGGGCGCCCCACCTCCGGTATTGATCCTGAAACTTCGCAAACTTCGCAAATTCACAGCGCCAGCTTCGCAATTCATGGCCAATTCAGCCATTGAGCTCGAGGGGCGGCGCTGCAAACATTGCAAACACGCCCACTATCCCACGCCCCCATGCCCCCGATCAAGGCCCCGGCCGCGATGGGCCCGCGGGAGCTGCAGCTCTGCGAGCTGGTGCTGCCCCGCCTGGCCAATCACTACGGCACGCTCTTCGGCCCCGAGGCCCTGGCCCTGCTGGGGCGCTGCGCCTATCTGCTGGCCGCCAGCCACTGCCGCCAGGCCGTGGTGATGGCGGCGGCCCAGGACATCGCCTTTCTGGCCCCGGTGCCGGTGGGCAGCCTGTTGCAGCTGCGCGCGGCCGTGCTGCGGCGCGGACGCAGCTCGCTGAGCGTGGCGGTGAGCGCCACGCTGGACGGCCCGGGCGGCGCGGCCGAGGTGCTGCGCGCCCGCTTCGAGATGGTGGCGGTGGACGGCCAGGGCCGCCCCACGCCCCTGCCCCAGGAACAAAACCAGGAGGAGATCCCCGCATGAGCAGCACGCTGCACACCCCCGAGAGCCCCAAGACGCCCAGCCCCGGCTTCAAGCCCAAGAAGTCGGTGGCCCTGTCCGGCGTCACGGCCGGCACCACCGCCCTGTGCACCGTGGGCCGCAGCGGCCAGGACCTGCATTACCGGGGCTACGACATCCTGGACATGGCCGAGGCCTGCGAGTTCGAGGAAATCGCCCATCTGCTGGTGCATGGCCGGCTGCCCACCCGCGCCGAGCTGCGCGCCTACAAGACCCGGCTCAAGGCCCTGCGCGGCCTGCCCGCCAGCGTCAAGGAAGCGCTGGAGCGCCTGCCCGCCAGCGCCCACCCCATGGACGTGATGCGCACCGGCGTCTCCGCCCTGGGCTGCGTGCTGCCCGAGAAGGAGGAGCAGACCGTGCAGGGCGCGCGCGAGATCGCCGACCGCCTGCTGGCCTCGCTGGGCTCCATGCTGCTGTACTGGTACCACTGGAGCAGCCAGGGCCGGCGCATCGCGGTGGAGACCGAGGACGAGAGCATTGCCGCCCACTTCCTGCACCTGCTGCACGGCGAACCCGCGCCCGAGTCCTGGGTGCGCGCCATGCACTGCTCGCTGAATCTCTATGCCGAGCATGAGTTCAATGCCTCCACCTTCACCGCGCGGGTGATTGCCGGCACGGGCAGCGATCTGTACTCGGCCATTGCCGGCGCCATCGGCGCGCTGCGCGGACCCAAGCATGGCGGGGCCAACGAGGTGGCCCTGGCCATCCAGCAGCGCTACGAGACGCCGGACGAGGCCGAGGCCGACATCCGCGAACGCCTGGAACGCAAGGAGGTGGTGATCGGCTTCGGCCACCCGGTCTACACGGTGAGCGACCCGCGCAACCGCGTGATCAAGCGCGTGGCCGCCCAGCTGAGCGAGGAGGCCGGCTCACGCAAGCTCTTCGACATTGCTGAGCGCCTGGAGCAGGTGATGTGGGAGCACAAGCGCATGTTCCCCAATCTGGACTGGTTCAGCGCCGTCAGCTACCACCTGATGGGCGTGCCCACGGCCATGTTCACGCCGCTCTTCGTGATGGCGCGCACCAGCGGCTGGGCCGCCCATGTGATCGAGCAGCGCCAGGACAACAAGATCATCCGCCCCAGCGCCCACTACATCGGTCCCGAAGATCGCCGCTTCGTGCCGCTGGACGAACGCGCATGAACACGAGATACCGCAAAGCCCTGGCCGGCATGGCCCTGGACTGGTTCGACGCGCAGCAGGCCGTCGAGGCCCTGCGCCCCGGCGCCTGGGCCGGCCTGCCCTACACCTTGCGCGTGCATGCCGAGAACCTGCTGCGCCGCGCCGAGCCCGCCCGGCTGGACGCGTATCTGATGCAGCTGATCGAACGCCGCCAGGACCTGGACTTCCCCTGGTACCCGGCGCGCGTGGTCTGCCACGACATCCTGGGCCAGACCGCCCTGGTGGACCTGGCCGGCCTGCGCGACGCCATCGCGGCCCAGGGCGGCGACCCGGCCGCCGTCAACCCGGTGGTGCCGGTGCAGCTGGTGGTGGACCATTCGCTGGCCGTGGAATGCGGGGGCGATGATCCCGAGGCCCAGACCCGCAACCGTGCCATCGAGGCGCGCCGCAATGCCGACCGCTTCCACTTCATCGACTGGTGCAGCCGCGCCTTCGAGCAGGTGCAGGTCATCCCCGCGGGCCAGGGCATCATGCACCAGATCAATCTGGAGAAGATGTCGCCCGTGATCCAGGTGCGCGAGGGCCTGGCCTTCCCCGACAGCTGCGTGGGCACCGACAGCCACACCCCGCATGTGGACGCCCTGGGCGTGATCGCCGTGGGCGTGGGCGGTCTGGAGGCCGAGAACGTGATGCTGGGCCGCGCCAGCTGGATGCGCGTGCCCGAGATCGTGGGCGTGGAGCTCGGTGGCCGTCTGGCCGAGGGCATCACCGCCACCGATCTGGTGCTCACCCTCACCGAATTCCTGCGCCAGCACAAGGTGGTGGGCGCCTATCTGGAATTCCATGGCGAGGGCGCGCGGCGCCTGAGCATCGGCGACCGCGCCACCATCGCCAATATGTGCCCCGAGTACGGGGCCACGGCCGCGCTCTTCGCCATCGACGAGCAGACCCTCGCCTATCTGCGCCTCACCGGCCGCGAGCCCGTGCAGATCGCGCTGGTGGAGCGCTATGCCCGCGCCGCCGGGCTCTGGGCCGACACCCTGACACAGGCGCAGTACGCGCGCCGCCTGCGCTTCGACCTGGGCCAGGTGGAGCGCTGCCTGGCCGGCCCCTCGCAGCCGCACCGCCGCCTGCCCAGCCGCGCCCTGCGCGAGCGCGGCATCGCCGGCGACGCCGCCGCCCTGCGTGCCCAGGAGGACCAGGGCCTGATGCCGGATGGCGCCGTCATCATCGCCGCCATCACCAGCTGCACCAACACCAGCAATCCGCGCAATCTGATTGCCGCCGGCCTGCTGGCGCGCCGCGCCAACCAGCTGGGCCTCCGGCGCAAGCCCTGGGTGAAGAGCTCGCTGGCCCCGGGCTCGCGCGCGGTGGAGCTCTATCTGCGCGAGGCCGGCCTGCTGGCCGAGCTGGAGCAGCTGGGCTTTGGCATCGTGGGCTTTGCCTGCACCAGCTGCAATGGCATGAGCGGGGCGCTGGATCCGGCCATCGAGCGCGAGATCCTGGCGCGCGGCCTGCACACCACGGCCGTGCTCTCAGGCAACCGCAATTTCGACGGCCGCATCCACCCGCGCGCCCAGCAGGCCTTTCTGGCCTCGCCGCCCCTGGTGCTGGCCTATGCCCTGGCGGGCAGCATGCGCTTTGACATCGAGCAGGACGTGCTGGGCGAGCACGAGGGCCGCCCCATACGCCTGCGCGACCTCTGGCCCAGCGATGCCGAGATCGACGCGGTGCTGCAGCAGGCCGTGCGGCCCGAGCAGTACCGCGCGGTCTACGAGCCCCTGTTCGCGCGTCTGGCGCAGCCCACGCAGCGCGCCGCACCGCTCTACGACTGGCGGCCACAGTCCACCTATATCCGTCGCCCACCCTACTGGGACCGCGAGGGCCTGGGCGCCCTGGCGGCCAGCCCGCGCCGCCTGCGCGATCTGCGGCCCCTGGCCCTGCTGCCGGACAACATCACCACCGACCACCTCTCGCCCTCCAACGCCATCCTGCCGGATTCGGCCGCGGGCGAGTACCTGGCCGCCATGGGCCTGGCGACCGAGGACTTCAATGCCTACGCCACCCACCGCGGCGATCACCTCACCGCCATGCGCGCCACCTTCGCCAATCCCAGCCTGGCCAACGAGATGGTGCGCGAGCCCGATGGCCGCGTGCGCCGGGGCTCCTGGGCCAGGCTGGAGCCCGAGGGCCAGGTCTTGCGCATGTGGGAGGCCATCGAGCGCTACCAGCAGCGCGGCCAGGCCCTGATCATCATTGCCGGCGCCGACTACGGCCAGGGCAGCTCGCGCGACTGGGCCGCCAAGGGCGTGCGCCTGGCCGGCGTCGAGGTGGTTCTGGCCGAGAGCTTCGAGCGCATCCACCGCAGCAATCTGATCGGCATGGGCGTGCTGCCGCTGGAGTTTCTGCCCGGCAGCAGCCGCCTGAGCCTGGCCCTGGACGGCCGCGAGCTCTACGAGGTGCGCGGCGAGCCCGCGCCCGGCACCCTGCTGCGCCTGGGCCTGCGCCGCCCCGACGGCAGCCGCCAGGAGCTGCCCGTGCGCTGCCGCCTGGACACGGCCGAGGAGCTGGCCATCTACCAGGCCGGCGGCGTGCTGCAGCGCTTCGCGCAGGATTTTCTGGACCAGGTGCCGGCATGAGCGCGCACCACTTTCCCCAGCTGCGCATTCCCGCCACCCTGATGCGCGGCGGCACCAGCAAGGGCCTGTTCCTGCGCCTGCAGGACCTGCCGCAGGCGGCCCAGACGCCGGGCCCGGCGCGCGACCGCCTGCTGCAGCGCCTGATGGGCAGCCCCGATCCCTATGCCAACCAGATCGACGGCCTGGGCGCCGCCACCTCGAGCAGCAGCAAATGCGTGATCCTCGCGCCCAGCCAGCGCCCCGGCCATGATGTGGACTACCTCTACGGTCAGGTCGCCATCGACCGCGATCTGGTGGACTGGAGTGGCAACTGCGGCAACCTCAGCGCCGCTGCCGCGGCCTTCGCCCTGCATGCCGGCCTGCTGGACGCGAGCCGCGTGCCCGAGCGCGGTCTGTGCAGCGTGCGCCTGTGGCAGGCCAATATCGGCAAGACCATCCTCGCCCAGGTGCCGGTGCGCGACGGCCGGGTGCTGGAGGGTGGCGACTTCCGCCTGGACGGCGTGGCCTTTCCCGCGGCCGAGATCGTGCTGGACTTCCTGGACCCGGCCGAGGGCGAAGGAGCGCTCTTCCCCACCGGCCGGCCGCTGGACGAGCTGGCCCTGCAGGACGGGCGGCATGTCCCGGCCACCCTGATCTCGGCCGGCATTCCCACCGTCTTCGTGCGCGCTGCCGATGTGGGCTGCAGCGGCACCGAGCTGCGCGAGGCCCTCAACGGCGACGCCGCGGCCCTGGCCCGCTTCGAGGCCCTGCGGGTGGCCGGCGCCCTGCGCATGGGTCTGATCAGCCGACCCGAGCAGGCGGCCGAGCGCCAGCACACGCCCAAGATCGCCTTCGTGGCGCCGCCCCAGGACTACCGTGCGGCCGATGGCCGCTGGGTGCGGGCCAGCGAGATCGATCTGCTGGTGCGCGCCTTCTCCATGGGCCGGCTGCACCACGCCATGATGGGCACGGTCTCGGTGGCGATTGCCGCGGCCGCGGCCGTGCCCGGCACCCTGGTGCATGAGGCGGCCGGCGGCCTCGCCCGCGAGAGCCTGTGCTTCGGCCACCCCTCGGGCACCCTGCGCGTGGGCGCCCAGGCCCAGGCGCTGCCGGACGGCGGCTGGCGCATCGCCAGCGCGCGCATGAGCCGCAGCGCCCGCATCCTGATGGAAGGCTGGGCCCGCGTGCCCACCGACTGCTTCTGAAAACCCCTTGAGCCCCACAAGCACCGCACCCATGTCCACTCGCAAGCAACTCCGGGCCCTGGCCCAGGCACGCCGCGGCGTGCTGCTGCCCGGCGCCTTCAATGCGCTCTCGGCCCGCCTGATCGCCGACCTGGGCTTCGAGGCCCTCTATCTCACCGGCGCCGGCCTCAGCAATATGTGGCTGGGCCTGCCCGACCAGGGCTTCATCGGCCTGGCCGAGGTGGCCGAGCACACGGCGCGCATCCGCGACGCGGTGGACCTGCCCCTGGTGGTGGATGCCGACACGGGCTTCGGCAATGCGCTCAATGTCTATCACACGGTGCGCCGGCTCGAACGCGCCGGGGCCGACTGCATCCAGCTGGAGGACCAGCTCGCGCCCAAGCGCTGCGGCCATTTCGCCGGCAAGGCCGTGATCTCCACCGAGGAGGCGGTGGCCAAGATCAAGGCCGCGGTGGATGCGCGCCAGGACCCGGACCTGATGATCATGGCCCGCACCGATGCCTGCGCCAGCCTGGGCTTCGAGGCCGCGCTGGAGCGGGCCCAGCGCTTTGCCGAGGCGGGCGCCGATCTGCTCTTCGTGGAGGCCGTCACCACGCCCGAGCAGATCCGCGCCCTGCCCCAGCGCCTGGCCACGCCCCAGCTGATGAATATGGTGATAGGCGGCAAGACGCCCCAGCTGCCCGCCGCCGAGCTGGCCCGGCTGGGCTACGGCCTGGTGCTCTACGCCAATGCCGCGCTGCAGGGCGCGCTGGCCGGCATGGGCCGGGCCCTGGGCCAGCTGCGCGAGAGCGGCGAGCTGCTGGAGTCCAGCGGCCTGGTCAGCCCCTTTGCCGAGCGCCAGCGCCTGGTGGACAAGCCACGCTGGGATGCGCTGGAGGCGCGCTACCAGGCCTGAGGCGCCACCTCGGCCACCGACCGGAAGGCCGGGCGTGCGAAGAAATAGCCCTGCATCAGGTGGATGCCGGCGTCCAGCAGGAAGTCGCGCTCGGCCGCCTGCTCCACACCCTCGGCAATCACCTCGATGCGCATGTCCTCGCACAGGCGCACCAGGGACTTCACGATGGCCTGGCGCACCCGGTCGCGGTGGACCTCGCGGATCAGGTCCATATCGATCTTGATCAGATCGGGCTGGAAGTCGGCCAGCAGCTTGAGCCCGGCATAACCGGCGCCAAAGTCGTCGATCGCGGTCTTGAAGCCGCAGCGCTTGTACTCGCGCAGGATCTCGGCAAACCAGGGCCCGTCTTCCACACGCTCGCCCTCGGTCACCTCGAAGATGATGCGCTCGACGGGAAAGTTGTGGGTCCGTGCCGCCGCCAGCGTGGTGCGTATGCAGAGCTCGGGCTTGTAGATGGCATTGGGCAGGAAGTTGATGGACACCGGCTCCTGCAGGCCCAGGGTGCTGGCGCGGCGGATGGCCTTGACCCGGCAGGCCTGGTCGAAGCGGTAGCGGTTGCCCTCGTTCACCTGGGCCAGCACCGAGGCGGCGGACTCGCCCTCGGGCCCGCGCACCAGGGCCTCGTGGGCAAACACCCGGCGCGCCTTCAGATCGACGATGGGCTGGAAGGCGTAGTCGAACTCAAAGCCCACCCGCTCGCCGCGCGCGCAGGACTCGCAGTCCTCGGGCCGCCCCTCCAGGGGCTTGAAGCCCTGCGGGAAGATGGGGCGGACGGCGAGGGGCGGGCTGTGGGGCATGAAGCCATTCTGGCAGCTGCGCCCCGCCCGTGCGAGCTGAAGATGTGAGCTTTGCATCAGCGGAGCTCAGAGCTTGAAGACCTGCACCGCCTCCACCAGGCGCGAGGCCTGGTGGCGCAGGCTCTCGGCCGCGGCCGCGCTCTCCTCCACCAGGGCGGCGTTCTGCTGCGTGACCTGGTCGAGCTGGGTCACGGCGTCGTTGACCTGGCCGATGCCGCTGGTCTGCTCCACCGCGGCGGCGCTGATCTCGGCAATCATGTCGGCCACGCGCTTGACCTGGCCCACGATGTCCTGCATCGAGTTGCCCGCGTCGCTGACCAGGGCGCTGCCCGCTTCCACGCGCTCCACGCTCTCGCCGATCAGGCTCTTGATCTCCTTGGCCGCGCCCGCCTCGCGTCGGACCGCGGGCACAAGCCCCTGCCCCAGCCCCGGGTGGCGGGCGAGAGGCGCACGACACGCCAGACCAAGCGCTTCAGTCCGGCAGCGGCAGCAAGGCCTCGCGCGCGGCGGCCAGCACCGCGCCGGTCAGCCGGTCCAGCAGGGCCGAGGCGGCGCGCGCGTGCTGCCAGTACAGGGCCACATCCAGCGGCGTGTCGGGCACCAGCTCCACCAGCTCGCCGCGCGCCAGATGCGGCGCCACCAGGGCATCCGGATTCATGCCCCAGCCCAGGCCCGCCAGCGAGGCGGCCACAAAGGCGTGCGGGGACGGCAGGCTGTGGCGCGGCAGCTCCACGCGGCGCCGGCACTGGCGCTGGACCCAGCGGCTTTGCAGCTCGTCCTTGCTGTTGAAGACCAGGCTGGGCGCCTGGGCCAGGCTCTGCGCATTCACGCCCTCGGGAAAGTGGCGGTGCATGTAGTCGGGGCTGGCCGTGGCGCGGTAGCGCATGGCGCCCAGGGGCCGGCTGTTGCAGCCCGCGGCCGGCTGGGCGCTGGCGGTCACGGCCGCCAACACGGCGCCGCTGCGCAGCCACTCGCCGGTGTGGTCCTGGTCGTCCACGGCAATCTCCAGCAGCACCGGCGCCTCGGCGCCAAAGGCCGCCAGGGCCGGCGCGGCCCAGGTGGCCAGGCTGTCGGCATTCACCGCCAGCGGCAGGGGCACGCGCTGGCCGGCCTCGGGTGCCAAGCCCGGCAGGCTGCTGTGCAGTTCCTGCTCCAGCAGGCGCACCTGGTCCAGATGCTGGCTCAGGCGCCGCCCGGCCTCGGTGGCGGTGCAGGGCTGGCCGCGCAGCACCAGTGCGCAGCCCAGGCGCTCCTCCAGCACCCGCACCCGCTGCGAGACGGCCGAGGGCGTCACATGCAGGGCCCGCGCCGCGCGCTCGAAACTGCCCTCGCGCAGCACGGCGGCCAGGGCACTGAGGGCGGCGTAGTCCAGCATACGGTTCAGTTTTACTTCATTGAATTAAGGAAAGTTAGTTTGGCTTCATTGCTGCCGGCTGGCAAGCTGGGCGCATGAACTGGTTGAACCCCACCGCCCTCTCCGGCGCTGAACTGTCTGCGCCGGCCGTCTTTCTGCAGGGCCTGGCCCTGAGCCTGGGCCTGATCGTGGCCATCGGCGCGCAGAACGCCTTTGTGCTGCGCCAGGGCCTGCGGCGCGAGCATGTGGGCGGGGTGGTGCTGTTCTGCGCCCTGATGGACGCCCTGCTGATCGCCGCCGGCGTGCTGGGCATGGCCCAGCTGCTGGGCGAGCGGCCGGGGCTGGCGCGGGCGCTGGCCCTGGGCGGCGGGCTCTTCCTGGCCTGGTATGGCTGGCAGGCCCTGCAGCGCGCGCGCCGCGCCGGCGCGCTACGCGCCAGTGCGGAGGCCGCCCCGGCCAGCCGCGGCGCGGTGCTGGCCCAGGCCGCCGCCTTCACCCTGCTCAATCCCCATGTCTACCTGGACACCGTGCTGCTCGTGGGCAGCGTGGGCGCCCAACATGGCGCGGCCCTGCGCCCCGGCTTCATCGCCGGCGCCAGCCTGGCCAGCGCCCTGTGGTTCAGCCTGCTGGGCTATGGCGCGCGCTGGCTGGCCCCGGTGTTCGCGCGGCCGCGGGCCTGGCAGCTGCTGGACAGCCTGATCGGCCTGACCATGCTGGGCCTGGCCCTGCTGCTGCTGCGCCAGGCCTGGCTGGGCGGCGCCGCCTGAGACGGCAGCGGCCGCGCCGGTCGATACCCCAGCAAATTAATCAGATTTGCCATTCAGCCTCGGGCGATAAACCACCCGGGGCCGCATCACGCCGCGGCAAATTACCGCCTCACGACCGAGAAGTCGCCAAATTCATCACAAGCCCCCGCATTATTCGGCCTCCATCGCCTAGCACGACTATCACTTCGATCATTTTTGCCATTCAATGAGGGCATAGGGCGTCACCGTCTGGGCCCCAGCGGACGCACCCTGGCTAGCAGGCAAAGGAGCCGAATATGTCCCTGGTGATGAAGAACCGTGAGGCCCTGAACGGGCACGCCGGATCGGCGGTGGTGGCGCAAGGCCTGAACCGTCAACACAACCGCGATGCCGAGGCCAACCGCCGCCGCGCCCGCACCCTGGCCAAGCAGCAGCAGGCCGCCGAACGCGTGGCCAGCGCCAGCGCCCAGCTGGCGGCCGGCATCAACGAGGCGGCCTCGGCCGCCGAGGAGCTCAAGCGGGCCTCCGACCAGATCGCCGGCGGCGCCGAGGAGGCAGCCGGCGCGGCCCAGCAGTCGCTGGCCGCCGTGACCCAGATCAGTACCGCCCTGGGCCGCCAGCTCGGCGCCAGTCAGGGCGCCCAGGGCAAGGCCGAGGCCATGCGCGATCTGGCCGGCCGGGTGAACCAGGAAGTCTCCGCCACCATCAGCGCCGTGGGCGTGGCCGCCGAGCGCCAGGCCAATTCCGTGAAGATGGTGGCCGAGCTGGAACGTCAGGCCGCCAATATCGGCGACATCGTCAAGGCCGTGGCCCGCATTGCCGACCAGACCAATCTGCTGGCCCTGAACGCCGCCATCGAGGCGGCACGCGCCGGCCAGCACGGCAAGGGTTTCGCTGTCGTCGCCGACGAGGTGCGCACCCTGGCCGAGACCAGCGAGAAGAGCGCCAAGCAGATCCAGGACCTGGTGGCCCAGATCCAGACCGAGGTGCGCACCATCGCCAGCGGCATCAACGAGTCGGCCGACACCATACAGAGCGAGGTGTCCAAGAGCCAGGTCATCGTGGACCAGCTGGAGCGCATCCGCAACGATGCCGGCGAGATCGTCAGCGGCGCCACCCAGATCGCCACCGCGGCCAGCCAGAGCAGCGTGGCCGCCGAGCAGGCGCTCAAGGGCGCCGAGCAGATCGCCGCTGCCGCCACCGAGCAGAGCTCGGCCTGCGAGGAGTCGGCCAAGACCATCGAGGAGCAGGCCGCCGCCCTGGCCGAATGCGAGCAGACCGCGGCCAGCCTCTCCGAGATCGCCGAGGAACTGAAGAACTCCACCGACATCGCCAAGAACGCCGAAGAGGTGGCCTCGGCCGCCGAGGAGCTGGCCAGCACCGTGCAGGAGATCACCCGCGCCGCCAGCCAGATCATGATCGCGCTGGACCAGATCCGCAAAGGCTCGGAAGCCCAGTCTGCCGCCGCCACCCAGTCCGCCGCCGCGATCACCCAGATCGGCAAGGGCGCCGAACTCTCCGAGAACCGTGCCAACGAGGCCCGCGAGCGCGCCTCCAGCATCCGCGAGTTGATGGGCGAGAACAAGCGCCATATCGACACCCTGGTGGCCAGCATCGGCCAGGGCGTGGATGCCACCCGCATCAGCATGCAGCAGATCAAGGAGCTGGAGCTGGTGAGCCGCAAAATCGACAAGATCGTGGACGCCATCACCCAGGTCTCGGTGCAGACCAATATGCTGGCCGTCAACGGCAGCATCGAGGCCGCACGTGCCGGCGAGTACGGCAAGGGCTTCGTGGTCGTGGCCACCGACATCCGCAATCTGGCCCACGACTCGGCCGAGAACGCCGACCGCATCAAGGACCTGGTCAAGAGCATCCAGGACCAGATCGCCCTGGTCGGCCGCGATCTCGGCGAGATCATGTCGGCCGCCCAGGCCGAGATCGAGAAGACCCGCAGCATCACCCAGAACCTGCTGCACATGGAGCGTGATGTGGCCGAGGTCGAGCGCGGCAATGTCGAAGCCGCCCGCACGGCCGCCGAGATTGCCACCGCCCTGGTCCAGGTGCGCACCGGCGTGGATCAGATCTCCGCCGCCGCCAACCAGGCCGAGAAGGCCGCCGAGCAGGCCGCCGCCGCCGCCAAGCAGCAGTCGCAGGGCGCGGACGAGCTGAGCGCCGCCATCGAGGAAATCTCCTCGCTGGCCGACGAACTGCAGAGCAACTGAGCCGGCCTCGGCCCGGGAGCCTTTCATGCAAGAGCCAAACAGCCCCCTCGCGACGGCCGCCCTGCCGGCCGACCGCCAGTTCGTCAGCTTCGAGCTGGCGGGCGAGATGTTCGCCGTGCCCATGGGCCCGGTGCAGGAGATCATTCGCCTGCCCGAGGTGGCCCAGCTGCCGCTGGCGCCGGCCGCCCTGCTGGGCCTGGCCAATCTGCGCGGCCGCGTGCTGCCGCTGATGAGCCTGCGCCGCCTGCTGGGCCTGCCCGACCAGGACCATGGCGACTCGGCCCGCGCCCTGGTGATCCACTGCGGCCAGGCCTTGGGTTTTCTGGTGGACCGCGTCTGCAGCGTGCTGCAGGTCGAGGACGAGCAGCTGGAGCCGGCCCGCGCCCTGGGCCATGTGCTGCACGCCGAGTCCCTGGCCGGCCTGATCCGCCGGCCCAATCCGCAGGGTCAGGACGAGCTGCTGATGGTGCTGAACTTCGAGCACCTGGTGGCCCAGGCCTTTGCCCTGACCCGACACGAGAGCAGTAGCAGCAGTGCCAGCACCGGTCCGGCCGCAGCGGACAGCGAGACGCAGGCCGCCGTGCCGGACAGCGAGCTGCGACTGGTCAGCTTCACCGTGGATGCGCAGGAGTACGGCGTTCCCATCGAGGAGGTGCAGGAGATCGTGCTGCTACCCGAGCAGGTCACGGTGCTGCCGCAGGCGCCGGCCCATATGCGCGGCGTCATCACCCTGCGCCAGCGCCTGCTGCCCCTGGTGGATCTGCGCAGCCTCTTCGGCCTTGGGGCACAGCGCCATGACGAGCACCAGCGCATCGTGGTCGTGGCCCTGCCCGGCTGCGGGCCGGTGGGCCTGGTGACCGATGCGGTCAAGGAGGTGCTGAGCGTGCCGCGCCAGCAGGCCAGCCAGATGCCCGAGCTGCTGATGCGCGACGGCCAGCTGGCCGAGTTCGACGCCATCTGCCAGCTCGACGAAGGCCGGCGCCTGATCTCCGTGCTCTCCGCCACCCGCCTGCTGGGCCTGCAGGCCCTGCGCGAGGCCGCCGCCGCCGCCCAGGTCCTGCAGGACATGCCCCCGCCCCCCATCTCCGGAGACCGAACCATGACGCTCGAATCCTCTGCCACCTCCAGCGCCAGCAGCCTCGCCGAGGACATGCAGCTGGTCGTGTTCCGCCTCGGCGCCGAGGAATTCGGCGTGCCCATCATGTGCGTGCAGGAGATCGTGCGCGTGCCCGAGCAGCTGACCCGTGTGCCGCGCACGCCCGCCTTTGTCGAGGGCGTGATCAATCTGCGCGGCGTGGTGCTGCCGGTGATCGACCAGCGCGCCCGCCTGGGTCTACCGCCCCTGGCCCGCAACGACGGCCAGCGCATCATGGTCTTCGCCCAGGGGGCTCAGCGCACCGGCTTCATCGTCGATGCCGTGGCCGAGGTGCTGCGCGTGCCCCAGGCCTGTCTGGCCCCGGCACCGGATCTCAGCGGCCCGCAGAGCCGCCTGATCCAGCAGGTGGCCCGGCTGCGTGACGGCGAGCGCCTGGTGATGCTGATCGACTCCGCCCAGCTGCTGGCCTGGCAGCGCGCGGCCCACGAGCTGAGCGAGGTCCCCGCCCTGGCCGAACCTGCTGAATCCGCCGAGCCGCGGCCCGCCCTGCCCCTGGCGGCCTGAGGAGCGCACCATGCCCGCCCCCTCCTCCCAGGCCAAGAAAGTGCTGGTGGTCGACGATTCGGCCCTGATGCGCAAGGTGCTGCGCCAGGTGCTCAGCGAGGCCGGCTTCGAGGTCGCCGCGGCCCGCAGCGGCCGCGAGGGCGTGGACCTGGCCCGGCAGTTCCGGCCCGATGTGGTGACCCTGGACATCAATATGCCGGAGATGGACGGGCTCACCGCCCTGTCCCTGCTGATGAGTGCCCAGCCCACGCCGGTGGTGATGGTGTCCTCGCTGACCCAGCAGGGCGCGATCAGCACCCTGGAGGCCCTGGCCCTGGGGGCAGTGGACTATGTGGCCAAGCCCGGCGGCACCATCTCGCTGAACCTGAACGAGATCGCCGACGAGCTGGTGCGCAAGGTGCGCGCCGCCAGCCAGGCCCGGGTGCGCGGGGGCAGCCCCTCGGCCGCTGCCCAGCGCGGCCCGAACGCACGCCGCACCAGCCCCCGGCCGCGCCTGGCTGCCACACCCGCGGCCCGCCCCACGCCCGCCCAGAGGCCCGCGCCGACACCGCGCGCCGGCCTGCCCGAGGGCCTGGTGCTGATCGGCGTGTCCACCGGCGGCCCGCGCACACTAGAAGAGGTGCTGCCGCGCCTGCCGGCCGACTTCCCCTGGCCGGTGCTGGTGGTCCAGCACATGCCGGCCCAGTTCACCGCCGCCTTCGCGCAGCGCATGAACCAGCTCTGCGCCCTGGAAGTGCGCGAGTGCAACGGCGCCATCCCGCTGCAGGCCGGCCAGATCATCGTGGCCCAGGGCGGGCATGACATGGTGGTGCTGGAGCGACTGGGCCGCCTGGTGGCGCAGCCGGTGGCCGAGTCGGCCCAGCATCCCTGGCACCCCTGCGTGGACGTGCTGGTGGACAGCGTGCTGCGCCACATGCCGGCCGAGCGCCTGATCGGCGTGCTGCTCACCGGCATGGGCGACGACGGCGCGGCCAGCATGGCGCGGCTGCGCGAGCGCGGCGGCCACACCATCGCCGAGTCGGCCGACACGGCCGTGGTCTTCGGCATGCCCCAGGAACTGATTGCCCGCCAGGGGGCCGAGTGCGTGCTGCCCGCCGACCGCATCGGCGAGCAGCTGCTGCGCTGGGCCACCCGGCACTGAACGAACCGGAGCCACACACCATGGGACTGCGAAAACCCGCCCCCAGCGCCCTGCACCCGGTGCGCGAGCGCGAGCATGCGCGTGATCTGCCGGGCCTGCTGGAACAGCTGAAGAACCCCGACCCCAGCCTGCGCCGCTGGGCCGCCCGCGACCTGGGCGCGCATGCCGAGGCTGCCTCGGCTCTGGGCCGCGCCCTGGCCGGCGAGCGCGAGCCCTCGGTGCGCGAGGCCTTGTTCACCAGCCTCAGCACCCTGGCCAGCGAGCGCGCGGCCGAGGCCCTGATGCCCCTGCTGCGCAGCGAGGACGCCGCGCTGCGCAACGGCGCCATCGAGGCCCTGGCCGGCATGCCGCAGGCCGTGGCGCCCTCCATCGAGCGCCTGCTGCGCGACCCCGACCCCGATGTGCGCATCTTCACCGTCAACCTGCTGGGCGAGCTGCGCCATGCTGAGGTCAACCGCTGGCTGACCCAGGTGCTGGCCCAGGAGTCGCAGGTCAATGTCGTGGCCGCGGCCATCGAGGTGCTGGCCGAGACGGGCGGCGCCGCCGAGCGCCCGGGGCTGCAGCGGGTGCGCGAGCGCTTCGCGGACGATCCCTTCATCGGCTTCGCCACCGAGCTGGCGCTTGAACGGATCGAGGCGCCATGAACCACGCCCTGCGCACCCCGGCCGCCCGATCACCCCAGGTGATCACGGACGCGGACTTCCTGAAGTTCCGCGAATTCTTCTACCGCAAGACCGGCATCCACTTCGAGGACAACAAGCGCTACTTCGTGGACAAGCGCCTGCTGGAGCGCATGGCCGCCACGCAGTCGGACGACTTCCGCAGCTACTTCGTGGGCCTGCGCTTCGAGCGCGACGGCCGCGAGCTGCAGCAGCTGGTCAATGCAATGACGGTCAACGAGACCTACTTCCTGCGCGAGAGCTACCAGTTCGACTGCATGACCCGTGACCTGATGGACGAGCTGCTGCGCCACAAGCCGCCGGGCGAGCGCATCCGCATCTGGTCCATCCCCTCCTCCACCGGCGAGGAGCCCTACTCCATCGCCATGCAGCTGCTGGAGCGCTGGCCCGGCATCGATCGCCACGAGGTGGAGATCCTCTCCTCCGACATCGACACCACGGTGCTGGAGGCCGCCCAGCGCGGCGTCTACAGCCAGCGCTCGGTGGCCAATGTGCCCAAGGCCTGGCTGGAGCGCTACTTCAGCCGCAGCGGCAACGGCGAGTGGACCATCTCGCGTGAGCTGGTAGCCGCGGTGGAGTTCAGCCAGGTCAATCTCAGCGATCCGACCAGCACCCGGCGCTTTCGCGACATCGACCTGATCTTCTGCCGCAACCTGCTCATCTACTTCGACGACGTCTCGCGCCGTGCCGCGGCCGAGGCCCTGTACGACGCGCTGCGCCCCGGCGGCTTCGTCTGCCTGGGGCACTCGGAGTCGATGAGCCGCATCAGCTCGCTCTACCGTGTGCGCCGCTTCGCCGACGCCATGGTCTATCAGAAACCCTTGAATGGGGAGGCCCCATGACCCACCCTGCCCGCATCCTGGTGGTGGACGATGCCGCCACCGTGCGCCTGTACCACCGCAAGCTGCTCGCCGACGCCGGCTGGCAGACCGACGAAGCCGTCAACGGCATGGAAGCCCTGGAAAAGGTGGTGGCCGCCGGGCCCGAGCGGCCCTTCGATCTCTATGTGGTGGACGTCAACATGCCCAAGCTCGATGGCTACGGCTTTGTGCGCGAGCTGCGCCGCCTGAGCCCGGCCCTGCAGGCGCCGGTGATGATGGTCTCCACCGAGGCCCAGCTGCAGGACGCCGAGACCGCCCGTCTGTCAGGCGCCAACTGCTATATGGTTAAGCCCGCCCGGCCGGCCGAGCTGGTGCTCAGCGCCGCCCTGCTGCTGGGCGACGGCACGGCCGCCGCGCGCGCCGCGGCCGCCCATCCGGTGAGCGGAGGTGCGCGATGAACAACGCCGCCGAGATCCTGGAACAGTTCATCCTTGAGGCGCGCGAGTGCCTGGAGACCATCGGCCAGCGCCTGCTGCAGATCGAGCGCGAGCCCGGCAACCCCGAGCTGCTCAACGACCTGTTCCGCTCCGTCCACACCCTCAAGGGCAACTGCGGCATGTTCGAGTTCGGCGCGCTGGAGCGCGTGGTGCACGCCGGCGAGGACGTGCTGGACCGCGTGCGCGCCGGCCAGCTGGCCTACAGCAGTGCCATGGCCGATGTGCTGCTGGCCGCCATGGACCACAGCGCCGAGCTGATCGACGCCATCGCCGACAGCGGCCAGCTCCCCGCCGCGGCCGATGCCCGCTCGCAGCAGCTGGCCATGGAGCTGCGCGCCTTTCTCAAGGCCCCGGGCGCAGCCGCCGCGGCGCCGGCCCCGCAGGCCGCACCGCAGGCGGTTGCGGCCCCGCAGAAGCGCCCCGACTGGGTCGCTGCCCTGCCGGCCGACTGGCAGCGCCCCGGCCTCAGCCTGCTGCGCTACCAGCCCGAGCCCGAGTGCTTCTTCAAGGGCGAGGATCCCTGGGCCCTGGTGCAGCAGGCGCCGGGCCTGCAGGCCCTGCAGCTGATCGAGCCGGCCGACTGGGGCCCGGCCGAGGACTTCGACTGCTACCAGTGCCGCCTCGGCTTCGTGCTGGCCAGCGATTCGCCGCCGGCCTATCTGCAGGAGCATTTCCGCTATGTGCCCGAGCAGTGCGAGTTCCACACGGTGCCGGCCGAGCCCGCACCCGCCCCCGAACCGGAGACCGGTCTGAGCGAGGGCCACCAGCGCCTGCTGCTGGCCCGGGCCGGTGAGATCTGGCAGGAGCAGCTGGTCTTGCTGGACCGCCCGGGCTGCAACGCGGGGACAGCCGCAGCCATCGCCCAGGTGCTGAATCACCTGCTACCCCTGCTGGAGCCCGAGGCGCCGGCAGAGGCCGCCCCGGCCGCTGCCGAGGGCCCGGCCGCCCTGGCCGCCTGGGCGCGGCGCCAGCATGCGGCGGGCGCCAGCAGCGCCGCCGCCGCGGGCACGGCCCGCGCCCTGGGCGAAGACGCCGGCCCGGCCGCGGGCGAGCGCGGCGGCCAGCGCGTGCTCAAGGTGGCGCAGGACAAGATCGACCGGCTGATGGACCTGATCGGCGAGATGGTGGTGGCCAAGAACGCCCTGCCCTACCTGGCCCAGCGGGCCGAGGCCCATTTCGGTCAGCGCGAGCTGGCCCGCGAGATCAAGAACCAGTATGCGGTGATCAACCGCATCGCCGAGGACATGCAGCACGCCATCATGCAGGTGCGCATGCTGCCGGTGGGCACGGTGTTCCAGCGCTTCGGCCGCCTGGTGCGCGACATCTCCAAGCGCCTGGGCAAGGAGGTTCAGCTGGTGATCGAGGGCGAGGACACCGAGGCCGACAAGAACGTCATCGAGAGCCTGGCCGACCCGCTGATCCACATCCTGCGCAACAGCCTGGACCATGGCATCGAGCTGCCCGCCGAGCGCCTGGCCGCGGGCAAGCCGGCCCAGGGCACGCTGCGCGTCAGCGCCCGCCAGGAAGGCGACCGCGTGATCCTGGACATCAGCGATGACGGCGCCGGCATCGACACCGCCCGCGTGCGCGCCAAGGCGGTGGAGCGCGGCCTGATCCCGGCCGACCGCGCCGATGCCCTGAGCGAGGCCGAGGCCACGCAGCTGGTCTTTCTGCCCGGCTTCTCCACGGCCGAGAACATCTCGGACCTCTCGGGACGCGGCGTGGGCATGGACGTGGTGCGCTCCGCGGTGGAGCGCATCAACGGCAGCGTGGCCCTGAGCAGCCAGCGCGGCCAGGGCACGCAGATCCGCCTGACCCTGCCCCTGTCCATGGCCGTGACCCACGTGATGATGATCCGCACCGCGGGCAACCGCTTCGGCGTGCCCATGGACCTGATCGTCGAGACCGTGCGCGTGCCGGCCGAGGACATCCACCACTTCAAGCAGGCCCAGACCGTGGTGCTGCGCGGCCGGGTCGTGCCCCTGCGCCCGCTCAACGGCCTGCTGGCCCTGGAGGAGGCGCCGCGCCTGAACAGCGAGGGCGAGCATGCCGTGCTGGTGCTGCGCTGGGGCAGCGAGCAGATCGGCCTGATCGTCGACGAGTTCGATGGCACCTGCGACATCATCCTGCGCCCGCTGGAGGGCGTGCTCGGCGGCCTGACCGGCTTTGCCGGCTCGGCCCTGATGGGCGATGGCAGCGTGCTGATGATCCTGAACCCCAAGGAGCTGCTCTGATGGCCATCCACTACCTCAAGACCCTGGCCCGCCTGGAGGGCCATGTGGGCGCCGAAGACGCCGAAGGCCTGCAGCAATGGCTGCGCGCCGGTCGCCGCCGCAGCCTGGACCTGGGCCGCTGCGAGAGCCTGCACACCGCCGTGCTGCAGACCCTTCTGGCCCTGCGCCCCGCCATCAAGACCGCCCCGCCCACGCCCCGACTCTGCCAGGTGCTGGGCCTGGGCCACCCCACCCCCACCCCCACCCCCACCGCCACCTCCACGAGGAGTGCATCGTGAGCAAGAAGATTTTTCTGGTGGACGACTCGGCCACCATGCTGATGAGCCTGCGCAACACCCTGCAGATCAGCGGCTTCGAGGTCGAGACCGCCAGCGACGGCAGCGCCGCGCTGGAGCGTCTGCAAGGCGGCTACAAGCCCGACCTGATGATCACCGACATCAATATGCCCAAGCTCGACGGCCTGGCCCTGATCCGCGAGACGCGGCGCCTGCTGCGCTTCACGCCCATCCTGGCCCTCACCACCGAGAGCCAGCAGCACAAGCGCGACGAGGCCAAGCGCAACGGCGCCACCGGCTGGCTGGTCAAGCCCGTGGGCGGCAATGATTTGCTGCAAGTGATCCGGCAGGTGCTGCCGGGCGCCTGATCAGGGAGCGTGCCACCATGGACGACAAGCAAGACCCCATCGCGGCGCCCGCCGCCACGCCAGCCCCGCCAGGCTTCTGGCGCCGCCCCCTGCCCCTGCTGCTGATGGCGGCCACACCCCTGGCCCTGCTGGGCCTGGGTCAGGCCGCGCAGCAGGGCTGCCAGGGCTCGCTGCTGCCCCTGGCCTGGGCCGGCGCGGGCCTGGTCGCCGGCTACGGCCTGCGCAGCTGGCGCTCATGGCGCCGCCGCCATGCCGAGGCCGAGGCTGCCGCCTTCCCCACGGCCCTCGTGACCCAGGACATCTCCTCGCTGCAGCAGGCCTTTGCGGTGCTGACTCAGCAGGTCAACGCCACCATCCAGACCTCGGAGACCGCGGTGCTGGACATGGGCGAGCGCCTGAGCCGCGTGCACCGCGAGACCGGCGATCTGCACAACCGCATCGTGGCCGCGGTGGCGCGCTCCGAGCAGCTCTCGTCCGACAGCCTGAGCCAGGCCGACCAGCATGCCGCCGCGGTGAGCCAGCTGGCGCGTCACCAGGCCCTGTTCGAGCAGACGCGCCAGAACCTGCTGGACCGGGTGCGCGCCTCGGCCGAGCAGGTGCGGCATCTGGCCCCGCTGGCCGAGATGATCTCGGACATCGCCTTCCAGACCAACCTCCTCGCCCTCAATGCCGGCATCGAGGCCGCGCGCGCCGGCCCCGAGGGCGCGGGCTTCAAGGTGGTGGCGGCCGAGGTGCGGCGCCTGTCCACCCAGACGGCCGAGGCCGCCAAGCAGATCAATGCGGGCATCGGCCAGGCGGCCCAGGCCATCTCGCACGAGGCCAGCCAGCTGGAGGCCAATATGGGCGAGAGCGCCGCGGCCCAGCTGGACGAGATCGCCCAGCACATCCAGACCATGAGCCGCACCCTGGGCGAGGTCGTGCCCTATCTGGGCCAGCTCTCGCAGGACATGGATGGCGGCGTGGACCGCATCACCTCGGACATCATCGACACCCTGGGTGATATGCAGTTCCAGGACATCAACCGCCAGCTGCTGGAGCAGATCAACAACGCGCTGGGCGGCCTGTCCACCCACTTCGCCCAGCTCTACCAGCTGATCGACGGCCAGGCCCCGCCGCCGCCGGTGCAGCTGGAGGAACTGCTGCAACTGTGGACCCAGGACTATGTGATGCACGCCCAGCGCGTGGCCCATGTGCTGGCCGCCGGGGACCAGCGCCGCAGCGACCGGCCCGCGGCCAGCGCCGAGGTGATCGCGCTGCATGAGCCCCGGCCGGTGGAGCTGGCCGTGGCCAACGGACCGCGCATTGAGCTCTTCTAGCCGCCCGCGGCACTGCCCAAGGAGCCGGGACATGAAATACGAGCTGCCCCTGACCGGCCTGGTACTCAGCGGCGGCGGTGCCCGCGCCGCCTACCAGGTGGGCGTGCTGCGTGCCATCGCCGCGCTGCGCCGCGAGCTGCTGAGCGAGACCGCGCGGCGCCGCAATCCCTTCGGCGTGATCTCCGGCACCTCGGCCGGCGCCATCAACGGCGCGGCCCTGGCCTGCCATGCGGATGACTTCGAGCTGGGCGTGCAGCGCCTGGTGCAGACCTGGTCCCACTTCCGCGCCCACCAGGTCTACCGCTGCGACAGCCTCTCCCTGATGGGCAATGGCGCGCGCTGGCTCACCCTGATGTCCATGGGCTGGGCCCTGCACCGCTGGCGTCCGCGCTCCCTGCTGGACAACACACCGCTGGCCGCACTGATCCGCGAGCTCATCCCCATGCACCGCCTGCCACTGATGCTGGCGCGGCGCCATCTGCATGCGCTGGCGGTCACGGCCTCCAGCTACAGCAGCGGCCACCATGTGAGCTTCTACCAAAGCCGCAGCCCCATCGCACCCTGGGTGCGCATGCAGCGCCTGGCCGCGCCGGCCATGCTGGTGCACGAGCATCTGCTGGCCTCTTCGGCCATTCCCTTCATCTTTCCCGCCACGCGCCTGCACCACGCCGGCCGCGGCGCCTGGTATGGCGACGGCTCCATGCGCCAGAGCGCGCCGCTCTCGCCCGCCATCCACCTCGGGGCGCAGCAGCTGCTCATCATCGGCGCCGGCCGCATGCACGAGCCGCAGATGGACGAGGCGGACGACGCCCGCTACCCCAGCCTGGCCCAGGTGGCCGGCCACGCTCTCTCCAGCATCTTCCTGGACGCGCTGGCGGTGGACATCGAGCGCATGGAGCGCATCAACCGCACCCTGGCCATGCTCACGCCGGAGATGCGCCAGCAGCATCCGCTGCGGCCGGTGGAGGCCCTGGTGATCTCGCCCAGCGAGCGCCTGGACGAGATCGCCGCCCGGCATATCGACGCCCTGCCGCGCGCGGTGCGCCTGCTGCTGCAGGCCGCGGGCGCGCGCCAGGGCCATGCCAAGGGCGCCGCCCTGGCCAGCTATCTGCTCTTCGAGCCCGACTACACCCGCGCCCTGATGGACCTGGGCGAGCGCGATGCCCTGGCCCAGCGCGAGCGCCTGGTGGCCTGGCTGCAGCCCTCGGAGTTTGTGCAGGCGCGCGACCGGCGCCTGGCCGCGCGGCTGGACGGCCACCATGCCCCGGCCCAGGCGGCCAGCCTGGCCCTGCCCTGAGGCGTGAGCTGCGGCCTCAGCGCCGCGCGCGGTTCATCACCGCCATGCCGGCCACGGCCAGCACACCGCCCACCAGGATGGAGGCTTCCAGCGGCTCGCCGAGCCAGAGCGTGGCGAAGAGCACGCCGAAGACCGGCACCAGGCTGATATAGCCGGCCGCCGCACCCGCGCCCAGAGCGGCCACGCCCTCGAAGTACCAGGCATAGGCCAGCACCGTGGCACCGGCGGCGAGAAAGCCCAGGGTGGCCCACACCGAGGCGCTGGCCTGCAGCGGGCTCATGAAGGCGACGGGGCCCTCGACGGCCAGGGCAGCCGCCACCAGCATCACCAGGCCGAAGCCCGCGGTGACCGTGGTGGTGGTGAGCGCATCGATGCCCACCAGCAGGCGCCGGCCCATCAGGGTGTAGCCCACCCAGGTGGCCACGCAGCCCAGCAGCAGCAGCTCGCCATAGCCCACGCTGCCGCTGAACAGGGTCCAGGGCGCGCCATGGGTGAGCACCACCAGGGCGCCGGCCGCAGCCAGGGCCATGCCTGCACCAATCTTCCAGTTCAGGCGCTCGCCAAACCACCAGGCGGCGATCAGGGTGGTCACCACCGGATTGGTGGTCACCACCAGGGCCGCGCGGCCGGCCGCCACCTGGGCCAGGCCCAGCATGAAGAAGACCGCGTAGCCGAACACGCCCAGAGCCCCGCCCACCGCCAGGCCGGCCCATTGCCGGCCCGAGAGCGCGCGCAGGCGCGCAAAGCCGCCGCTGGCCGCCATCCACAGCAGCAGCAGGACCAGGGCGATGCCGAAGCGCCAGGCCGCGGCGGTGAGCGGCGGCAGGGACTGGGCCAGCACCCGGCCGCAGGGCCAGGAGCCGCCCCAGAGCGCGGCCATGCCGACCAGCTTGAGATGCACGGGCCACAGCGCGGCCGGCCCGGGGCCGGCGGCCACGGTGGAGGAGGAGATCGTCATGGAATGGGGTGTGCGGGCCGCGAGGGCTGGGCTGGAACGCCATGCTAGCGCCGCCGCGATCTCCCAGCGCCGCAGCAGGCCGCTGGGCGCTGGACGCACAAGCGGCGCGTTCAGGCCTCGGCCGGCAGGACCGCGCGCAGATGGGCGCTCACATGGTCGGCAAAGGCGCGCACCCGCGCCAGCTGGGCGCTGCGCCGGTTCATCACCAGCCACAAGGTCTTGTGCGGCACGGCCTCGCAGTCCCCCAGGCGGCGCAGGCCCGCATCGCCCGCGGCCAGGGCGTCGGGCAGCACGCCCACGCCGATGCCGCGCCGCACGGCATCCACCAGGGAATCCAGCGTGGGCGTCTGCAGCGCAATGCCGCGCACCTGGGCGCGCAGCCAGCGGCTCTCCTTCAGGCCCAGCTGCTCGCCGCCCAGCAGCACACCCTCGCTGCGCGCCAGCTGCGCCGCCAGGGCGCCGCGCGGCTGCGGGCCGGCACTGCTGCGGTAGACGCCATAGGCGATGCGCCCCACGCGGCGCAGCACCAGGCCCTCGGAGGCCGGACGCAGGGTGCGCAGGGCCAGATCGGCCTCGCCGCGGCTCATGTCCACGCTGCGAAAGCCGCCGTCCAGCTCGAAGCTCACGCCGGGATGCTGGAGGCGAAAGCTCTGGATGGCCTCCATCACCCGGGGCAGCAGACCCTCCACCAGGGCCAGGCGCAGCGGGCCGGCCATGGCGGCATCGGCCCCGGCGCTGTCGCGCAGGCTGGCCTGCAGGGCCAGGCTCAGCGGGGTAATGGCGTCCAGCAGGCGCTGGCCGGCGGGCGTGAGCCGGGTGCCCGCGTGGCTGCGATGGATGAGCTGGGCGCCCACCGCGCGCTCCAGGCCGGCCAGCCGGCGCGAGAGCGTGGTGGTGGCCAGGCCCAGGGTGCGGCCGGCCTCCTGCAGCGAGGCGTGGCGCGCCACGGCGATCAGCAGTTTCAGGTCATCCCAGTTCAGGTCTTGCATGCGTGCAGCTCGGTGTTGCGGCGATGGCAGGCGGCAGGCCGCGGTCGCCAGACTGGCCGGCATGCCTTTCCCTCACCCGTCCAAGGAGTATCGATTGAAGCCCAGCCCCTCTCACGCCCAGCCCCGCGCCTTCCTCACCGGGGCCGGCGGTTTCCTGGGCCGGCATCTGCTGGAGCTGCTGCTGGCCGAAGGCTGGCAGGTGCATGCCCTGCTGCGCGGCGCGCCGCCGCCCTGGCTGCGGCCTCGGGCCGGCCTGGTGCTGGCCCAGGGCGCGTTGGAAGACGCCCGGGCCGTGCACGCGGCCCTGCCCGGGGGCGTGGACGCCCTCTTCCATCTGGCCGGCAACACCAGCAGCTGGCGCGGTGATCGCGCCGCCCTTGTGCGCGACAACCTCGGCAGCACCCAGACCCTGATCGCGGCCGCCGAGGCCCGCGGAACGCGGCGCCTGCTGATGTGTTCCACCCTGGGTCTGTTCGACGGCAGCCAGGGCCCCATCAGCGAGCTCAGCCCCTGGCTGGATGCGCGGTCCACCCGCGCCAATCCCTATCTGGACAGCAAGCGACAGGCCGAGGCGGCCCTGGATGCCGCCGCCCAGCGGGGCCTGAGTGTGTGCAGCCTGCATCCGGGCCATCTGCTGGGCCGCCATGACCGGCGGGGCTGGATACGCTTGTTCGACCAGGCGGCCCAGGGCCGGCTCTCGGGCCCGACGCCGGGCGGTCGGGCCAGCTTCTGCAGCGCCGCGGCCGTGGCGCGCGCCCATCTGCGCGCCGCCGAGCTGGCCGCGCCCGCGCGCCGCTATGTGCTGGGCGGGGCCGACGCGTCCTATCTGGACTGCTTTGCCGCGGTGGCCCGCCGCGTGGGCACCCAGCCGCCCCGCCAGCGTGCCCCGGCCGCCCTGCTGCGCCTGATGGCGGCCCTGGCCGATGCCGGCGCCCGCCTGAGCGGCCGCCCACCGGCCATCACGCCCGGCCTGGCGCGCATCCTGAGCAGCCCGCTGATCGCCGATGACCGCCTGGCGCGCCGCGAGCTGGGTCATGCGGCCGCCGACCTGGAGGCGCTGCTGGACGAGGCGCATGCCGACTGGCTCGCCCAAGAAGGAGCGAGAGATCAGGCCGGCCGCTCGAAGCTCAGCAGGTAGTTGACCGAGAGATCGCGCGTCCAGTGCGCGCGATGCAGCAGCGGCAGATAGCGCATGCCCAGGCGCTGCAGGGGGCGCAGGCCGGCGCCCTGGGCCGCGGCGACCAGCTCCTCGGGCCGCACAAACTGCGACCAGCGGTGCGTGCCGATGGGCAGCACGCGCAGCAGGTATTCGGCCACCACGATGGCCAGCAGCCAACTGCGCCAGCTGCGGTTGATGGTGGAGGCCACCAGCAGGCCGCCGGGCGCCACGCTGCGGGCGATCTGGGCCACGAAGTCCGGCACGTCGCGCACATGCTCCACCACCTCGAGCACCAGCACGAGGTCGAAGCGTTCCGCGGGGTCCAGCACCTGGGCGGGTTCGCCGTGGCGGTAGTCCAGCCGGCCTTGCAGCGCCGGATCGGCGGCGGCATGGCGACGTGCGGCGCCGATATTGCCGACCGAGGCGTCCAGGCCCACGACCTGGGCCCCGGCGCGGGCCAGGGCCTCGCTCATCAGCCCGCCACCGCAGCCCACATCCAGCACCCGCAGCCCGGCCAGCGGGCGGCCGAAATGGCGCTGCGCGGCCTCCATGACCCAGGCGCCGCGCAGGGCCTGGGTCACATGCAGCGGGCGCATGGGACCGCGCGGGTCCCACCAGGTGGCGCTCCAGGCGTCGAAGCGGGCCAGTTCCTCGGGGCGGGCGCTGGAGGCGGCCCCGGCCTTCACGGCATCGATCATGCGGTCCATACGGTGGTTCACCGACTCAGCGGCCCGAGCGCGGGCGCCACAGACGGCGCAGGTGCAGAAAGCCCTCGTAGGCCAGATCGAGCAGCGCCACCAGGCGCGGGCGGGCCAGGGCCCAGCGCGCCCAGCGGGCGGTGCGCGGCAGCGCCGCCCAGAGGTGCAGAAAAGCCGCCGCGCCCTGGATCAGGCGGCCATCGGTATGGCGCAGATGCAGGCGGGCCAGGGCCTGAGGCCGGGCCAGATCCGGCCCCAGGGCCTCGGGCGTGCAGGCGGCGGCGTCCACCCAGCACAGGCCCTCGGCGCCGGCCTGCTGCTGGTAGTAGGCGATCTCACGCCGGCAGACGGGGCAGGCGCCATCGAAATAGACCGTGGGCTGGGCCGCGGGCACGCTGGCCCGCGGCGGGGAGCTGGGCGAGTTCATAGGCGGCATGATGCCGCGGCCCCATGCCCCGCGCAGGCCCCGGGGCATTCGAGCCGTGCCGTGGGCGCCAGCCACGGTCTGCACTCGCGCCCAAGTGCAGGCACACTGGCGGCCCCGGCATCGCCCGGTCGCTTTTTCTGCTCACCCCGCCTGCCATGAGTGCTTCGTCCCGCGCCCTGCCCTCCCCCGTCTTGCTGGCGCCGCAAGGCCCGCAGCTCTCGCCCATCGTGGCCGGCGCTTGGCGCATGGCGGACTGGGGCTTCAGCCCGCAGCAGCGCCTGGGCTGGATCCAGCAATGCCTGGATCTGGGCGTGAGCAGTTTTGACCATGCGGACATCTACGGCGGCTACACGGTGGAGCAGCTGTTTGGCGAGGCCCTGGCCCTGCAGCCTTCGCTGCGCCAGCAGATGCAGCTGGTGAGCAAGTGCGGCATCAAGCTGGTCTCCGGCGCCCGGCCCGGCCACGGCCTCAATTCCTACGACACCTCGCGCGCCCATGTGCAGGCCTCGGTGGACGCCTCGCTGCGGGCCCTGCGCACCGACCATCTGGACCTGCTGCTGATTCACCGCCCCGACTTTCTGATGGATCCGCAGGCGCTTTCCGACACGCTGGCGGACCTGCGCCGCGCGGGCAAGGTGCTGCACTTCGGCGTGTCCAATCACCGGCCCTCGCAGCTGAGCCTGCTGCATGAATGCCTGCCCCTGGTGACCAACCAGATAGAGCTTTCGCCCCTGCAGATGGGCGCGCTGGCCGACGGCACGCTGGACCAGTGCCTGAGCCTGGGCCTGCGGCCCATGATCTGGTCGCCCCTGGCGGGCGGGCGCCTCTTCACCGGCGAGGACGCGCAGGCGCGGCGCGTGCAGGCCGTGCTGGCGCAGCTGGCGGTGCAGTACGGCGTGTCCAGCGCCACCCTGGCCTATGCCTGGATCCTGCGCCACCCCAGCCGGCCGGTGCCGATTGCCGGCAGCCGCCGGGTGGCAGCCCTGCAGGAGGCCCTGGCGGCCCTCACGCTGGATCTCGCCGCCGAGGACTGGTACCGGGTCTGGGAAGCGAGCATGGGGCATCCGGTGCCCTGAGCTAGGCCGCGGGCCGCAGCAGCCGCGCCAGCACGCGCATGCATGCCTCGAGATGAGCGCCAACGCCGCCCTCGGGCGGCGCGGGCATCAGCCCCAGGGCTCGCTGGCGCAGTGGCTCGGCCACGGCCATGGCCAGAATGACCGTGGCCAGCTCGGCCGGCGCGGGCGCGTGCACAAGCCCCTTGCTGGCCTGCTTGGCCAGCCAGTCGGCCAGCAGGGTCTGGCCGCGCTCGATGCCGTTGCGCTGGTAATGCGCCAGGATCTCCGGCTTGCCGGGGAACTCGCTGCTCAGCAGCCGGAATACGCGCACCGCGGTGTCGGACAGCACATGCCGGCAGATGTCGTCCAGGATCGCCCGCAGGGTGGTCAGCACATCGTCGGCATCGCGCGGCTCGATCTGCAGGGTGGACGCATAGCCATCCGTCCACTGGCGCACCGCCAGGCCGATCAGGGCCTCGCGGTTGGGCGCGTAGCGGTAGACGGTCTTCTTGGCCACGGCGGCGCGCTTGGCAATGGCCTCCATCGTGGCCGCCTCGTAGCCGCCTTCCAGCAGCACGTCCATGGCGCTTTGCAGCAGCGCCTGTCTCGTCTCTTCTTCCGGTCGCGGCGGTCGTCCGCGCCGTGCTTGGGTGGGTTCGCTCATGGGCAATAGATCTGTGCGAGCTGCAGGCAGCAATATTGGAAACGTTTAACGTTTCCAATATCATGCCCACTCGTCATTCACGAAAGGAACAGATCATGTCCCAGTTCGCCACACCCTGGCTCGACCACAGCGCCTTGCTCGATCCCGCACCCATGCCCCTGGAGATGGGCGTGCAGCGTCAGGCGGACGGTAGCCTGCTGGTGGCGGTGCGCACCGACCTGCATGGCTGCAAGGGCAGGATGCTGGACTGGTGGTTCACCTTCTTCGAGACCACGCAGCACATCAAGTGGTGGCACCCGGCCGATCACATCGAACACCGGGGCTGGGACGCCCATTGGCGGCGCGGTGAGAGCTACTACGGCGCCAGCATCTCGGCGGTCGAATCCCTGGCGGAGATTCCGCCCGTGAGCGCCAAGCTCAAGTTTCATGACCCGCGCCAGGTCTTTGCGCCGCAGGCCGTGGACGAGGCTTTCGCCCGCCAGCAGGTGTCGGCCATCGTGGCGGCACGCATCGGCTTCGGCGATCAGGTCAGGCTAGATCCTCATGGCGATCCGATGAGCGGGCAGATGCTGCACGTCACCAAGGACACGCCCTTTGGCTGCGTGCTGCGCAGCCGCTTTGTGCTGGGCCTCGATGCGGGTGCCGCGGGCGACGCGGCCCACGCGCCCAGCGAGGCGCTGGGACTGGCCCTGATGCGGCATTGCTACACCGAGTTCAGCTTCCTGTCCCGCTTCCTGCCTTCGCTCTACTACGGCGAAAAGGCCAATGGCGAGGCGGTGCCGCTGCCCTGGTGATGGCCCGGCCGGCGGCACGAGCCTGGGTTTGCGCCGGGGCCTGGGTCAGGGCAGCGTGCCGCCCAGGCCCGTAACGGGCTCGTCCTGCCGCGCGCCGCCCTTCCGCCCTTCAGCAGCGGCGTGATGGCCGCTCAGCGGCGAACCGCTCTTTGGGCAGGCGACGAGCCCTGGCGCTCGATATGGCGGAAGGTGATGCGGCCCTTGGTCAAATCGTAGGGCGACATTTCCAGCGACACGCTGTCGCCCGCGAGCACGCGGATGCGATGCTTGCGCATCTTGCCGCCGGAGTAGCACACGATCTGATGCCCGTTCTCGAGCGTCACACGGAACCGCGAATCGGGCAGCACCTCGTTGACCAGGCCGCGCATCTCGATCAGTTCTTCCTTGGCCATGGTGGCCCTCCTTCTGGA
Source organism: Shinella sp. XGS7 (assembly GCF_020535565.1). Classification (NCBI taxonomy): domain Bacteria; kingdom Pseudomonadati; phylum Pseudomonadota; class Alphaproteobacteria; order Hyphomicrobiales; family Rhizobiaceae; genus Shinella; species Shinella sp. XGS7. The sequence continues at coordinate 1,840,143 of NZ_CP084758.1, read as the reverse complement.
GCGCCACACAGGCAGCGCATGCTAGCGAATGGTTCCGGCGGGATCGGCCCGCACAGGGCGCTGATCAATGCTGCTCGGCCCAGGCTTTGCCTTCGACCGTGGCATAGCTCAGTGCAGCCGTCGGCGTTGCGAAGCTCGCCTTGAATCGCATAACGCGATCCACGCTGGCCATGCCACGTCCGGAACGAATGGAAACTGAGGCAACGAAAAGTCCGTCGCTACCCCGCGAAGTCATGGGTGAGACAAGGAAACGCCCCACCTCAATACTGTTGTTCTGCATCGGGTTTGAGGCGTGCGCCTTGATGGGCTTGATCAACCTGACCGCCGTCGCGCGGTCAGGCGGCGGCACCATCGGTGCCGGCCGATCAAGCTGTCTTCGCGCAGCGATTACAGCGCGCGAATATTGGTGGCCTGGGGGCCCTTGGCGCCCTGACGCACCTCGAACTCAACATTGGCGCCCTCGGCGAGGGTGCGGAAGCCACCGCTGGACTGAATGTCGGAATGATGCGCAAAGAGGTCCTTGGAGCCATCGGCGGGGGCGATGAAGCCAAAGCCCTTGCCGTCGTCGAACCACTTCACGGTGCCGGTCTGAATCGTCATGAGATTTCCTTTGAATCGAATGGATGAACACGATCCTCCGAGGCCGACATGGCTTTCGGAGACAGAAACACTCAAGTGCAATCAGCCGGGGGGAGCTGTAGCGAGCCGCTCGCGAGAAGAGGCCTTGGGGAGGCCAGCGGGGCTGCAGTTAAGACCTTAGAAGAAAACGGTCTTGCGCGAATCTATGCGGGCAGCGTAACACGCCAGGCCGGAAACGCCTAATGCGTGACCGCGGACCGGGCCAGAACCGAGACTTCCACACGGACCAGGCCGAGCCTAGAAACCGCGATGGCAGCAGCGCCCGACGCCATCGAGGCATCAAGCGCCTGCTGCCCGGCAAAGTTCAGCGCCCGCCTGTCCAAGCCGGGCAGTACATGGCCACTTGCCCATCAGGTCGCGTGTTTTCGACCTTCTGGCGCACAGAGCACAGTCGGGGTCAGGTCTTGCCTCACTCCACCGTCACACTCTTCGCCAGGTTGCGAGGCTTGTCCACATCGGTGCCACGAGCGCAGGCGGTGTGATAGGCCAGCAGCTGCAGCGGGATCACGTGCAGGATGGGGCTGAGCGCACCGTAGTGCTCGGGCATGCGGATCACATGCAGGCCGGTCTCGCTTTCGATGGCAGTGTCGGCATCGGCAAACACGAAGAGCTGGCCGCCGCGGGCGCGCACCTCCTGCATATTGCTCTTGAGCTTTTCCAGCAGCGCGTCATTGGGCGCCACGGTCACCACGGGCATCTCGGCCGTCACCAGGGCCAGGGGACCGTGCTTGAGCTCACCGGCCGGATAGGCCTCGGCGTGGATGTAGCTGATTTCCTTGAGCTTGAGCGAGCCTTCCAGCGCGATCGGGTAGTGCAGGCCGCGGCCCAGGAAGAGCGCATTCTCCTTGCGGGCGAATTCTTCGCTCCAGGCAATGACCTGGGGCTCCAGCGCCAGCACGGCCTGCACGGCCACCGGCAGATGGCGCAGGGCCTTGAGGTGCTCGGCCTCACGGGCTTCGTCGAGATGGCCGCGGGTCTGGGCCAGGGCCAGGGTCAGCAGGAACAGACCCACCAGCTGGGTGGTGAAGGCCTTGGTGGAGGCCACGCCGATCTCGGCACCGGCGCGGGTGATGTAGGCCAGCTTGCACTCACGCACCATGGCGCTGGTGCTCACATTGCAGACCGTCAGCGTGTGCTCCATGCCCTGGGCGCGGGCATGCTTGAGCGCGGCCAGGGTGTCGGCGGTCTCGCCGCTCTGGCTGATGGTGACGACCAGGGTGCGCGGATTGGGCACGCTGTCGCGGTAGCGGTACTCGCTGGCGATCTCCACGCTGGTGGGGATCTTGGCGATGCTCTCCAGCCAGTACTTGGCGGTGGAGCCGGCGTAGTAGCTGGTGCCGCAGGCCAGGATCAGGACCGAGTCCACCTCCTTGAAGATGCGGTAGGCGCCGTCGCCGAAGAGCTCGGGGCTGATGCCGGTGACGGCGTCCAGGGTGTTGGCGATGGCCACCGGCTGCTCGAAGATTTCCTTCTGCATGTAGTGGCGATAGGGGCCCAGCTCGGCCGCGCCGCTGTGGGCATGCACGGTCTTGACCTCGCGCTGCTGAGCCTCGAAACGGCCGCTCTCGGCATGGCGACGGCTGACCCAGTAGCGGCCCAGCTGCAGATCCACCACATCACCCTCTTCCAGGTAGACGATCTGGTCGGTCACGCCGGCCAGGGCCATGGCGTCGGAGGCCAGGAAGTTCTCCTGCTCACCCACGCCCAGCACCAGGGGCGAGCCCTCGCGGGCGCCGATCACGCGCTGCGGCTCGTCGCGGCAGAACACGGCAATGGCGTAGGCGCCACGCAGGCGCGCCAGGGCCTGCTGCACGGCGTCCAGCAGATCGCCGTTGTAGAAATGGTCCACCAGATGGGCGATCACCTCGGTGTCGGTCTGGCTGGTGAAGACATAGCCCTTGGCCTTGAGCTCGTGGCGCAGATCCTCGTGGTTCTCGATGATGCCGTTGTGCACCAGGGCGATACGGCCGGCGGTGGCGGTATTGGCGTCGGCGCCGGGGCCATGGGAGAAATGCGGGTGGGCGTTGTGCACGGCCGGGGCGCCATGGGTGGCCCAGCGGGTGTGGGCGATGCCGGTTCCGGAGGCGATCGCGTCCTCGGCCACCGCAGCGTCGAGCTCGGCCACCCGCGAGGTGCTGCGGGCACGCTTGAGTTCACCCGACTGATGCACGGCCACACCGCAGGAGTCGTAGCCGCGGTACTCCAGGCGCTTGAGGCCTTCGATCAGGATGGGGACGATATTGCGCTGACTGACGGCGCCGACGATGCCACACATGGTTTGCTGCTCCCTGCTATGCCTTGAGGTCTGGATGCCGGGGTGGCTGGCACCCCGGGAATGGCTCGCATCCTAGGCAGAGCTCAATTCCATTTGCTTTCAAAATTAATCAACAAATGAAATATTCAGTCTTCATTCATTTGTGTTGAAATAATATTCAACCGAATGCTTTTGTATGGAATATTCAATCAGCCTTGATCCCACCGACTTGCGGGTGCTGGAGCTGCTGCAGCAGGACGCCTCGCTCAGCAACCAGGAGCTGGCGGCGCGCGCCCATGTCTCGCCGGCCACCTGCCTGCGGCGGGTGCGACGTCTGGTGGAGGCCGGCGTGATCGAGCGGCGCGTGGCCCTGCTCTCGCCCGAGAAGCTGGGCGCGGGCCTGACGGCCATCGTGGAAATCACCCTGGACCGCCAGGGCGCCGAGCATCTGGCGGCCTTCGAGCAGAAGGTGCTGGCCGAGGGCGCGGTGCAGCAGTGCTACCGCGTCTCGCCCGGGCCGGACTTCGTGCTGGTGCTTCAGGTGCCGGACATGCCGGCCTACCAGGCCCTGGTGCTGCGCCTGTTCACGCAGGACGCGAACGTGCGCAACGTCAAGGCCTTCTTCAGCGTGCTGCGCAGCAAGTTCGATCCCAGCCTGGACCTGAGCCCGCTGGCGGCCCGCTGAGCCGGCCGCGAGCTGGGCTCTCCCAAGTTCAGCCCTGCTTGAGCAGCAAGAGGCCCTTCAGGTAGTCACCCTCGGGGAAGTAGAGGGTTTGCGGGTGGTCGGGCGCGGCGGCCACGCGCTCCAGGATGTAGGCATCCACCTGGGCATCCATGCCGGCGCCGGCCACGATCTTGTGGAAGAGTTCCGGCCCCACCCCGCCCGAGCAGGAGAAGGTGAAAAGCAGACCGCCAGGCGCCAGCAGCTTCAGCCCTAGGCGGTTGATGTCCTTGTAGGCGCGCGCGGCGCGCTCGGCGTGGGCCGAGGTGGGCGCCAGCTTGGGCGGGTCCAGCACGATGGCATCGAACTGCTCGCCCGCCGCGATCAGCGCGCGCAGGGTCTTGTTGACATCGGCATCCAGGGCCTCGTGTCGCGCGGCCTCGAAGCCATTGAGCGCCACATGGGCGCTGGCGCGCGCCAGGGCGGGGCCGGACGAGTCCACGCTGATCACGCGCTCGGCCCCGCCGGCCAGGGCGGCCACCGAGAAGCCGCCCGTGTAGCTGAAGCAGTTCAGCACGCGCTTGCAGCCATGCTGGCGCACCACTTCGGCAAAGCGGCGACGGTTGTCGCGCTGGTCCAGGTAGTAGCCGGTCTTGTGGCCGGTGGCGATGTCCAGGCTCAGACGCCAGTCATGCTCGCGGAGGGTCAGCTCGGTGGCCCCCTCGCCGGCCAGCCAGCCGGTCTGCTCGGGCAGGCCTTCCAGGGCGCGCACGCTGGCGTCGGAGCGCTCGTAAAAGCGCTTGAGCCCGGTCTGGCGCAGCAGGGCCTCCACGATCACCGTCTTCCAGCGCTCCACACCGGCCGCGCCGAACTGGGCCACCAGGGTCTCGCCATAGCGGTCCACGATCAGGCCGGGCAGGCCGTCGGACTCGCCATGCACCAGGCGCACCGCGTCGGAGGGCACTTGCAGGCGCTCGCGCATGGCCAGGGCCTGCGCGATGCGGCGCTCGAAGAAGGCCGCGTCGATGCGCTCGGCCGCATCGAAGCTCCAGGCCCGCACGCGGATCTGCGAGCTGGGGCTGAAGGCGGCCCAGGCCAGGAACTCGCCCTCGGCGGACTCCACCCGCACCGTCTCGCCCGGATCGGCCCCACCCTTGGCGATGGCGCTCTCAAAAACCCAGGGATGGCGGCGCTGCAGCGAGCGCTCACGGCCCGCGCGAAGACGTATGACTTTCATGCCCCGATTGTCTCAGGGCCTGGTGCCACCGCGCCTTCAGCGCGAGACCGTGCCGAAGGCGTAGCCCAGGGAGACGTTGATCAGGGGCGTGCTCTGGGTCTGGCCGCGCAGGGAGCGCCACTGGCCCACACCGGTGCGCAGGCGGATGCGGTCCTGGTGGCCGAACTCCCACTGCGCCCAGGCCTCGGTCTGGGCGGCCGCGCCGCCGGTGATGGCCACGCCGCCGCCGCCCGCCGCGCCCACCAGCATTTCCGCGCCCACGCGCGGGCCGCGCGCCCAGGGCTTGGCCTGCAGGCCCAGGCCGAAGAGGCCGAAGGAGTAGGCGCCCGCGCTGCCGAAGGCGGCGCTGCCGGCCTGCGCCACGCCATAGACGTTCTCGCTCAGGTCCCGGGTCATGACCATGGCCAGATGGCCCACATTCTCCTGGCGACCATCCTTGAACTTCACCTTGTTCAGGTGCTGCAGGCTGGCGTAGACCGTCTGGGTGCGCAGCACGCCGGGCGCATCATTGGGCTGGCCAAAGCTGCCCGCGCCCTGGTCCAGGGGCAGGCCCAGGGAGAGACGCGCATAGGTGGACTTGAAGCTGCCGGTGAGCGAACCCATCACGCCCGCGTCCAGGTGCAGACTGGGCCCCCAGGGCGTCTTCCAGCGCAGGGTGGGGCCGCCCTTGACCAGCCAGCCATTGCCGGTGTCGATATCGCCGCCGCCGCCCAGGCCGGAGGCCACATGCCAGCCGGCGCGGAAATTCTTGCTGCCGCCCAGGCCGTAGTCCTGGCCCATGGTGGCCAGCACCTCCATATAGCCATCGGCACCGCCCTGGGCGGCGCCCGCGGCCTCGATACCCCACCAGGCGCCCTCGGTCACATACTGGCGCAGCACCGCACCGGCCTTGCCCATGCGCTTGGCAGGCGCGCCGCTGCGGTTCTTGGCGCCCGAGCGCGGGCTGTAAACGCCGCCGCTGAGGCTGATCTCGTCAAAGCCCAGGCCGCTGCGGCGCAGGGTCTCCACGCGGCGGCCGCTGTCGGTGGGCGCATAGCTCACAAAGCCGTCCGAATAGCCCAGCACAAAGCCCAGGGTGGTGTCGCGCACATTGCCGCGGCCATTCGGAAAGGTGGTGTGGGCCAGGGCCAGGCCGCCGTACCAGTTGCCGAACTCGCGCCGCAGCGAGAGCTCGGGGCGCAGCATCAGGCCGCCGCCGAAGCGCACCTTGTCCGAGCTCAGGCCGCCGCCCGCGCCGGCATAGAGGCTGGCCGCGGCATGCAGATCCGAGCCCAGGCGCCAGCGCCGCTGCGCGGTGAAGCCCACGGTGAAGATGCCGCCGAAATTGCCCTTGGCCGCGCCATAGAAGCTGGGGCCTATGCCCCAGTCCTCGTTCATGGCCACCAGATAGCTGGCGCCCAGCAGGGCGATGCGCTCCTGGGTGGGCAGCTTGAGCGGGGTCCAGTTCAGCTCGATGGCCGCCGGCTGCGCCTGCAGAAAGCCCGGACGCGGCAGCACGGGCTCGGCGCTCGCCTCGGAGGACTGCGCCCGCGCGGGCGCGGCCAGCACCATCAGGGCCAGCAGAGGCATCAGGGGGAAGGGAAGGCGTCGCATCGGGTTCATCAGACGGGGCTTTTCTTCTTTGCGCGCGGATGGGCGGCGTCGTAAACCTTGGCCAGGTGCTGGAAGTCCAGCTTGGTATAGACCTGGGTGGTGGTGATATGGGCGTGCCCCAGCAGCTCCTGCACCGCGCGCAGATCGCCGCTGGACTGCAGCACATGGGAGGCAAATGAGTGGCGCAGCATATGCGGATGCACATGGCTGGGCATGCCGGCGGCAAGAGCCCGGGCCTTGAGCATCTGGCGAATCTGATCGGCGCTCAGGCGGCCGCCGCGCCGGCCCACGAAGAGTGCGGGCTCCTCGGGCCGGGCCAGGGCCGGGCGCTGGGCCAGCCAGGCCTGCAGGGCCTGGGCGGCGGCGCGGCCCAGCGGCACACTGCGGCGTTTCTCACCCTTGCCCAGCACCTGGACCTCGCCGCCGGCCGCATCCACCCAGCCCCGGGCCTCACGCGAGGCCTGGGCGTCCAGGCCCACCAGCTCGCCCACGCGCAGGCCGCAGCCGTAGAGCAGCTCCACGATGCAGGCGTCCCGGGCCTCCAGGCGCGGGTCCTGCTGGGCATCGGCATGCTCGGCCAGTTGCACGGCGGCGTCCACGCCCAGGGCCTTGGGCAGGGGCTTGGCGGCCTTGGGGGCGCGCAGGCCATCGATGGGGTTGTGGCTCACCAGGCGCTCGCCGCCCAGCCAGCGGTAGAGGCCGCGCCAGGCCGACAACTCCAGCGCCAGGCTGCGCGGCGAGAGGCCCTGGCCATGCAGGCGGGCCACCCAGCGGCGGGCCTGGGCCTGCTGCAGCTGCAGCAGCGCCACGCCGTCCTGCTCGGCCAGCGCTTGCAGACGTTGCAGCGCGTCCCGGTAGAGGCTCAGCGTGCGCGCGGCCAGACGGCGCTGCACCCGCGCATGCTCCAGATAGCGCTGCAGCGGATCAGTCAGCGCCGCCGCCATCGCGGAGCGCGTCCGGCGGCAGCAGGCGCACCAGGCCCGCGCTGGCCAGCTCGCCGATGCGGTTCAGGAACTCCGTGCCCATCTCCGCGGTGTAGCGGGTCGGGTCGGGCGAGCCCAGCACCAGCAGGCCGAAGGCCTGCGAGGGCTTGCCATGGCTCAGCGGGATCAGGGCCAGCGAGGTGGCGCCATGGCCCTGCTCGTCCGAGAGCCAGCGCGCGGCCTCGAAGCCCGAGTTCACGCCGCAATAGGGCTGGTTCAGGCTGTTGGCAAAGCTCTTCACATCCTGGCTCACCGGCTGGGTGAACTCGGCCTGATCGTGCGCCGCATCCACGCCCCACAGGCGCAGGCCGGCCATGGGAATCATGAACTCATGGCGCAGGCGCTCCAGCAGCACCGCGGGCACGCGGGCCGGGTCCTGGGTGCGCATCAGGGCCAGGGTCCAGCGGTGCAGGCGGTCGGCGATGGAGACGTTCTCCTGGCCGTTGCGGATCATCTCGATGATCTTGTGCTCCAGGCCCTTGATCTTCTCGCGCAGCATCTCGGCCTGACGCTCCTGCAGCGAGATTGCCCGCTGGCCATGCGGATGGCTCAGCTGGACCGTGGCCAGCAGCTCGGCATGGCGCTCGAAGAAGCCCGGCGTGTTGGCCAGGAAGTCGGCGATGTCCTGCTCGGTAATGCCCTCAATGCTCACAGCGTGATCTCTCCGTCAAAAACTCGCTCGGCCGGGCCCGTCATCAGCACCGGTGCCTGCAGGCCCTGGCTCAGGCCGGCCCACTCAATCGTCAGCAGGCCACCCAGGGCCTGCACATCCACACGCTCGTCCAGCCAGCCCAGGCGGATGCCGGCCACCACGGCCGCGCAGGCCCCGGTGCCGCAGGCCAGGGTCTCGCCCGCGCCGCGCTCGAACACGCGCAGCTTCACATGGCCGCGGTCCAGGATCTGCATGAAGCCGGCGTTCACCCGACGCGGAAAGGCGGCGTGCGACTCCACCCGCGGCCCCAGGCTCAGCACCGGCGCCGTGTCCACATCGGCCACACGCTGCACCGCATGCGGATTGCCCATGGAGAGCACCGCCACCTCGCAGTCCAGGCCCGCCAGGGGCCAGAGCTCGAAACCGCCGGCCAGCGCGCCCTCGCGGCGCGGACTCAGGCCCGCGGGCTCGAAGGGCACGCGCGCCAGCTCGAACACCGGCGCGCCCATGTCCACCGTGACCCGGCCGTCCTCGCGCAGGCGCAGCTCCAGCAGGGCGTTGACCGTCTCCACGCGGATGCTGCGCTTGTCGGAAAGGCCCTTGTCGGCCACATAGCGCACGAAGCAGCGTGCGCCATTGCCGCAGTGCTCCACCTCGTCGCCGTCATTGTTGAAGATGCGGTAGCGGAAGTCCACGCCGGGGCTGGCGCTCTTCTCGATCACCAGGATCTGGTCGCAGCCCACGCCGAAGCGGCGGTCGCCCAGGCGGCGCAGCTGGGCCGCGTCCAGGCTCAGGGGCTGCTCGGTGGCGTCGATGACCACAAAGTCATTGCCCGCGCCCTGCATCTTGGTGAAACGCACTTTCATGCGCGGATTATCGCCCTGCATGGCCGGCTCCCTCAGTAGAGCGAAGGCTCGCCCTCGGGCCGGGTCTTGAAGCGCTTGTGCACCCACAGATACTGGGCCGGCCGCTCGCGGATGCGGGCCTCCAGCCAGTGGTTCAGGCGCCGCGCGTCGGCCTCGGCGTCGGCGCTGGGATAGTCCTCCCAGGGCTCTTCCAGCTCCACCTCGTAGCCCTGGCCGCCAGGCAGCATGGTGATGATCACCGGCTGCACCCGCATCTTCAGGCTGTAGGCCATGCGGCCGGGAGCCAGCAGGGTGCAGGCCGGCACGCCGAAGAAGGGCACGAAGGCCGAGTCCTTGGCGCCGAAGTCCATGTCGGGCAGGTTGACGAAGGCATAACCCTGGCGGATGAGGCGTATCACCGGGCGCACGCCGTCCTGGCGGTCGAAGAGCGCGTTCTGGCCGAAGCGCGAGCGCCCGGCCAGCATCTGCGCGTCGAAGACGGCATTGCTCTGGGTCTGGTAGATGCTCACGCCCGGATTGCTCTGGTTGAGCATCAGGGCCGGGCTGGCCCATTCCAGGCCCACGAAATGCGGGGTCAGCCACATCACCGAGGCCTCGCTCTGCTCGGCGAAATGCACATTGCCCTTGATGTGCAGCAGGCGCTGCAGACGCTCGGGCGAGGCAAACCAGAGCAGACCGCGCTCCAGCAGGCTGCGCCCCAGCCAGCCGAAATGCTCGCGCGCCAGGGCGCGGCGCTCGGCCTCGCTCTTTTCCGGGAAGCACAACTCCAGATTGCGCAGGGCCACGCGCCGGCGCGAGCCGGCCAGCACCCAGAGCAGGCCGCCCAGACCCCGGCCCAGGGCCGCCAGCCAGGCCAGGGGCAGAAAGTGCAGCAGCCACATCAGGCGGATGAAGCCGCGGCTCATCAGGCGTCCCAGCATCAGAGCACCTCCCCGCCGCCCGCGCCCAGCTGGCGCGGCGATTTGTAGCGGTGATAGCCCCAGAGGTACTGGTCCGGCGCCTGGCGGATCAGGCCTTCCATGGCCTGGTTGATCAGGGTGGCCGCGGCCTCGGGCGTGGCCACCGGCGGCAGGGCGGGGCCGCGCTCCACATGGATCACGTAGCCGCGACCGCCCGAAAGGCGCTCGCCCCAGATCAGAATCAAAGGCGCACCGCTTTGCATGGCCAGCTTGGCGGCCAGGGTCATGGTGTAGGCCGGGCGGCCGAAGAAGGGCGCCCAGACGCCCAGGCCTTCAGGCGGCACCTGGTCGGGCAGCAGGCCCACGGCCTGGCCCTGGCGCAGGGCGCGCAGCATCTGGCGCACGCCGGCCAGGCTGGCCGGCGCGGTGGCCAGGCCCGGGCGCTCGCGGGCGCCGTCCATCAGCGCACGCATCCAGGCCTTGCGGGCGGGGCGGAACAGCACGGTGACGGGCGTGTGCTGGCCGAAGCGCTCGGCAAAGGCCCGGGCCGTGACCTCGAAGCAGCCCATATGCGGCGTGAGCAGCACCATGCCGCGGCGGGCGGCCAGGTCGGCCTCGATCAGCTCGGCGCCCTGCCAGCGCACCAGATCACCCAGCGCGCTGCGGCGCTGCCAGAGCCAGGGCAGCTCGGCGATCATGCGCCCGGCCTGGGCGATGGCCGGGCGGGCCTCGGCCGCGCTCAGGCCCGCCTGGCGCACCTGGGCCTGGAAGCGCTGGCGGTAGGTGGGCGAGAGTGCATAGCTCAGGCGCCCCGCCAGGGCACCAAAGGCATGCAAAAGCCACAAAGGGCAGCGCGCCAGCATGCGAAAGACCAACAACATTTTTCTATAATCGGGCCGTCGCCGAGTTAATTTGGACAACTTGCGGGGCGATGCGGCTGCTTATCGAGTCATCGAGAGCCCGCCGGGCTGCCAAGCTCAACAAATGCCGCTAAAGCGTTCGCCGCGTCTCCTGACCCAGCCGGCAACGCCGATGGACCGACAACTAGGAGTGTAAAAGTGGCGAGCAGCGATTTTCTCTTTACTTCGGAATCCGTTTCCGAAGGACATCCCGACAAGGTGGCCGACCAGATCTCGGACGCCATTCTGGATGCCATCTTCCAGCAGGACCCGCGCTCGCGCGTTGCCGCCGAAACCCTGTGCAACACCGGTCTGGTGGTGCTGGCCGGCGAGATCACGACCAATGCGCATGTGGACTACATCCAGGTCGCGCGCGACACCATCAAGCGCATCGGCTACGACAACACCGAGTACGGCATCGACTACAAGGGTTGCGCCGTGCTGGTCGCCTACGACAAGCAGAGCAATGATATCGCCCAGGGCGTCGACAACGCCGCCGACAAGCAGGGTGACGAAGGCGCCGGCGACCAGGGCATCATGTTCGGCTACGCCTGCCGCGAAACCGCCGAGCTCATGCCGGCTCCGCTCTATTACTCGCACCGCATCCTCGCCCTCCTCGCCGATGCCCGCAAGAAGGGCGAAGGCGACGCCGGCAAGCTCGGCCCCGACGCCAAGAGCCAGGTCACCGTGCGCTACGTCGACGGCAAGCCCCACAGCATCGACACCGTGGTGCTCTCCACCCAGCACGCCCCCGAGATGAGCCTGGGCGACAAGATGAAGCCCGAGTTCTACGAGGCCGTCATCGAGGAGATCATCAAGCCGGTGTTGCCCAAGGAGTGGCTGCAGGACACCAAGTACCTGGTCAACCCGACGGGCAAGTTCGTCATCGGCGGCCCGGATGGCGATGCCGGCCTCACCGGCCGCAAGATCATCGTCGACACCTATGGTGGCGCGGCTCCGCATGGCGGCGGCGCCTTCTCCGGCAAGGACACGACCAAGGTCGACCGTTCGGCCGCCTATGCTGCGCGCTACCTCGCCAAGAACGTCGTTGCCGCCGGCCTTGCCGAGCGTTGCACGATCCAGCTCGCCTACGCCATCGGCGTCGCGCGCCCCATGAACGTGACCGTCTACACCGAAGGCACCGGCGTCATCGCCGACGAGAAGATCGCCGCCCTGGTGAACGAGCACTTCGATCTGCGGCCCAAGGGCATCATCCAGATGCTGGACCTGCTGCGCCCCATCTACAGCAAGACGGCGGCCTACGGCCACTTCGGCCGCGAAGAGCCGGAGTTCAGCTGGGAGCGGACTGACAAAGCGGCTGCGCTGCGGGCAGCGGCTGGCCTGTAAGGCCAGCGGCCGCCGCAGGCGGACCAGCCGCTTCGGGGCGACGCTCATATCCGCGCAGCGGATGTGAGCGGAGACCACAAGGCGGCTCTCATACCAAAAACCAAAGCCGCCCCGCGCAAGCCGGGCGGCTTTCTCATGTCCGGAGGCTGAGTGCTCAGCTCATCCCGCACAGCTTCTTGAACGGCCCCAGCACCGCATTGCCATTGAAGGGCTTGACGATCCAGCCGGTGACGCCGATCTCGCGGCCGCGGCTGCGCATCACGGCGTTGTCCTCGGTGGTGAGCATCACGATGCGCACCTCCTTGTTGCCCAGCTCGGTGCGTATCTTCTCGGCCATGGTCAGGCCGTCCATATTGGGCATATTGATGTCGCTGACCACCAGGCGGATGCCGGGGTCGCGCCGCAGCTGATCCAGGCCGTCGCGGCCATCGGTGGCCAGCGCCACCTCGAAGCCGTTCTGGGTCAGAAAGCTGGCCACGATCTCGCGCATGGTGCTGGAGTCGTCGACGACCAGAACATTTGCCATATCAAGACTCCCAGGGCGGGCGCCATGCACGCCCGCGTTCAATCATTCACGGATTCAGAAAAACTCCAGCTCGCCGGTGCCGCCGCCGCCCGAGCCGGCCGTGCCGGCCGAGAACTGCGCAAAGTCCTCCGGCGACCAGTGCAGATTGAAGATGAAGCGCTGCACGATGGTCAGGGCCGACATGCCGGGCCGGGCCGCGTCGCTGAGCTGGTAGCGGATGCACAGCTGCGGATCGGGCGAGCCGAAGGAGATGTATTTGTGCGCGTGGTTGATCACGATGGGCACCTGGGTCTGCTGGTTGGCAAAGGCCTCGGGCGGGATGTAGCGGTTCTTGAAGGCGCCCCAGATCAGATTGGTGGTCTCGCCCAGCATATTGTTGAGCTCGCGGAAGTTCAGGTCGCCCCCCACGCCCGCATAGCCAAAGCCCTGGATCAGGCCCTGGCGCAGGGCGCTCTCCTCGGTCTGCAGCATCATGTAGCCGCGGCACCAGGTGCTCTCGATGGGGATCAGGGTGGAGACCTCGCCGTGGATGATGCGATCGTGCACCACATAGGGCGACTCATTGCTCACCCCCGCGTGCGGGAACATGGACTTGAGCGCGCTCAAGGTCAGCTCCACGATGCCCTCCACCAGGGCAATGGGATAGCGCAGGCTGAAGATGCAGCGCTCCACATGGCTGCGCAGCTGCTCCATATCGCCGGTGTTCCAGCTGTAGGCCACGGCCGCCTGCTCGTTGGGGCTGAAGCCGCGGGCGCTGCTGCGCCGCAGGATGATGGGCAGCTCGGGCCGCTGGCGGTGGATGGCCTGGGCCAGGGCCACCGCGTCGCCGCTGTCACAGGGCATGTCCTCGGCCAGCAGCACGCCGGCCAGATCCTTGTGCTGGGACAGGCTGGCCAGTGCGTCATGCGCCGTGCGCAGCAGGGGCAGCAGGCCCACCGAGGCACAGAACTCCGAAAGCAGGCGGCACTGCTCCGGATCCTGGTCCAGCAGCAGCACCTTGGCCTCGAGATGGGTTGTATCGTTCATGGAACTACCACCGGGCTTTCACCCAGTCCTCAACCGGCCGCCGCGCAGCACCTGGGTCTCTTATCGACCGGCGGCAGCCAGACTTGAGCATGGCCCCGCGCCGCGGGCTCCAGGGCTAGCAAAAACCCTCCCACCACCGGCAAGCCCCCAGCCCATAATCAACTGCCGCCGCTGCCCCGGTCGGAGCCATCCCTCCCATGTTGCCCGCCTCCCTGCCCCCGCTGCGCGTGCTGGTGGTCGATGACCAGCTCAGCACCCGCAAGGTGCTGGTCGCCCAGCTCAGCGCCGCCGGCCACCAGGCCCTGGAGGCCGATTCCGCCGAGAGCGCCCTGGCCCAGTTCGCCCAGAACCGGCCCGATCTGGTGCTGCTGGACGTGGAGATGCCTGGCCGCGACGGCTACTGGACCGCCAGCCAGCTGCGCGCCGCGGAGGAGACCGGGGGCTGGACGCCCATCATCTTTCTCTCCAGCCGCGACCAGGACCAGGATCTCTGGCAGGGCATCGAGTCCGGCGGCGATGACTATCTGGTCAAACCCGTCTCCACCACCGTGCTGCACGCCAAGCTGCGCGCCATGCAGCGCCTGCGCCGCATGCAGACCCGCCTGATCGAGCTCTCCGACGAGCTGCGCGCCAACAATGAGCAGCTTTCCCGCCTGAGCCAGGAAGACGCGCTCACCGGCCTGATGAACCGCCGGGCCTTCGACGACCGTCTGCAGCAGGAAATCGCCAGCGCGCGGCGCGAGCAGCAACCCCTGACCCTGGTGCTGTGCGACATCGACCATTTCAAGGGCTATAACGACAGCCTGGGCCATGTGGAGGGCGATGTCTGCCTGCAGCATATGGCCGGCCTGCTGCGCCAGACCTGCCGGCGCCCGCGCGACTGCGCCGCGCGCTATGGCGGCGAGGAATTCGCCCTGATCCTGCCCGGCACGCCGCGCTCCGGCGCCATGACCTTTGCCCGCGCCGTGCTGCGCACCCTGGAACTCAGCGGCCGCCCTCACCCCTGCTCGGACGTGGCGCCCCATGTCACCCTGTCCGGCGGCATCACCACCTGCACCCCCGACACCAGCACCACGCTGGAAGGCCTGCTGCGCCGCGCCGACGACGCGCTCTACGCCGCCAAGACCCGCGGCCGCAACCGCTTCTTCAGCTTCGAGATGCAGATGGACACCCTGGAGCAGCGCCACAGCGTCTGGGGCAGTCTGGGCGGCCACTGAGTCCTCGTGGGCGATTCGCGCTACCCTGGTGCTCAAGAAAGCGGCAGCGCGGCCGAAGGGGAATGAATGTCCAGCGACCTCCCGACCACCAGCCCCTCCAATCCGCTGACCATCCTCATCGTGGATGACCAGAACGCGATCCGCGTGGCCCTGAGCGCCGAGCTCGACCGCTGCGGTCACCGCGTGCTGGAAGCCAGCAGCGCCGACTGGGGGCTGGAGCTCTTCAAGCGCCACCGGCCCGATCTGGTGCTGCTGGATGTGGAGATGCCGCAGTACGACGGCTACTGGGCCGCCCGCGCCATGCGGGCCGCCGAGCCCGGGGGCTGGACGCCCATCATCTTCCTCTCCCAGCGCGACCAGGAGCGCGACATCTGGCAGGGCATCGAGGCCGGCGGGGACGACTACCTGATCAAGCCCGTCTCCCCCATGGTGCTGCACGCCAAGCTGCGCGCCATGCAGCGCCTGGCCCAGATGCGCGAGCGCCTGGTCCTGCTCTCGGACGAGCTGCGCAGCGCCAATGCCCAGCTGCACGAGCTCTCCACCGTGGACTCCCTCACCGGCCTGATGAACCGGCGCGCCTTCGACGACTACCTGCACAGCGAGCTGGAGCAGGCCCGCCGCGAGCAGCAACCCCTGACCCTGATGCTCTGCGATGTGGACCACTTCAAGCGCTTCAACGACCGCCAGGGCCATGTGGAGGGCGACGCCTGCCTGCGTCAGGTGGCCCAGCTGCTGCGCGACACCTGCCGCCGCCCGGCCGACCGCGCCGCGCGCTACGGCGGCGAGGAGTTCGCCCTGCTGCTGCCTCGCACCCCGCGCTCGGGCGCCATGACCTATGCCCGCGCCCTGATGCGCCTGGTGGCCCAGCGCCAGGTGGCCCACCCGGACTCGCCGGTGGCCTCCTACATCACGCTCTCCGGCGGCATCACCACCTGCGTGCCCGATGCCAGCACCACCAGCGAAGGCCTGCTGCTGCGCGCCGATGATGCGCTCTACACGGCCAAGGCCCAGGGCCGCAACCGCTTCTTCAGCTACGAGATGCAGATGGACACCGAGGAGCAGCGCCCACAGCTGCTGCGCTGAGCCCAGACCACCAGAGCAGGTCACTGACAAGCCCCGTCAGCAGCCTGCGTCTAAGCTGGCGGCCTGTCGCACGGAGCCTCACGCCTTGCCCACAAGCCCACCCGCCCCCAGCCTGGACGCGCTGCGCCGCTACGCCCTGGCCCGCAGCCTCTTCAAGCCCACCACCCTGCCCCGGGCCATCGCGCGCCTGGGCTTTGTGCAGGCCGATCCCATGCGCGCCCCGGCGCGGGCCCAGGACCTGATCCTGATGCAGCGCGTGCGCGACTACCGGGCCGGCGATCTGGAGCGGCGCTACCCGCGCCTGGCCGTGGAGGAAGACTGCCTGGTGAACTACGGCTTTGTGCCGCGCGGCAGCCTGGCCCTGCTGCACCCGCGCCAGCCGCGCAAGCCCTGGGACGCCAAGACCACGGCCCAGGCCCAGCAGCTGCTGGCCGTGGTGCGCGAGCGCGGCCCCACCCATCCCAAGCAGCTGCTGGAGGACTTCGCCCACCACGGCCGCATGCCCGGCTACTGGGGCGGCACGCTCAATGTGTCCACCCAACTGCTGGACGGCCTGCACTACCGCGGCCTCTTGCGCGTGCGGCGCCGCGACCAGGGCACCCGGGTCTACGAGGCCGTGGAACACCCCGCGGTGGATGACAGCCCCGCCGCCCGCCGCGCCCGGGCCGAGGCCCTGCTGGACCAGGTGCTGGCGCTCTACGCGCCCCTGCCCGCCGCCAGCTTCGGCTATCTCACCAGCCTGCTGGGTTATGGCGCCCCGCATCTGCGCGCCGAAACCCGCGCGGCCTTCAAGGCGGCCAAGCAGCGCTACGCCCATGCCAGCCTCGAGGGTGAAACCTGGTTCTGGCCGGCCGACGAGAAGCCGCTGAGCCGCCGCCACCAGGCACCGCCGGGCCTGCGCTTTCTGGCGCCCTTCGACCCCGTGGTCTGGGACCGGCGCCGCTTCGAGCGCTTCTGGGGCTGGACCTACAAGTTCGAGGCCTACACCCCGGCCGCCCAGCGCAGCATGGGCCATTACGCCCTGCCCCTGCTCTGGGGCGAGGCCATGATCGGCTGGGCCAATCTGCGTGTGGAGCAGGGCCGGCTGCGGCATGAGCTGGGCTTTGTCAGCGGACGCCGCCCGGCCGGTGCCGCCTTCCGCCTGGCGCTGGACGAGGCGCTGGCGGGCATGAGCGAGTTTCTGGGGCTTTAGCCCGCAGCCCGCGCCGCCAGCAAGGCGTGCGCCAGCTCGGCAAAGCCCTGGCCGCGCTCGCCCTGGGTCACATAGCGCGGCAGGGTGTGGAGCTGGGGCACGAAGCGCTGGATATTGGCCACGCCCACCGAGAAGGGCACGCGCTCGAACATCAGCTGGTCGTTGGTGGAGTCGCCCACATAGGCCCAGTCCTGCGGCGCGAACTCGCGGCCCAGCAGAGTGGGCACGGCCCATTGCGCCGCGCTCCATTTGCTGTGCTCGCCGATCCAGCCATTGATGTGGATGGAGCTCACGGTGGCGGTGAGCCCGTGCTCGCGCATCACGGCGCACACCGCCTGGATCTGCGCCTCATCCAGATGCGCAAACTCGCTGTGGTCCACCGCGATATCGGTCAGGCGGCCGGGGCTGTCGGTGGCCAGCGTGGCGCCGGGCACACGCGCCAGCACATCGGCGGCGCAGGCCTGCAGGCGCGCGAAGTTGGCGCGGCGGGTGGGCTCGTCCTGGCTGAAGTCACGTGCCAGGCTGCCATCGGCCGCGCGGCGCAGCATCACCGAGCCGTTCTCGGCCACGATGGCCTGCACCGGCCAGGCCAGGGCAAAGGCTTCGCTCCAGCCGGCGGGGCGGCCGGTGATGGCGATCACGGGCAGGCCGGCGGCCTGCAGGCGCTGCAGGGCGGCCAGGGCCTCGGGCGCGATGGCGCCGTCGGCGGTGAGGGTGTCGTCGATATCGGTCAGGATGCCGCCCAGCGCGCGCAGATCGGCCGGCGGACAAGTGGAGAGAGGCTGCATGGCGGCGGATTGTCCCCGGGAAAGCGGGCAATCCGGTGCTTGTTGGCAGCCGCGGCGGGCGGCATGCGGCTAGAATGCGGCCCTATTCCGAGGAGCGTTGCAACCTCAGTTCCATGAGGCCAGGCTCGGAAGCCCCGACACGATCGGGCCCACTGCAACCGCGCTCACCCGCAACGTCCGACGTGGGTGACCGACTTTTTCCTTCGCGTGCCGCAGGCATGCGCACCCCCACCGGTTCGTTGCGGCTTCATACCGAAGGAGCTTTGCAATGAATGCTGCTGTGCTGAAGAAGACGCTGACCGCCGACGATTTCAAGATCGCCGACATCGCGCTTGCCGATTTCGGCCGCAAGGAAATTCAGATCGCCGAAACGGAAATGCCGGGCCTGATGGCCTGCCGCGAAGAGTTCGGCGCTTCCAAGCCCCTCAAGGGCGCGCGCATCACCGGCTCGCTGCACATGACCATCCAGACCGCGGTTCTCATCGAGACGCTGGTCGCGCTCGGCGCCGACGTCCGCTGGGCCTCGTGCAACATCTTCTCCACGCAGGACCATGCCGCCGCCGCCCTGGTGGCCGAAGGCACCCCGGTGTTCGCCTACAAGGGCGAGACCCTGGAAGACTACTGGGACTACACCCACCGCATCTTCGAATTCGGCCCCAAGGGCTCGGCCGGCGAAGGCCCCAACATGATCCTGGATGACGGCGGCGATGCCACGCTGCTGATGCATCTGGGCCAGAAGGCCGAGAAGGATCTGTCGGTGCTGGCCAACCCGGGCAGCGAGGAAGAGCGCATCCTGTTCGCCGCCATCAAGGCCAAGGTCGCGCAGGACCCCACCTGGTACACCCGCAAGAGCGCCGAGATCATCGGCGTGACGGAAGAGACCACCACCGGCGTGCACCGCCTCAAGGAAATGTCCGCCAAGGGCCTCCTTCCCTTCCCGGCGATCAACGTCAACGACTCGGTCACCAAGTCGAAGTTCGACAACAAGTACGGCTGCAAGGAATCGCTGGTCGACGGCATCCGCCGCGGCACCGACGTGATGATGGCCGGCAAGGTCGCCGTCGTCTGCGGCTATGGCGACGTCGGCAAGGGCTCCGCTGCCTCGCTGCGTGGCGCCGGCGCCCGCGTCAAGGTCACGGAAATCGACCCGATCTGCGCCCTGCAGGCCGCCATGGACGGTTTTGAAGTCGTGCAGCTCGAAGACGTCGTCTCCAGCGCCGACATCTTCATCACCACGACCGGCAACAAGGACGTCATCCGCCTCGAGCACATGCGCGAGATGAAGGACATGGCGATCGTCGGCAATATCGGCCACTTCGACAACGAGATTCAGGTCGCTTCGCTGGAGCAGTACCAGTGGGAAGAGATCAAGCCCCAGGTGGATCATGTGATCTTCCCGGACGGCAAGCGCATCATCCTGCTGGCCAAGGGCCGCCTGGTGAACCTGGGCTGCGGCACCGGTCACCCCAGCTATGTGATGAGCTCCAGCTTCGCCAACCAGACCATCGCCCAGATCGAGCTGTTCGCCCACAAGGACGCCTACGACATCGGCAAGGTCTATGTGCTGCCCAAGCACCTGGACGAGAAGGTGGCCCGCCTGCAGCTGACCACGCTCAACGCCCAGCTCAGCGAGCTCACCGATGAGCAGGCCGCCTATATCGGTGTGCCCAAGCAAGGCCCCTTCAAGCCTGACAGCTACCGCTACTAAATCGGCATGCGCGCTGACCAGCTCCTTGTCGCTCAACAACTCGTCCCCACCCGATCCGCCGCCCAGCGTCTGATCGAGCGGGGGGCCGTGGAATGGGCGGCGCCCAAGGGCTGGTCGGTGCTGCGCAAAGCCGGCGAGGACCTGCCCGAGACGGCCCAGTTGCGCATCACCGACGATGCGGAGCTGCGCTATGTCTCGCGCGGCGGCCTCAAGCTCGAAGGCGCGCTGCAGCGCTGTGGGCTGGACGTCGCGGGTCTCACGGTGCTGGATATCGGCCAGAGCACCGGCGGCTTCAGCGACTGCCTGCTCAAAAAGGGCGCGGCCGCCATCACCGGCATCGATGTGGGCCACGGCCAGCTTCACCCCAGCCTGGCGGCCGACCCGCGCGTGCAAGCGATTGAGGGCATGCATGTGCGCCAGTTCGAGCCCGGTCAGCGCTTTGCGCTCATCGTGGGCGATCTGAGCTTCATCTCCATGCTGGGCGAGCTGCCGCGCCTGGTCGCCTGGCTGGCGCCGCAGGGTCAGCTGCTGCTGCTGATCAAGCCGCAGTTCGAGCTGGGCCCCCAGGCCATCGGCAAGGGCGGTCTGGTGAAAGACCCCGAGCTCCAGCACCCCCTGCTGGCCGAGCGCGCTCGCGCCGCCGCCGAAGCCGCCGGCCTGCGTTGGCGCGACTACTTTGAAAGCCCCATCGCCGGTGGCGATGGCAATACCGAATTCTTCCTCTGGGCCCAGCTGCCATGACGACCAAGACGCCCGTCAGTTTCGAGTTCTTCCCTCCCAACACCCCCGTCGGCGCCGAGAAGCTCAAGACCGTGGTGCAGGAGCTGGGCGCCCTGGCCCCGCAGTACTTCAGCGTGACCTATGGCGCCGGCGGCTCCACCCGCGAGAAGACCCTGGCCACGGTGACGGACATTGCCGCCAGCGGCTTCGAGGCCGCGCCGCACCTCTCCTGCGTGGGCTCCACGCGCGAGAACATCGCCGAGATCCTGGCCACCTACCGCGCCCAGAACATCCGCCGCATCGTGGCCCTGCGCGGCGACCTGCCCAGCGGCACGGCCACGGCCGGCGAGTTCCGCTACGCGGCCGAGCTGGTGCGCTTCATCCGCGAGACCCAGGGCCCGGACTGGAAGATCGAGGTGGCGGCCTATCCCGAGTACCACCCGCAGCAGCGCTACGCCGCCAAGGACCTGCAGCACTTCGCCGACAAGATGCGCGCCGGTGCCACCGCCGCCATCACCCAGTTCTTCTTCAACCCGGACGCCTACTTCCACTTCGTGGACTCGGCGCGCAAGCTGGGTGTGGACCAGCCCATCATCCCGGGCATCATGCCCTTCCACAACTACGCACGCATCGCCCAGTTCGCGCAGCGCGACGGCATCGAGATCCCGCGCTGGGTGGCGCTCAAGATGGAAGGCTATATGGACGACACCGCCTCCATCCGCGCCTTCGGCCTGGACGTGATCGCCCAGCTCTGCGAGCGCCTGGTCGCCGGTGGCGTGCCGGCCATCCACTTCTACACCCTGAACCAGTCCGCACTCACGCTGGAGTTGTGCCGACGCATCGGTCTGCACGCCTGATTTGCCCCAGGTCAAAGTCGCCAACACCCCGCCGCCGCGGGGCCGGCGACTTTGCGACAGGTCAAGGGTTAACCCCGACCGCGATCTTCCAATGAGCTCATTCGGGATGTCCCCGCATCAATGGAGTGTTCTCAATGAGCAAGAAGATCGCCCTCGCCGCCGTCCTGGCCGCCACCACCCTGGCCGCCGTGCCCTTCGCCGCTCAGGCGCAGCAAGCCGAAGGCCCCTGGATGGTCCGCGTGCGCGCCCTGCACCTGGATTCCGCCAACAAGGACTCCACCGGCCTGGACCTCTCGGTCAACAACAAGACCTTCCCCGAAGTCGACATCAGCTACTTCTTCACCCCCAACTGGGCGGCCGAGCTGATCCTGACCTATCCGCAGAAGCATGACCTGAAGGCCGGCGGCGCCAAGATCGGCAGCCTCAAGCACCTGCCGCCCACGCTGACCCTGCAGTACCACTTCGCCCCCACCGGCACCTTCCGTCCCTATGTGGGCGCCGGCATCAACTACACCCACTTCTCCAGCGTGCGCTTCGAGCCCGCCGTCGTGGCCGCCCTGGACCCCAGCATCAAGAAGAACAGCTACGGCCTGGCCCTGCAAGCCGGCGCCGACATCGAGCTGTCCAAGAACCTGTACCTGAACGTGGACATCAAGAAGGTCAAGATCGACACCGACGTGTCCTCCAAGGGCACCAAGGTCGGCACCTTCAAGGTGGACCCGGTGCTGTTCGGCGTGGGCCTGGGCATGCGCTTCTAAAGCGCCAGCTCCGCCAACAGGGCGACCAAGGCCGCGCGCAAGGCCGGCGGGTCGCCCATCGGCACCAGGCTCAGCCCCGCTTCGGGGCCCATGCCGCAGGCGGCGGTCGCGATGACGGGTAGCCCCTGCGCCCGGGCCCTCAGCAGCAGACGCGGTGCCTGCTCGGCATAGGCGGGCAGCACCACGGCGGCCACACCCAGCAGCGGATCGGCCGGGGCCACATGCCAATCGACATCCAGGCCACGCCAGACCTCGCCGTCGCGCGCGGCCGATCCCAGCACCCGCAGGCGACAGGGCAGGCCCTGCAAGGCGGCGCTCAGATCGAGCGCGCCCTTTCTCGCCAGGCCAGCGGCCGGGAACAGCAGCAAGGGCGGCCGTGCCGAGCGCTGATCGGGGAGCTGCGGCCACGGGCGCGGCTCGGGCCGCTGCCAAGCCAGCTGCATAACGGGTACCGTCGGATACCGGCCGCGCAGATAAGCCGCCACGCCCTCATGCGCCGTATGGATGCGAAGCGCCCGCCGCAGCCCGCGCTGCTCGGCCGCCAGCAGTTCCGGGGCAACGCGATAGTCCCGCAGGCTGGCGGCATTCGGCCAGCGCGCGCTACCCAGATCCAGATGGTCTTGAACGAGAGCCATCGGCCAGGTGCCGGCCAGCACCTCATAGCTCCGCCCACCGAGTACCCCGAGTTGCTCAAGGTGCGCCAGCAAGCCGAGTTCGATCCACAGATGGGTGTGCTGCGGCCGTAGGGCCCGGGCATAGGCCCGCGCCAGCAGACGCTGGCCGTCGATCAGGCTGGACTGGCGGCGGCCGTTGCCCTCGCTGCGAGCCCAGACGCGCTGCCAGCCCGCTCGCAGCAGGCTCGCGAGATAGGCGCGATGGGCCGCCGGGCGACGCCAGCCCCGCGCGCGCGGCCGCCAGAAGGCCAGGCGCATCGGCTCGGGCACAAAGCAATCGGCATCGCCGGGCAGATGCGCATCGAACTCGGGCGACCAGGCATCCAGCAGGCAGGCCACCCGCCCCTGGTCGACGCCATCAAGACCATGATGCCGGCCATGCCGGAAACACGCGGTCTGCTCGCAGGTCAGGCAGCCGCGCGCAACCGGCGGCGGGGCTTCGCGCTCGCGCGAAGGCATCACGCGGATCACCGCCCCGCTCGCGGCGGGTGCGGCCGCCCGGCCGCGGATCGTGACCACCAGTTCTTCGGCGCTGAGTTCGGTCTCGAGCCGCCAGTCGTGGCTCGCGCGCAGCTTGAGATCGATATGCCGCCAGAACACGGTGGCATCGAGCCCCTCGACATCGCCACCGGCGGCCTCGACCCGCGCGCTGTGGCGGTGGCGCTCGGGAATCTCCAGCCCCGCACGAAAGGCGGCCATCGCGAGCGCATTCGACAGCTGGCAGATACCGCCGGCAAGGGTCGGCACCACGCAGCCCTGGCGCACCTCCCGACCCAGCACATAGCCCCGACTGGCGCTGGGACACCCCAACTGGCGCCAGAAGCTCATCACCCCGCCAGCGGGAATCACGATCGAATGAAATGCCCGGCAGGCGACGCGCAGGTTGTGCACCTTGCCGGCCACCAGGACAAACTCATCGGCACGTCCATCGGTCCACAAGGGGCTACGCACCTGCGCCAGCACCGGGGCATCGACCAGCGCGGCCCGGACCGGCCAGCGCCGCACATAGGCCCAGGTCGACTCGCGGATCAGCCGCCAAAGCGTGAGCAGACGGACCCGCAGCCAGAACCCCAGCGCACCGCCCCTGTCGGGCAGTGACGGCGACGGCAAACCGCTTGCCGTCGCGGGATCGGCCGGGTGCTCGGACAAGGGACGGCTGCTAGTTCGAGGCCCCCGCGAACGCGTCCCGGGTCAGGTTCTCCGGCGCCTGACCCGCCTCGCGGCACACCACATCGTCCTCGATGCGGATGCCGCCAAAGCGTGCCAGATGCTCCACCGCCGCCCAGTCGATGCAGGCGCCGGCCGGCGAGGCCGCCAGCTTCTTCAGCAGGGTGGGAATGAAGTACAGGCCCGGCTCGATGGTCACCACCATGCCCGGCTCCAGGCGCCGGGTCAGGCGCAGGAAGGGGTGGCCCTCGGGCTTGGCGGCGGGCGCGCCCGACTCGTCGGCCATGAAGCCGCCGATATCGTGCACCTGCAGCCCCAGCAGATGGCCGATGCCATGCGGGAAGAAGGTGCTGGTCACGCGCTGCGCCAGCAAGGCCTCCTCGCTCACGCCGCGCGCAATGCCCTGCTCCAGCAGGATGCGCGCCACATGGCGGTGGGTGCTCAGATGGATGTCGCGGTAATCGGTGCCGGCGCGCACCTCGTCCACCAGGGCCAGTTGGGCCGACTCCATGGCCGCCAGCAGGGCCGCAAAGCGCGCGTCGCCGCCACGCAGCCAGGTGCGGGTGATGTCCGAGGCATAGCCGTTCACCGAAGCGCCCGCGTCGATCAGCAGGGTGCGCGACTCAGCCGGCGCCTGCGCGTCCTGGTACTGGTAGTGCAGCACCGCGGCATGCTCGTTGAGCGCCACGATATTGCCGTAGGGCAGGTCGCGGTCGGTGTGGCCGCTGGCCGCCAGATAGGCGCGGTGAATGTCCAGCTCCGAGGCGCCGGCCTCGAAAGCCGCCTTGGCCGCCAGATGCGCGGGCGCGGCGCGGCGCGAGGCGGCGCGCATCTGCTCCAGCTCGTACTCGCTCTTCACCGCACGGCGGAAGTGCAGCAGGTTCAGCAGATCGCTGGGGTTGTTGGGCACCAGGCCGGGCAGCGCCGCATCGGCCTCGCCCACGATGGCCAGGCGCGCCCCCGCCGGCAGCTGCAGGTGCTGGGCCGCGTCTTCCGGCTGGCTGATCACCTGCAGCTCGAAATGCGCCACCCAGTAGCCGCTCGGGTCGCTGGGCGGCACATGCCAGTAGTCATCGGGCTGGTAGTACACCAGGCGCGGCTTGTGGCCTGGGCGCACCAGCAGCCAGCTGTAGGGGTGCGCCACCAGGGGCAGCCAGTGCTTGAAATGCGGATTGGGCTGGAACAGATAGGGCCGGTCATCGAGAAAGGCGTACTTCTCGATGCCCGAGGCAATCAGCAGCGCGTCATAGCCGCAACGGGCCAGGGCCGACTCCGCCTGCGCTTGTAGCGCGGCAAGGTGGGCGGCGTAGTGGTGGTGGGATGTGGTGGCGTCCATGGAGGGGCATTCTCGCTTGGGAAGGCGGGGATGGGCGTTGCGCGGCGTGGAGCTGGCGGCGGGGCGCGGCGCGCACATCGTTTGGTATCAGATGCGTGGGGATGAGGCTTTTGCCGATGTGGTGTTGGGATAGTCCTGTTACATCAGTGGCATACGACGGGGAGCGGCGGTGATATGCGGCGGAACTGTCGCCCTACAACCTAGTTAGCTCTCTGGGGCATCTATGCCAACAGTCATCGAGACGATTCTTGACGATGTAGTGGAAGCCAAGACTGCGTCTAATGGACCACCTTTCGCCGCGACCTTCGACTATGCGCAAGAGATAGCCAAGCGAGACGCCGCCGCGGCCAAGTGGAAGACGATGGACGAGCCAGCTCGTTTGCCGCACAAAGGAAAGCTTGAGAACTTCTTCGTCCACGAGGGTGTAGCCGACCTCAAGTCAAATGAAGGGCTGCAGGCCAAGAGCCTCCATTTGCTGCGAAGTGAGATTTCACAGCAGGTTGCGGCACCTAACCCACTCAAGCTCGTTATCGTTGAAGAACTTCACTTCTCATCAGCGCTGATCGAGCTCCTAGAGAACGTAGAAAACACGGAGCACATTCGAGATCTCTACAGGTTGCGCAAGCGAACGACCGGCAAAGACAAGAAATCAGGCATAGGTTCAGAAGAGGCCACCCGTCTAAAAAATTGCATGCGACAAGGCCGGGAACTCTATACATCCGGCCTTGCAGGCAGTTTAATGGTCAAGCCACTAAACTTCTTCTACGCGCTGACCGCATACTCCTACGCAGCGATCATCCTCAATAATCCAATCAGATATTCTTTAGAGAACTTGCCAGGATCACACGGCATCAACTACCTCCCGAACGACATCAAAACACAGTTCGGCGGGGATATGCCGCAGGGCACCTTCAGCGATCTCTTTGCTGCATTTCCAACCACTCAAGTCTTCGGCCGGCAAGTCGATTTCCTCCAAGACAACGAGGCATCAATACTGGCATTCTTTAACAGCCGCCACACCGCATCATGCGGAGCGCTGCTAAGCATGGTCCCCGAGATTCGGGAGTATTACACATTGGTCACGGGTCGATCCTCAAGAACCTATCCACTCGAAATAACGACGACGAAAGACCCAAGAAACGTAAAGTGGGAACTACAGGTTGGAGATGGCGAAGCTCGCCCAAGTGCCGCTGATGTTGCACAGTCCTTCCCCGGTGCCGACGTGAGCGAGCGGCACGGCAAGTTCGTCGTGACATTCCCTATCGCAGATGCCCACAAGTGCCGCGCAACGATTTATACAGATATTCGCGGCCGATTCTGGTATATCGAGAACCCATTCTTTCCCGTGGTTATGCCGGAGACCTGTTTGCATTTCCTCCTGACAAACATCTTTAGCAATATCATGCGCTACTCCCCCGATCACTGGGGCGATGTTCTCTTAAATGAAGTACGGTCCGACATTTCTCTAATAACGCGAAAGTACCTATCCGCATTTGAGAATAAATTCCCAGTTCTCATGCTGCGCTCCATCTCAAAGTTCTTTCCGTACGTGTCGGCAGAGGGCTAGCCCCTCCAGAGGGACTTCCCAGCAAGCAAGCCATCCCGGCGTTGACCTTCTTAGATAAGTGCCTTTGCCATTTTCCCATCAAGACCTGAGTTCGGATTCGATGCAGCACCACAGAGAACAGACTGCACATCTATAGGCGGCCTTGTTGCACTCGGGTTTCGGTGCAGACTCAGATATCAACTACTCAACTAGACTCCATTCGATCGCCGCAGTCGCCACGATGGCGTGTAGCCCCTTGAGTACCGGCTGCTTAAAACTGCATCCACGCAAACATGAGCGAACTGCAAAACACAATTGAAGCGGCATATCAAACCGCGAAGTCCGGAAACTGGGATCGCCTCCTAGCAGAGTGGGAAAGCTCCCCAGTCCTCGCCAAACGCTGCAGTCGTTACGTGAAGCCCGGTTCGTCGTGGAGTTTTCTCCATCAGGCCGCCTACTCTGACAACGAACAAGCATGCCGTTTGTTGATAAGTCTTGGCGCATCAACCGAAGCCAGGACCCATGACTGTCTTACTCCGGCTGAGGTTGCGACCCAGAAGGGGCATCACAAGCTCGCGGCTTTCCTCAGTGGCGCGTCTACCGGTAAAGACACGCTATGGAAGCCGCCGGTAGATCCCGATGTGCTGCCGAGCAGCAACCAATGGAGCGAGGCAACGGAAGCGAGAGCAAGCGCCGAATTGTTTGTCGCGTATGGCGGAGGGCTGGTCAGAGTTCCAAAAGGCTCGCCGTACTTCACGGACTCACTGGCTCGCGTCTTGGTCGGTTGGCACGGGACGTTCAATCCACCCCGCGGGATGGATGGCGAGTCAATGCTCGAGCGCAAGGCATAGAAGAGCACCTGCCGAGATGTACCGCTGCCCATAGAGACGACATCCCCCCCTACTCCCCCACCTCCCACACCACCCCCTCCTCCGTCAGCATCGCGTCCACCGGCACATCGGTGGGCTCGGCCTTGAGCAAGGGCAGGAAGCCATGCGCAAACCCCACGCCGGCCGTGGCGGGGCGCGGGTTCAGCTGGGCCAGGGTGCGGTCCATGAAACCGCCGCCATAGCCCAGGCGCAGGCCGCAGGGGCCGTAGCCCACGCAGGGCAGGATCATCAGCTGGGGCTGGAAGGCCTCGGTGTCCTTGGGCTTGGGAATGCCGGTGGCGTCTTCCTCCATGGGGCAGCCGGGGTACCACACATGAAAGCGCAGGGTGCCGTGCTCCTTGTCCACCACGGGCAGGCCGATGCGGCGCTCGGGGTGGGCTTCGCTCCAGCGGTAGAGCGCGGGCAGGGGGTCGAACTCGCCCTTGATGGGCCAGTAGGCGCCAATGGTCTTTTCGCGCCGCCGCAGCAGCCAGATGCGCAGCACGCTTTGCAGCTGCTCGGCCAGCGCCAGGCGCTGGGGCAGGTCCAGGCGCTCCTGGATGAGCCTGCGGCGCAGGGCGGCGCGGTCGGGCGTCATCAGGGCGGACGCTAGGGGCGAGGGCGGGGTCGGCGGCAGGGTCAATCGCGGCTCCGGCAGTGGCTGATGGAGTAGCCAGCGCTGCCGATTGTGGGGCCTGGGCCCGCGTGCGACCATGCGGGCCGTCATGGATGAATTCACCCACCACTGCCTCGAACTGCTGAGCCCCCTGGGCGCGGTGCGCGCCCGCCGCATGTTTGGCGGCCAGGGCCTGTACCTGGAGGAGCTCTTCATCGCCATCCTCCAGGACGAGCAGCTCTTCCTGAAGGCCGATGCCGAAAACCGCGCCCGCTTCGAGGCCGCGGGCTGCGAGCCCTTTCGCTACCAGCGCCAGGGCGAGTGGGCGCAGCTGGGCTTTTACCGCCCGCCCGAGGAGGCGCTGGACTCGCCCGCGCTGATGCAGCCCTGGGCGCGTCTGGCGCTGGAGGCCGCGCTGCGGGCGCGGGCCGCCAAGGCCGGGTCCAGGCCCAAAGCGGGACCCAAGGCGGTCAAGCTCAAGCCGTCGCCAGGCCGGAGCCGGCCGGCACGCTAGCCTCGGGGCGGCGCGGGGCGGCCGCGGCGGCTTGCTGCTGTTGCTGGCGCTCCAGCTGGCGCAGCAGCAGGTCCGGGCAGGCGGTGGGCGGCACCAGCAGCTGGAACTGTGCCGCGGGCCAGCCTTCCATCACCACGCGGGCACCGCTCTTGAGCAGCACGCTCTGACCGGGCTTGAGCCAGATATCGTCGGCCGAGCCGCTCTGGGTGATCCAGAGCCGGCCTTCGCTCACGCTCAGCTCGCGCGGGCCGGGACCGATGTCCAGGCTCAGGGCCTCGCCGCGAGCCAGGCTCCAGAGCGCTTGTGCGCCTAGCGGAGAAAAATGCGTTTGACTCATGATTTCGACTCCCGTCCTCAGTCCCGGCAGCCCCGGGATGGCATGGATGAATCCTAGGGTCTACCCCGATTCCGGTCCAATGAGATGCATGCGCGTGATTGATACCATTCGCTTATGAATCAGCCGCTGCGCCAGCGCCCGCTCGCCATCGGCCCCCTGCGGGCCTTCGAGGCGGTGGCACGCCTTTTGAGCTTCCGCGGCGCAGCCGAGGAGCTGCATCTCACCCAGCCGGCCATCAGCCGCCAGATCCGCGCGCTGGAGGAGGAGATCGGCTGCACCCTCTTTCTGCGCGGCACCCGCCATGTGGAGCTCACGGCCGATGGCGCGGCCCTGCAGGCCACGGTGAACACGGTGCTGGACCGGCTGGACGGCACGGTGCGCCAGATCCGCCAGGCCAAGGGCCGGCGCGTGGTGAACGTGACCACCTTCGCCTCCTTTGCCTCGCTGTGGCTGATCCCGCGCCTGGAGGCCTTCCAGCGCGAGCACCCCGATATCGACATCCGCGTCTCGGCGCACGACGGGGTGGAGGAGCTGGAAGACGGCGAGATCGACCTGGCCCTGCGCTATGCCACGCCCCAGCAGCTGGGCCGGGCGCAGGAGGCGCAGCGCCTGTTTGGCGAGACCCTCACCCCGGTGATCAGCCCCTGGCTGGCGCGGCGCGCGGCGGCCGGCGAGGCCCCGCCCCTGCAGCGCCCGGCCGATCTGGCCGGCCACACCCTGGCCGAGGAAGACGACCAGCGCCCCAGCGCCGAATACCTGAGCTGGCGCCGCTGGCTGCGCGAGAACGGCGCGCCGGGCCTGCAGCCGCGGCGCTGGATGTACCTGAATTTCACCTACCAGCAGGTGCAGGCCGCCCTGGCCGGCCAGGCCGTGGCCCTGGCCCGCCTGGCCCTGGTGAGCGAGCAGCTGCAGCGCGGTGACCTGATCGAGCCCTTCGGCCCCGAGGGCCGGGTCACCAGCCCCTATCTCTACTGGCTGCTGCTCTCCAGCCACGGCCGCGGCCGGCCCGAGGTGCAGCAGTTCAGCGACTGGGTGCTGGAGCAGGCGGCGCAGTCACGCCTGGACATTGGCGAGCCCGACTGAAGGCGCGCCCCGCGCCCGCGCCCGCGCGGGGCTCAGGCCACCAGCGCCTCGCGCTCGGTGAGGATCAGGGTGGGCGCCTGGTCGTGCGCCTGGGCTGCGAACTCGGCCTCGCAGCTGCTCCAGGCCAGACCCACGCTGGTGACGCCGGGGTTGTCGGCCAGCCAGCGGTCGAAATAGCCACCACCATAGCCC
This sequence comes from Shinella sp. XGS7, assembly GCF_020535565.1. Lineage (NCBI taxonomy): Bacteria > Pseudomonadati > Pseudomonadota > Alphaproteobacteria > Hyphomicrobiales > Rhizobiaceae > Shinella > Shinella sp. XGS7. The sequence goes on along the minus strand of NZ_CP084758.1, from coordinate 1,809,904 downwards.
AGGCGGAAACCCGCGCGGCTGAAGCCCACGCAGGGCAGCAGCACCACATCGGGCGTCACGCGCGCGCCGGCGCTGCTGGGGATGCCGCACTCGTCCTTCACGCTGCTGGCGGCCTGGCCATCCCAGCGCCGGTACTCCATGCGCCGGCCCTCGCGCCAGGCATAGGGCAGGGCCAGTTGCACGCCCGCGGGCAGGAAGCTCGGCAAGGCCTGCGCGCCTGCGTTAAATTCCCCCTCGAGGGGCCAGTACAGGCCCAGCACCTCGGGCTCCAGCTGCAGCAGCAGCTCACGCAGCCGCTGGGCCAGCTCGGCCTGGGCCGTGGCACCGGCCGCGCTGGCAAGCCATTGCGGGCGCAGCAGGCGCAGACGGCGGCGCAGGGCGTCACGGTCTTCGTGGGCGGGAGCGGCGGTGGGTGTGGGTGACTGGGACGACATGGCATGGACGGCGGCACGGCCGCGCGGCAGAAAGAAGAGACAGATGTTCTTGGCAGTATATGAAGGCGCCCTGCGGCGCATGGGCGTGACCGGCCAGCCGACCCAGCGCTGGCCGCGGGCCTTGCTGACGGCCTTGCTGGCCGCGGGCCTGGCCACGCCGGCCCTGGCCCAGCCGGCTCTGGGCAGCGGCTCGCCCGACCTGATCCTGCAGGCCCGCGAGGCCTTGCGCGCTCGCGATGCCCAGCGCCTCGCCGAGCTCAACACCCTGAGCCAGGCTCAGCAGCACGCCCTGGCCCCCTGGATCGACTACTGGCAGCTGGGCCTGCGCCTCACCGAGGCCACCCAGGCCGATCTGGAAGCCTTCTACGCGCGCTGGCCCGGCAGCTATGTGGAAGACCGCATGCGCAATGACTGGCTGCTGGAGCTGGGCCGGCGCCGCGACTGGAAGAACTTCGCGCTGGACTATCCGCGCTTTCGCATGAATGACGACCGCGAGGTCAGCTGCTATGCCCTGATCACCGAACATCTGGCCGGCCGCGATGTGCGCAAGGAAGCCCGCGCCGCCTGGCTGGCCCAGAAGGACGGCGACGATGGCTGCCAGCTGCTGGCCAGCACCCTGATCGAGGCCCGCAAGCTGGACCGCGACGAGGCCTGGCTCAAGCTGCGCCTGGCCACCGAGGCCGGCCGCCCGCGCGCCATGCAGGGCGCGGCCCGCCTGCTGGGCAAGCCGGTGGAGGCCGGGGTCAAGGAGATTCTGGACAACGCCGGCCGCTACCTCACCCGCAAGGCCGGGGCCGACAGCGCCCTGCAGCGCGAGCTCAGCACCGTGGCCCTGGTGCGCAGCGCCAGCAATGATGCCGAGGCCACAGCCGAGTTCATGCGCAAGCGCTGGGAGCGCCAGCTGCCGCGCGAGCAGGCCGCCTGGGCCTGGGGCCAGGTGGCGCGGGCCTCGGCCTTCCGCCTGCAGCCCGAGGCGGCCGACTACTACGAGCGCGCCCTGCGCCTGCAGGGCAAGAGCCGGCCCGACTGGAGCGAGGAGACCCTGGCCTGGGCCGCCCGCGCCGCCCTGCGTGCCGACGAGGGCCGCGGCCGCCCCGCCCTGCTGCTGCAGGCCGTGGAGCTGCTGGAAAGCGAAGGCAGCAGCGGCAGCGTGGCCAAGGACCCGGCCTGGGCCTACTGGAAGGCCCGCATGCTCAAGGCCAGCCACCCCGCCGGCTCGCCCCAGGCGGCCCAGGCCCATAGCCTGTTCCAGGGCCTGGCCTCGCCGCTGAGCTTCTATGGCAAGCTGGCCGCCGAGGAGCTGGGCCTGCGCCCCGCCCTGCCCGCCGCGCCCGCGCCGCTGAGCGCCGCCGAGCGCGCCCAGGCCCAGGCGCATGCGGGCCTGGCCCGCGCCTTGCGCCTGATCGAGCTGGGCCTGCGCAGCGAGGGCGTTCGCGAATGGAACTTCAGCCTGCGCGGCATGAGCGACCGCGAGCTGCTGGCCGCCGCCCAGCTGGCCTGCGAGCGCGAGGTCTGGGACCGCTGCATCAACACCAGCGAGCGCACCCGCCAGGAGATCGACCTGGCCCAGCGCTTCCCCACGCCCTACCGCAACGAGCTGCTGCCCCAGGCGCGCGAGGCCGGCCTGGACCCGGCCTACGTCTACGGCCTGATCCGCCAGGAGTCGCGCTTTGTGAGCGATGCGCGCTCGCATGTGGGCGCCTCGGGCCTGATGCAGGTGATGCCCGCCACCGCGCGCTGGACGGCCAAGAAGGCCGGCCTGGCCTACAAGCCCGAGCTGCTGACCGACCGCGACTTCAATCTGCGCATCGGCACGGCCTACCTCAAGCTGGTACTGGACAACTTCGGCGGCTCCCAGGCCATGGCCGCCGCGGCCTACAACGCCGGCCCCGGCCGCCCGCGCCGCTGGCGCGAAGGTCCGCTGCTGGATGCCGCGGTCTGGGCGGAGAACATTCCCTTCAACGAGACGCGTGACTATGTGAAGCGCGTGCTCTCCAACGCCACCATCTATGCCCAGCTGCTGGGCGGCGAGGCGCCCGAGCTGCGCGCCCGCCTGGGCCGTGCCATCGGCCCCGCCAGCGGCCCCACCTCGGACCTGCCATGAGCCTGGAACAACCCGCCATCCTCATCCTCGGCGGCAGCGGCTTTGTGGGCCGCAGCCTGTGCGAGCAACTGGTGCAGCACTTTGGCGGCTGCGCCCGCCTGACCCTGCCCAGCCGCCGGCCCGACAAGGCCAAGGCCCTGCGCGCCCTGCCCGGCCTGACCCTGCTGGGCGCCGATGTGCACGACGATGCCCAGCTGGCGCGCCTGCTGCAGGGCCAGGATGTGGTGGTGAACCTCATCGCCATCCTGCAGGGCAGCGAGGCCGCCTTCGAGCGCGCCCATGTGCAGCTGCCGCAGCGCCTGGCGCGCCTGTGCCCGGTGGACACCCGGCTCGTGCATGTGAGCGCGCTGGGCGTGAGCGAGCAGGCGCCCTCGCGCTATCTGCGCTCCAAGGCGCGGGGCGAGGCCGTGCTGCGCGCCGCGCGGCCCGAGGCCACGGTGCTGCGCCCCTCGGTGATCTTCGGGGCGGACGACAGCTTCCTGAACCTCTTCGCCCGCCTGCAGGGCCTGTTCCCCCTGATGCCCCTGGCCGGGGCCGAGGCGCGCTTCCAGCCCGTGTGGGTGGAGGACGTGGCACGCGCCCTGCTGCGCTGCATCGTGGACGCACCCGCCACCGCGGGCCGGGTCTTCGAGGCCGCGGGCCCGCGCGAGTGGCGCCTGGCGGAGCTGGTGCGCCTGGCCGGCCGGCTCAGTGGCCACGAGCGCCCCATCCTGCCCCTGCCCGGCCCGCTGGCGCGCCTGCAGGCCCTGGCCATGGAATGCCTGCCAGGCGAGCCCCTGATGTCGCGCGACAACCTGGACTCCATGCGCGTGCCCAATGTGGCCAGCGGCCAGCTGCCCGGCCTGCCCGAGCTGGGCATCACGCCCGCCGACCTGGAGACCGTGGCCCCGGGCTATCTGGGCCGCGACCGCCGCGAGCGCCTGGACGAGTGGCGCGCGCGGCGCTTCTGAGCGGAGCCGCTGTTCAGAAGCGGTGCTGCAGGCTCAGCAGGGCGTTGAAGGGCTCGCCATAGCTCTTGCTGTAGACCGCGATGCTGGCGTAGTAGCGCTTGTCGGTGAGGTTGCGCAGGCTCAGGCTCACCGTGCTCTGCGGGCTCAGCGCGTAGCGCAGGCCGGCATCGAAGACCGTGAAGGCCTTCTGCGCCACCACCACGGGCTGCGGGAAACTGCCGCGGGCCGTGAACTGGCTGGCGCTCTCCGCGCGCAGGCCGCCGCTGAGCGTCCAGGCCGAGGCCGCGCCGCCCAGGCGGTAGCTGCTGTAGAGCTTGAGCACCCGCTTGGGCAGGCCCACATTGAGGGTCCAGCCCTCGGGCAGCTGCTGGCGGATCTGCGTGTAGCCCGCCTGCACCTGCCAGCGCGGCGTGAGCGCGCCCACCAGGTCCAGCTCCAGGCCGCGGATGCGGGCGCCGCGCACGGCCACATAGGCGCTGTCGCCATTGGGGGCGAGCTTGTCGCCATCGGCCACGGCGTAGTTGTCCTGCACACTGCGGAACAGGGCCAGACCCAGGCTCAGGCGATCGTCGAAGAAGGCGCCCTTGAGGCCCGCCTCCACCGTCTTGCCCAGCAGCGGGTCCAGCACCTTGCCGTTGACGTCCTGGCTTTGCTGGGGCTGGAAGATGCTGGTGTAGCTGGCGTAGAGCGAGAGCGGCTCGCTGAGCTTGTAGACCGCGCCCAGATAGGGAATCAGGCGGCCGTGCTCGGCCATATTGTCGGGATAGCTGGGCTCGCCCGGGTACTCGTAGGAGGCCTGCTGGTCGAACCAGGTCCAGCGCGCCCCGGCCACCAGGGACAGGGCCTCGCTGGGCCGCAGGCGCGCCGCGGCATAGACGGCACGCTGGCGCTCGGTGAAGAGGCGCCGGCCATTGGCCTGCCAGGCGGGCTCGGGCATCTCGCCCGTCCACTCGAAGACATTGGGCACGCGGGCGTCATAGCCCGGCACGCGCCACAGCGGGTAGGTGTCGTAGTCGGCGCGGCTGTGGGCCAGGTTCAGGCCCAGCATCAGCTCGTGCTGACGGCCGCCCCACTCGAAGGGGCCGGACAGGCTGGCCTGCAGCGCGGTCTGGGTCTTGGGGATGGGCCAATAGGCCAGCCACAGCGAGGTGCCGGCGCCGGTCTGGGGGTCGGCCAGGCCGTTGTCGCTGAACCAGCCGTAGCTGCGGCGGTTGTTGTCGCCATGGCGGGTGAGGCTGAGCAGGCCCTTCCAGCCGTTCTCGAAGCCATGCTCCAGGTTCAGGCCCAGGCTGGCACGGCGGCGGTCCTGGCGGCTCCAGTTGGTGGCGGAGTTGTAGCTGTTCGGGAACTGCGTCAGCGAGCCGTCGGCAAACACGCCGGGCAGGCCGAAATAGGTGCAGGCCTCGCAGCGCTTGCGCTGGTGTTCGGCGCTGAGCGTGAGCAGGGTGTTCGGGCCCAGGTCCTGCTCCAGCACGCCGTAGAGCAACTCGGAGCGCTGGTGCAGGCGGTCGATATAGGAGTCGCCCGACTGCCAGGCGCCCACCGCGCGGGCACGCAGCCCCGTGCCCAGGGTGCCACCCACATCGAGCTCCAGGCGCTTGTGCGACCAGGCGCCCAGGCTGGCGGTGAGCTCGGCCTGGGTCTCGCGCGTGGGCTTCTTGCGGATCAGGTTGATGGAGGCCGCGGGATTGCCCGTGCCGCTCATCAGGCCGGTGGCGCCGCGCACCACCTCGATGCGGTCGTACAGCGCCGTGTCCAGGCCCAGGGCATGGAAGTCCTTAGGCATGGAGACGCCGTCCACCAGCATATTGCTGACCTCCATGCCGCGGGCGAACAGCCCTTTCTCGTTGTCATCGGCGCTGGCCTTCTTCTTGAAGGTGATGCCGGGGGCGTGCAGCAGCACATCCTCCACGCTGACCAGCTGCTGCTCGCTCAGGCGCTCGCGGGTGAGCACGGCCACGGCCTGGGGCGTGTCGCGCAGGCTCAGGCTCAGGCCGGTGGCCGAGCTCTGGCCGCGGGCCAGCAGGCTGCCGCTGCCCTCGCTGGGCGCATCCAGGGCGCGGCTGGCGCGGCCGCGCACCACGGGCAGGGCCTCCTCAGTCGCGGGCGGCGGCGCCTGCACGGCGCCCGCGCGCGGGCGCAGGCCGTAGCTGCCATCGGGCTGGCGCAGGGCTTCCAGACCGCTGCCCTGCAGCAGGGCCTCGAAGCCCTGGGGGGCGGTGTAGCGGCCATTCAGGCCCGGGCTCATGCGCCCCTGGGTCAGGCCGGCCGGCGCGGCCAGCAAGAGGCCGCTCTCGGCGGCAAAGCGGGTCAGGGCCGCGGCCAGCGGTCCGGCCGGAATGGCATAGGCACGCGGCGCCTCGGCCGCTGAGCCAGCCGGTGCGGCGGGCGCGGCCGTCTGGGCGAGCAGCGGCCCCAGCGGGGCCAGCAGGGCGGCGCCCAGCAGGCTGCGGGCGGCCAGGGCCGCGGGACGCGGCATGAACAGGGACAGGGGATGGCGGTGGGCCATGGTGACAACGCTCCTCGACAAAGGCTGAATCCGGACCCCAAGACGCCCATTCCCCGACAGGTCGGAGGGCGCCAAGGTCCTTGCTTGCCTCTTGATCGAACGAGCCGCGCAAAAGGGGAACTGCGGGCGTGAAAAAAAATGCTTCGCGGCTCGGCTCGGAGACACAGCCGCGGCAACCACCCGGGGGGCGAGCGCTCGAAGATCAGGCCGCCAGCGGGCCTCTCTCCGCTCATGTCCCCCGCCGCCGGCCTGCGGCCGGCGCCTCCTCCTTGACTTCGCTGCGAGAGGCCCACTGCCGTCCTGATCCGCAAGGCCGTGGCCTGCGCGTGGTCGCAGGCGCCAAGTCCGGCCGAGGGCAGGGGTGGGTGCTGAAGCGAAGTCAAGGGCGGGGGACATGAGCGGAAGCACCCACCCCTGGCCTCGGCTGCGCACATCCGTGACGCCACGAGAAACGTGCACGTGCCTAGGCCGGCTCCACCGTGGTCCACCAAGGCAGGCTGCGCCGCACGCGCAGGGGCAGCTGGCGGGCCAGCATGTCCAGGGCCTGCGCAGGGGCGTCCAGCGGGTAGACGCCCATCACCGGCAGATCGGCCAGCTCCGGCGCCAGGCTGATGTGGCCGCGCTGGTAGCGCGCCAGCTCGGCCACCAGCTCGCCCAGGGGCAGGGACTCGGCCACCAGCCGTCCGCTGGTCCAGGTCTGGCGCCAGGCCTGGGCCGGGCCCAGACCCAGCAGGCCCTGCTCGTCGAAGCGGGCCGCCTGGCCGGCCTGCAGGGCTCGCGGCGCCTCCGATCCGGCCTGCAGCAAGACCCGACCCTCGAACACATCCAGGCGCGACACCTGCTCGCCCGGCCGCGGCTGGCGCAGCGTGAAGCGCGCCGCCTGTGTCTGCAGGCGCGCCCGGCCGCTCTCCAGCTTCCAGCCCTGGCCCAGGGGTGGCGGCTGCAGCTGCGCCAGCAGCTCGCCCCCCAGCAGACGCAGCAGGGGCGGCCGCTGCGGGCCCTGGGGCTGCAGCTGCAGGGCGCTGACGCTGTTGAGCCACAGGCGCGAGCCCGCCGCCAGGGCCAGCTCGCGACGCTCGCCCAGGGCCGTGTGCTGGTCGGCCTGCCAGGCGGCCAGCAGCTCGGGCAGCGGGCCCTGGCGCCAGCCCAGCCAGCTGAGCAGGCCCAGGCCGCCCACGCCCAGCAGTCCGCCCAGGGCACGGCGGCGCTCGGCAGCGCGCGGGCGCCCAGGGCCCATGCCCGGTCCCAGGCCCAGACCCGCCTCCAGCCCGGCGCGGGCGGCCCGGGCCTGGGGCGGGCCGGCCTCGCGCAGGGGCTCGAAACGGCGGCTCACGGCCTCGATGCGCGCCCAGGCTGCGGCATGGCCGGCCGACTGGGCCAGCCAGGCGCGCCAGGCCGCGCGCTCGGGCTCGCCGGCCGATTCGTCCCGCAGGCGCGCGTACCACTGGGCGGCGGCCTCCAGCTCGGCCACGGCTGGCATGTCGGTGGTCGACGGCAGGGAGCGGCTCATGCGGGGCTCAGGCCGCCAGGCCCGCCTCCACCAGGGCGCACTGCAGCATGGCCTGGGCCATGTACTTCTTGACCATGCGCTCCGACACGCCCAGCTCGGCCGCGATCTCGCGGTAGGTCAAGCCTTCCAGCTGAGCCAGCAGAAAGGCGCGCGCCGCCTTCTCCGGCAGACGCTCCAGCAGGCGGGCAATCTCCATCAGGGCCTCGATCACCAGGGCCTGCTGCTCGGGCGAGGGCGCCAGGGCCTCGGGCAGCACGGCCAGGGTGTCCAGCCAGGCGCGCTCCAGCTCGCGGCGGCGCCAGAGGTCCACGCAGAGGCCGCCGGCCGCGGTGCGCAGATAGGCGCGCGCCTCGCCCGGGCTGCCAAAGCCGCGCGAGGCCGGGCGCAGCAGCAGGCGCAGGAAGGTGTCCTGGGCCAGATCGGCCGCATCGCCGGCATGGCCCAGGCGGCGCAGCAGCCAGCCCTGCAGCCAGCCATGGTGCTCGCGGTACAGCTGCTGCAGATCCGGGGTGCGCTCGCCGAGCGCCAGCTGGCTGGCCGCCATGACTCTCCCTGCTTTCGGCCCGCTTGGTGGGCGCTGGTTTTCAAATGAGAATGCTTCTCATCTTATCAAACAAGCGCTCATCACGGCCGCGCATCAAAGCCATGCCGATTGCTCACCCCGGCCAGGGCCGCCGGCGCTTAGCATGCGGGCTCACACCCTGATGCGATCCGAACCGCGAAAGCCCGCCCCATGCAACTGATCATCGGCAACAAGAACTACTCCTCCTGGTCCATGCGCCCCTGGGTGCTGCTCAAGGCCTTCGGCATTCCCTTCGAGGAGCGCAAGCTGCGCTTCGACTTTGCGCCGGGCTCGGTCTTCTACCAGGCCCTGGCGGTGTACACGCCCACGGCCAAGGTGCCGGTGCTGGTGGAGGACGATGGCTTCGCGGTCTGGGACACCCTGGCCATCACCGAGCACATTGCCGAGCGCCACCCCGAGCTGGCCATCTGGCCGCGCGACGCGCGCCAACGCAGCCGCGCCCGCAGCCTCTGCGCCGAGATGCATGCCGGCTTCTCCACCTTGCGCAACCTCTGCCCCATGAATATCGAGGCGGCCCTGCCCGAGATCGGCGCCAAGCACCAGGCCGAGAGCAGCCAGCTGCTGGCCGATCTGGCGCGCATCGACGCGATCTGGAGCGGCGAGCTGGCCCGCTCCGGCGGCCCCTTCCTCTTCGGCGAGTTCAGCGCGGCGGACGCCTATTTCGCCCCGGTGGCCATGCGGGTGCGCACCTATGCCCTGCCCCTGTCCGAGGCCAGCCGCGCCTATGTGGAGCGCTTGGTGGCCGCACCCGGCGTGCGCGACTGGATCGCCGATGCCCTGGCCGAGCAGGACTTCCTGGACTTCGAGGAGCCCTATCGCAGCGGCCGCGGCTGAGTCGCCGGGCACATCAGAAATGGCAAAGGGGCGCCGAGGCGCCCCTTTTTCATTGGCCAAAGAGGGCGGTCGGGCCGCCCGCTGGCAGCGCTCAGCGCGGCTGGCGACGGCGAGCCACGAAGCCCACGGCGCCCAGACCGGCCAGCATCAGGGCATAGGTCTCGGGTTCCGGCACGGCGCTGACTTCATAGTTGGCGCCGACAAAGCCCACGCCCTTGATCTGGGCGTCGCCCGACAGCTTGCCGGAAGCCTTCACCACATAGCTGCCAGCAGCCACGTTCTTGAAGGAGAAGCCGGCGGCCGAAGCGTCCAGATCACCAGCCAGGCTGCCCACGGTGGTGTTGCTGAAGGTCACTTCCTGCAGCGAGAAGGAGATGGGCTGACCCAGAAAATTGCCGACCACGCTGTCCAGCGCGAACAGCTTGCCCACCAGATCGGAGGCGCTGTCCACGGTAATGGTGCCGATGACCACGTCGTTGAACGAAGCGCCGACTTGCACGGGGCTCAGGGTGGCGGCCGAAGCGGCGCCGCTGAGCAGGGCGGCCGCTGCAGCAGCCACAAACTTGATTTTCATACTTGTACTTCCCTCTAGAAGAGATCGGCCGGGCGGCCGCATAGCCCGCTTGGATTCGGGTTTGCCCGTACTGTATCGATTTACAAGATCAGTTCACCCCCCTCTTCGCGGGGGTGCTGCAGCGCAGCAAGCGCACAGCGAACAGCTCTCTACACTTGCGCACATGAAGATCTATTGCGTGGGGGGCAGCGTGCGGGACGCGCTGCTGGGGCGGCCATCCTCGGACCGCGACTGGGTGGTGGTGGGCGCCAGCCCCGAGCAGTTGCTGGCCCTGGGCTACCAGCCCGTGGGCAAGGACTTTCCGGTGTTTCTGCACCCGCAAACCCATGAGGAATACGCCCTGGCCCGCACCGAGCGCAAGACCGCGCCGGGCTATCACGGCTTTGCCTTCCACGCCGCGCCCGATGTGACGCTGGAGCAGGACCTGGCCCGGCGCGACCTCACCATCAATGCCATGGCCCGCGACGAGGCGGGCCAGCTGCACGACCCCTATGGCGGTGAGCGCGATCTGCGTGCCGGGGTGCTGCGCCATGTCTCTCCGGCCTTTGCGGAAGACCCGGTGCGCATCCTGCGTCTGGCCCGCTTTGCCGCCCGTTTCCAGGACTTCAGGGTGGCGCCCGAGACCCTGGACCTGATGCGGCAGATGGTGGTGGCCGGCGAGGTGGACGCCCTGGTGGCGGAGCGCGTGTGGCAGGAGATCAGCCGCGGCCTGATGGAGGCACGGCCCTCCCGCATGTTCGAGCTGCTGCGCGAGGTCGGTGCGCTGGCGCGGCTGGCGCCGGAGATCGAGCGCCTCTTCGGTGTGCCCCAGCCTGAGACCCACCACCCGGAGATCGATACGGGCGTGCACCTGATGATGGTGCTGGACCAGTGCCAGCGCCTGGGCGCCCCGCTGCCGGTGCGCTATGCCTGCCTCTGCCACGATCTGGGCAAGGGCCTGACCCCGGCCGAGGCCCTGCCCCGCCATATCGGCCACGAGGGCCGCGGCGTGCCGCTGGCCCGGGGCCTGAGCGAGCGCTGGCGGGTGAGTGCCGACTGCCGCGAGCTGGCCGAGCTGATGGCGCGCGAGCACACCCATGTGCACCAGAGCGGCGGCTTCGGCCCCGAGGCCCGGCTGCGCCTGATGGAGCGCTGCGATGCCTGGCGCCGGCCCGAACGCTTCGAGCAGCTGCTGCTGGCCTGTGAGTGCGATGCGCGCGGTCGCCTGGGCCTGGAAGAGCGCGACTACCCGCAGCGCCCGCGCCTGCTGCGCGATCTGCGGGCCCTGCAGGCCCTGGACCTGGGCGCCGTGAGCGCCGCCGCCCTGGCCGCCGGCAAGACCGGCCCGGACATCGGCCGGGCGGTGCAGGCGGCGCGGCTGCAGACGCTGCACGCCCTGCCCGACTGAAGCCGCGCGGGCGAGCCGCTCAGAGCATGTGCGAGCGGTCCCCCGCCGCGAAACCCAGGGCGTCGAAGCCCTCGCCCACGGCGAAGCCCACCACCTTGAAGAGCTCGCCCATCTCGTGCTCGGTGATCAGGCGGTGCGCCATGGTGCGGCCGGCCAGATCGCTGGTGCACAGCAGGTCCACCAGACCGCAGTTGATCAGGAAGTTGGCCTGGCTGGTGTAGCCCAGCACCATCAGGCCGGCGTCCTGGCCGGTGAGCGCGATGCCGCTGAAGTTCACATGGGCGGTGATGTCCTTCTCGCCCACCAGCACCAGGGGGTCGGGATCGGCGCGGTGCTCGTGGTGGCACATCAGGGTGCCGCCCAGGCGCTGCGGGTGGTAGTACTCGGCGGCCGGGAAACCGTAGTCGATCAGGAAGATGGCGCCGCGCGTGAGCCGCTCGGCCAGGGTGCGGATGAAGGCCTCGCCCTGGGCGTGGAGCTCGGTCACGGTGCCGGGCACGAAGTCCACGGGCTCGTCCAGCGGCGGTTGCAGATCGCTGGCGCGGTCGGCCCAGGCAAAGCCCCCCTGGCCCTCGTCCCAGACCACGCCGCGCTCCTGCCACTGCTGGCCGTCGAAATGGATGAGCTGCACCGGCATGGCGTCCAGCAGCTCATTGCCCAGCACCACGCCCTCGAAGCGCTCGGGCAGGGCGTCCAGCCACTGCACCTTGTCACCCCAGGCGGCCAGGCGCTGCTGCTGACGCGCGCGCAGGGAACCCGAGAGATCCACGATCTGGTAGCGCTGCAGGCGCTCGCCCAGCACCTCCAGGATCTGGGCCGCCAGGGCGCCGCTGCCGGCGCCGAATTCGATCAGGGTGTCGGTGCCGGTGGCCTCCAGGGCCTGGGCCAGCTGGCAGGCCAGGGCCCGGCCGAAGAGCGGCGACATCTCGGGCGCGGTGACGAAGTCCGAGCCGTCCCGGCCGCCAGGCATGAGGCCGAACTTGTTGCGGCCGCCGCTGTAATAGCCCAGACCCGGCGCGTACAGGGCCAGTTCCATGAAGCGGTCGAAGCCGATCCAGCCGCCGGCATCGGCGAGGGTCTGGCGAATCAGGGTCTGCAAATCCATCGAGGGCATTGTAGGAAGTGGCCGCGGGGCGGCCGACAGAAAAGCCGGTCTGCGGCTCAGCCCCGGCTCGCCAGGGGCGGCAGCGGGGCCAGAGGTGCCAGATGGGTGGGCGCGCGGCGCAGCCAGGCCTCGAACTCGGGCGCGGCCATGGAGTTGCCCACCAGATCGCCCTGCAGATCGTCGCAGCCCCACTCGGCCAGCAAGGCGCGTTGCGCCTCGTTGCGTACACCTTCGGCGCTGACGCGCAGGCCCAGGTCCTTGGCCATGCGCACGATGGCGCGGGTGATGGCCAGGGCACCGGCGTCCTGCGGCAGCTTGGCCACAAAACCCTGGTCCACCTTGAGCTTGTCCAGGGGCAGCTCGGTGAGATGGGCCAGGGCCGTGTAGCCGGTGCCGAAATCGTCCACCGAGATCTTCAGGCCCATGGCCCGCAGCGCGGCCAGGGTGGCGGGCGCGCTGTCCAGATCGTCCACCAGCATGCGCTCGGTGAGCTCCAGCTCCAGCCAGCCGCCGGGCGCGCCGGCCTCGGCCAGCACCTCGCGCACCGTGTCGGCAAAGCGGTCCAGGCGGAACTGCATGCTGGAGAGATTGACGGCGATGGGCACGGGCGCGATGCCGCTCTCGTGCCAGAGCTTGCTCTGGCGCACCGCCTCGCGCATCACCCACTCGCCCAGGGGCACCATCAGGCGGTGGCGCTCGGCCACCTCGATGAAGGCATCGGGGCTGAGCAGGCCGCGCTGCGGATGCTGCCAGCGCAGCAGGGCCTCGGCGCCCACCAGGCGACCGTCGCGCGCATCCACCTGGGGCTGGTAGTGCAGGCGGAACTGGTCGTGCGTCAGGGCCTCGGCCAGCTCGGCCTCCAGCACCAGATCGGCATAGGCCTGGCTGGCCATCTCGGGCTCAAAGAACTGGTAGCTGGCGCGCCCACGCGCCTTGGCCAGGTACATGGCGGTGTCCGCGTGCTGGATCAGGTCTTCGGCGCGCTCGCCGTCACGCGGGTACATGGCCACGCCGATGGAGGGTGTGACCGAGAGGTCGCGCCCGTCGGCACGAACCGGCACCTCCACCACCGAGAGCAGGGCCATCAGCACCACCATCACATCGTCCTGCTGGTGCACATCGTTGAGCAGGACCACGAACTCGTCACCGCCGAAACGGGCCACCAGATCGGTGGTGCGCAGGCAGTTGCGGATGCGCTCGGCCACGGTGGAGAGCACCTTGTCGCCCTCCAGATGGCCCAGGGAATCGTTGACGCGCTTGAAGTTGTCCAGGTCGATGAAGAGCAGGGCCAGCTGGTGGCCGCGCTGCTGGGCGCGCGCCAGGGCCGGGCCCAGGCGCTCCATGAAGGCCGCGCGGTTGAGCAGCTGGGTGAGCGAATCGTGATGGGCCAGGTGGTGGATGCGCTGCTGGGCGGCGATGCGGTCGCGGATGTCGCGCACGATGGCCATGCGCTGCAGCTCGCCGCCGCGCGTCATGCTGCGCACGATCAGCTCCACGGGGATGCGCTCGCCATCGCGATGCAGCACGGCCGATTCATAGCGCAGCTCGGCGCCGGCCTGCATCAGCTGGCGCACCTTGCCCACTTCCTCGATGGCCACGAAGTCCAGGGCCGGCCGGCCGCGCAGCTCGTCCAGGCTGTAGCCCACCAGCTCGCACAGGGCCGGGTTGGCATCGGCGATCAGACCGTCGACGTGGAAGAGGATGCCCTCGGCCGAGGCCTGCATGAATTTCTGCAGGCGCAGCTCCGAGTCGCGCACCGCGGCCTCGGCCAGGCGGTGGCGGGTGATGTCCACGATCTGCACAAAGGCGGCCTGCACCACGCCCGCGGCGTCCAGATGCGGGATCACATGGGCCTCGATCCAGCGCGGCTGACCATCGGGCCCGCTCAGCTTGCGCTCGTAGAAGCCGGGCTTGCCGCTGCGCTCCACCTCGTAGACGATGGGCCCCACAAAGTCGGCCGCCTGCTCACCGATGATCTCGGTGAAGGTCTTGCCCAGGATGCTCTGCTCGGTCAGGCCGAAGGTGCGCGCATAGCCGCGGTTGGCAAAGAGGCAGCGGTAGCTGCGCGCCTCGTAGAGCGCGATCAGGGTGGGCACATGGTCGGCCAGCAGTCGGAACTGCGAGACCTGCTCCATGGCCTGCAGCATCTGGCGCTGGCGCGCGCCGATGTCCAGCCAGAGGCTGATGTGGGCACCCAGGCCGGCATCCCAGCGCGTCTGGCACAGGCGCCAGCCCCGGCCATCGGCCTCGGCCAGTTCCAGCGCGATCTCGCCCTCGGGGCCCCGGGCCCAGTGGGCCAGCAGCGCCTCGCGGGCCGCGGGCGCCAGCCAGCCCCAATCGGCCTCACCGCGGCTCAGGGTCTGGAAGCCAGGGTTGGACTGCAGCAGACGCCCCTCGCGGTCCACCAGGGCGGCGGCGCAGGGCAGCAGGGCCCAGGCCTCGCCCAGGCCGGTGGCAAGCGGCTCGGGCCGGGCGTTCATGAGCCGCGGCGCTCCAGCGTGTCCTGGGCCAGGCACAGGTCCTCCCAGGCACGGGCCTTGTCCACCAGATTGCGCAGCAGATAGGCCGGGTGGTAGGTCACGACCAGGGGCACGCCCTGGTACTCATGCACCCGGCCGCGCAGACGGCCGATGGGCTCGTTGCTGCGCAGCAGGGACTGCACGGCAAAGCGACCCATGGCCAGGATGATGCGCGGCTGCACCAGGGCGATCTGGCGCTGCAGGAAGGGCTCGCACTGGGCCAGCTCCTCCGGCTCGGGGTTGCGGTTGCCCGGCGGCCGGCACTTGAGGGTGTTGGCGATGAAGACCTGGCGCTCCGGCGGCCCTTCGGCGCGGGAGAGGCCCAGGGCGCGCAGCATGCTGTCCAGCAGCTTGCCGGCCTGGCCCACAAAGGGCTCGCCCTGCTGGTCTTCCTGCTGGCCGGGGGCCTCGCCCACGATCATCCAGTGCGCACGCTCATGGCCCACGCCGAAGACGGTGTGCTTGCGCCCCTCGCAGAGCTGGCAGGCCCGGCAGTCCGCCACGGCCTCGCGCAGCTGCGGCCAGTCCATGGCGGCGATGCGCTCCAGGCCCGGGCGCGGCGCGCGTTGCGGCAGGCCCTCGCCCGGAGCCAGCAACTCGGCCACGGCGCGCGGCGCCGGGGCGGGGGCGGGGGCGGGAGCCGGTGCCCGGGGCGCAGACGCCGGGGCGGGCGGCGGCGACGCCGGACGCTCCATCACGGCCGCCTCCGTGGGCGCGGGGGTGGGCGCGGGGGTGAGCACAGGCGCGGCGGCCACCGGCTCGGGCGCTCGCCAGACCTTGAGGCCCATGGCCTCCAGCATGGCGCGCTGGCGTTCGTCCCAGCTCATGCGGCGCCCTCCCCGCCCTCGGCAGCGTCCAGGCGCAGGCTCATCAGCACCGCGTCCTCGCGCTGGCCCTGGGCGGCCGGGTAGTAGGCGCGGCGCTGGCCGACCTCGGTGAAGCCATAGCGCAGATAGATGGCGCGGGCGCGCGCATTGCTCTGGCGCACCTCCAGCCAGATCTGCTCGCAGGCCAGGCGGCGGGCCAGGGTCTGCAAGGCATCCAGCATGCGCCGGGCATGGCCCTGGCCCTGGGCCTCGAGCGCCACGGTGATGTTCAGCAGGTGCAGTTCCCCGACGCCTTCCATGGCCAGGAAATAGCCCAGCAGACGGCCGTCCTCGGCGCGCAGCACCTGGGCGGCATAGCCCGCGGCCAGGGAGTCGATGAAATTGCCGCGGCTCCAGGGGAACTCATAAGCCTGCTGCTCGATCAGCAGCACCGCCTCCACATCCCCCACCTGCATGGGCTGCAGCCAGGTCTCGGCCTGCACGGAACTCAGGTTCATGCCGATGCCCGCGCAGCCAGGCGTTCCTCGGTGGTCTGGGCCACCTTGTCGCGCACATACAGCGGCATGGCCTGCTCGGCCGGCTCACCCAGCCCCTGGGCCCAGGCCGAGCCGACCAAGGCGGCCAGGGCCGCGGCGCGCGAGCGGGTCTGGGGCCAGGCCGGCAGGTCCGGATCGGGGCTCAGGCCCTCGAACACCGCCAGGGCGCTGCCGCACAGGGCGCGCGGCGGTGTGCCGGCCCACAGGGCTTGCAGGCTGGCCGGACCGTAGAGCGCCGGAGCACACTCGACCTGCCAGTGCTGGCCGTCATGGCGATAGGCGCCGGCATAGATCTCGCCCATGCGTGCATCCATCACCACCCAGCATTCGCTCAGGGCGCCGCCGGACTGCTGGCGCGCGTCCTCGGCCACCAGCATCAGGCTGTCCAGGGCCAGCACCGGCTTGCCGGCACCGAAGGCCAGGCCCTGGGCCACGGCACAGGCGGTGCGCAGGCCGGTGAAGGCGCCTGGGCCGCGGCCAAAGCCGATGGCATCAACCTGGGCCAGGGCCAGGCCGGCCTGATCCAGCAGGGCTTGCAGGGCCGGCAGCAGGGCCTCGGAGGCCTTGGGACCGCCCTCGGCTTCGTGCAGCCACTGTCCCGCCGGCGCCGTGAGGGCCAGCGCCATGCTTTCGGTCGAACTATCCAGGGCCAGCAACACGGTCATCCCGGGAGTGTAGCCTTGCGATCATGACCGCCATGCCTCTCCACCCCCTTGCCGGCGGGCGCCGGCGTCCCCGGGCCCGGGCTCATGGCGCGGCCCTGCTGCTGGCCGCCCTGAGCTGCGTCCACAGCAGCGCGCAGGCCCAGAACCCGAGCGGCACCAGCCCCCTGCCGGCGGTGGTGCAACAGGCCCTACGCCAGGCCCAGATTCCCGAGCAGGCCCTGGGCGTGTGGCTGCAGCCGGTGGACGGCGGCGCGCCCCGCCTGCAGTGGCAGGCGGACAAGGCCTTCAACCCCGCTTCCCTGCTCAAGCTGGTGACGGGCCTGGCGGCCCTGGAGCAGTTGGGGCCGGCCTGGACCTGGCAGACCCCGGTCTGGATGCTGGGCCGATTCCAGCCCGAAACCGGGCGGCTCACCGGCGATCTGGTGATCAAGGGCGTGGGCGACCCCAAGCTGGTGCGGGAGCGGCTGTGGCTGCTGCTGCAGCGCCTGCGCGGCCTGGGCCTGCGCGAGATCGAGGGCGATATCGTGCTGGACGGCAGCGCCTTCGCGCCCTGGCCGGGCGGCCCGGCCGATTTCGACGGCGAGCCCTGGCGCCCCGGCAATGCCACGCCCGAGGCCCTGCTGCTCAATCACAAGGCCCTGCTCTTTGGCTTCCGGCCCGACCCGGCCCGGGGCATCGCCCACATCAGCGCCGACCCGCCCCTGCCCGGCCTGCCCCAGAGCGTGCCCCTGGCCAGCGGCCCCTGCAATGACTGGCGCGGCGGCCTGCGCCTGCTCTGGCAGGAGGGCCAGCCCCTGCGCTTTGCCGGCACCTACCCCACGAGCTGCGGCGAACTGAGCTGGCCCCTGGCCGACCCCGAACCCGCCAGCTACAACGCCCGCCTGCTGCGGGCGCAATGGCTGGAGCTGGGCGGCAGCCTGCGGGGCCAGGTGCGCGCCGGTACGGCGCCGGCGGACAGCCCGCCGCTCTTCAGCTTCGCCTCCCCGCCCCTGGCCGAGGTGCTGCGCGACATCCTCAAGCACAGCGCCAATCTGGGCGCCGAGATGCTGCTGCTGAGCCTGGCGCGCGAGCGCCCCGCCACGCTGGAGGGCGCGCGCGAGCAGCTGCGGCGCTGGCTGGTGCAGCGCCTGGGCGAGGACGAGGAGATCTGGCTGGAAAACGGCTCGGGCCTCTCGCGCCAGAGCCGGCTCAAGCCACGCCAGCTGGGTCTGCTGCTGCGCCAGGCCTGGGCCGGCCCGCAGATGCCGGAGTTCGTGGCGGCCCTGCCCATCGCGGGCCAGGACGGCACGCTCACGCGCGGCGGCGCCCTGCGCTATGGCCCGGCCTATGGCCGTGCGCATCTGAAGACCGGCTCCCTGCGCGATGTGACGGCGCTGGCCGGCTATGTGCACACCGACTCGGGCCGGCGCTATGTGATGGTGGCGATGCTGCAGCATCCGCGCGCGGCCGCGGGGCGGCCGGCGCTGGATGCCTTGCTGCAATGGGCGGTGCAGGACGCGCCCTGATCTGCCGCGCGGGGCCCCGCCCCGCGCAGGCGCACGCTCAGAACGGGTTGTTCAGCGCGCGGGTCTGGGCCAGCAGGCCCAGACGGCCCTGGCCGGCCGGGCTCAGCAGCACCGACGAGGCCCAGAGATAGCTGTCGGCCGAACCACCGGTCACCAGGGTCTTGCTGGTGCACTGCAGGGGCAGGCTGCTGTCCAGGCAGACCGCTTCGGTCACATTGCTGTAGCCGAAGGCGGAGGGGAAACGCACGATGGCCTGACTCATCTCATCGGCCAGCACCAGACCGATCAGACGCCCGTCGTTGAGGATGTTCAGGCGCAGCTGGTTGTTGAACTCGGTGATGAGCTCGGTCAGCAGCTTGGCGCGGTCGGTGTCCGGCTTGCTCTGACGCTCCTTGATGGCAAAGGGCGTCAGGCCCAGGTCCGGCAGGGTGGCCACGATCACGCGACCGCCGGCATTGGCGATGCGGTTGACCTGGTCGGCCAGGTCGCGGCCGCGCTGACCCGCCTGGGCCTTGAGCGCGTCCAGGCCCTGCTGCGGATACTGGGCATAGAGCTCCAGCACATCGTTGGCACCGGCCAGCATGGACACCAGATCGGTGCTGCTGAAGCCGCCGGCATTGAAGGCGGCATCCACCTGCGCCTTGACGTCGGCCACCTTGGCGCCAGCCGCGGCGTAGATCTTGCCGCTGGGCGGGGTGACGTTGTTGGGGTTGCACTCGGCAAACACCAGACCGAAGGAGCCGGCCAGGGCCTGGATCCAGATCGGGTTGCTGGAGCAGACCAGCACATCGTTGGCATCGGTGGCATTGACCGTGTACTTGCGGCCGGCCGAGGTGATCACGCTGGTCTCGTCGCCGAAGGCCTTGATGCTCTTGGGCTTGAAGGGCTCGATCTGGCCGCCACCGCCGCCGCAGGCGGTCAACACGGCCGCAGCCGCCAGCGCCAGTGCGCCTTGCTTCAGAAACTTCATCAACTCTCCAGACTTTTCGACTGATCGATCTCAGGCCTTGCCTGCACCGGGCTGCGCAGCAAAGGCTGCGGCGGCTCGGGCCAGGCGGTCTCGCACACCGTCCCAGGCGCTGTCCGCGGGCGGCGCCTCGATCCAGATTTCTCGGGCACCGGCCGCGTCCAGCTCCCGCAGCACGGCAAACAGCTCGAAGGCCGCCGCCGCTGCATCGCCGGGCATGGCCCGCCACAGCGCCACCCCCGCAAGCGGGGACAGCGAACGGGAATATACCGCCAGCCCGTCGGGCCTTTGTTGCTGAGCGTTCAGGCGCTCGCGCAGGGCCTCGGGCGTCAGCAGACTGACCACGGCCTGGGGCGCGTAATGCGCGGCCAGGGTGCCGGAGGCACGCGGTGTGCCGCCGTCGCGCGCGCGCAGGGGCTCGCCCGCCGCGGCCTCGATCTGGGCCGGGGTGAGGATGCCGGGACGCAGCAGCACCGGGTGGCCGCGGCTGCAGTCCACGATGCTGGACTCGATGCCCACCTCGCAGGCGCCACCGTCCAGCACCAGCAGATCGGCACCGAACTCGCTCTGCACATGGGCCGCCCGCGTGGGGCTGACCTTGCCGAAGCGGTTGGCACTGGGCGCGGCCACGCCGTGCACACCCAGGCGGCGCGCCTCATCCAGCAGGGCACGGGCCACGGGGTGGGCGGGGCAGCGCAGGCCCACGCTGTCCTGGCCACCGGCGGCGGCGGCGGCCACGCCGGGCGCACGCGGCACGATCACGGTCAGCGGCCCGGGCCAGAAGGCCTGCATCAGGCGCCGCGCCACCGGCGGCAGACCGCTGGTGAAGGCCTCGGCCTCGGCGATGTCCAGCACATGGACGATCAGCGGGTGGTCGCTGGGCCGGCCCTTGGCCGCGAAGATCTTGGCCACGGCCGCGTCCTGGTCGGCGCGGGCGCCCAGGCCGTAGACGGTTTCGGTGGGCAGGGCCACCAGCTCGCCTGCGGCCAGGGCCTGGGCGGCCTGGCGCAGGGCGGCGGGGTCGTGGCCGTCAAGCAGCATGATGGCTCACCAGGCCTCGGGCAGGCCCAGCAGGGCCGCCGCGCGGCGAGCGGTGGCACGGGCCGCCTCGGGCGTGGCCGCGCTCACATTCAGATGCCCCATCTTGCGGCCGCGGCGGGCGCTGGCCTTGCCGTAGAGATGCAGATGGGTGCCGGGCAGGGCCAGCACGCCGGCCCAGTCGGGCTCGCGGGCGGCGCGCGCGGGATCCTGGGGGTCAAACCAGAGATCGCCCAGCAGGTTCAGCATCACGGTCGGCGAATGCAGGCGCGGCGTGATCAGGGGCAGGCCGGCCAGGGCCCGCACCTGCAGTTCAAACTGCGAGGCGTCACAGGCATTGAGCGTGTAGTGGCCGGAGTTGTGCGGGCGCGGCGCCATCTCGTTGACCACCAGGCTGCCGTCCTGCAGCAGGAAGAACTCGATGCACAGCACGCCCACATAGCCCATCTCGGCCGCGATGCGCGCGGCCGACTCGGCAGCGCGGGCCTGCAGGACCGCATCCACGGCCGGGGCCGGCACCTCGGTCACGGCCAGGATGCCGTCGCGGTGCAGGTTCTGCTGCACCGGGAACTGCACCACCGCGCCGTCGCGGCCGCGGGCCACGATCACCGAGAGCTCCAGCTGCAGGGGCAGCATCTTCTCGAGCACGCAGGGCAGCTGACCCAGCTCTTCCCAGGCGCGCTGCAGCTCCTCGCGGCTGCGCACGCGCACCTGGCCCTTGCCGTCATAGCCCATGCGGGCGGTCTTGAGGATGCCGGGCAGCAGGCGGGCCTCGTCCAGCGCCGCCAGATCGGCCGCGCTGCTGAGGTAGGCATAGGGCGCGCAGTCCACGCCGCTGGCGCGGAAATGCGCCTTCTCGGCGGCGCGGTCCTGGCAGATGGCCACGCAGTGGCCGGCCGGGGCCACGGGGCGCTGCGCGGCCAGCAGCTCCAGGGCGCGGGCCGGCACATTCTCGAACTCGGTGGTGATGGCGTCGCAGGCCGCGGCCAGGGCGGCCAAGGCCTCCTCGTCCAGGTAGTCGGCGCGGATGTGCTCATGCGCCACGGCGCCGGCCGGACTGTCGGCATCGGGGTCCAGCACCACGGTGCGGTAGCCCAGGCTCTGCGCCGCATGCACGAACATGCGGCCCAGCTGGCCTCCGCCGAGCACGCCCAGCGTGGCGCCGGGCAGCAGAACGTCGCTCATCAGACCAGATCCTTCGTCATGGCGCGTGCCTTCTCGGTCTGGGCCACGCGGTAGGCGGCCAGCTTGTCGCGCAGGGCGGCATCACCGCTGGCCAGCATGGCCACGGCGAACAGGGCCGCATTGCCGGCGCCGGCCGTGCCGATGGCAAAGGTGGCCACCGGAATGCCCTTGGGCATCTGCACGATGGAGTGCAGGGAATCCACGCCCTGCAGATGGCGGCTGGCCACCGGCACGCCCAGCACGGGCACCGGGGTCTTGGCCGCCAGCATGCCGGGCAGATGCGCCGCACCGCCGGCCCCGGCGATGATGGCGCGCAGGCCGCGGCCCTCGGCGGCCTCGGCATAGGCAAACATCTCGTCGGGCATGCGGTGGGCCGAGACGACCTGCGCCTCGAAAGGGATGCCGAACTCGGAGAGAATGTCGGCGGCGTGCTTCATGGTCTCCCAGTCACTGCTGGAACCCATCACCACGCCGACCAGGGGGGAGACGTTGCTCACGGCTCGCTCCAATCGCTGAACAGGCGGAAAAGAAACCTTGAATTGTAGGCGGGTGCCGCCAAGTCCCCAGCCGAGCCCTCGAGACCCCCATGATCGACATCACCATACAGAACTTCGAAACCGAGCTGCTGCAGGCTTCCATGAGCCAGCCGGTGCTGCTGGACATCTGGGCGCCCTGGTGCGGCCCCTGCAAGAGCCTGGGCCCGGTGCTGGAGAAGCTGGAAACCGCCTACGGCGGCCGCTTCCTGCTGGCCAAGCTCAATAGCGATGAACAGCCCGAGATCGCCGGCCAGCTCTCCCAGGCCTTTGGCGTGCGCTCCATCCCCTTCTGCGTGATGTTCGTCGGCGGCCAGCCGGTGGACGGCTTTGTGGGCGCCATTCCCGAAGCCCAGATCCGCGAGTTCCTGGACAAGCATGTGCCCAGCGGCGAGGCCCTGGAGGCCGAGGAAGAACTGGCCGAGGCCGAGGAGCTGCTGGCCGAAGGCGATCTGGACTCCGCCCTGGCCAAGCTGGCCCAGGCGGTGGAGACCGATCCGGCCAACGAGGCCGCGCGCTTCGATCTGGTGAAGGCCTTGCTGGAGCAGGGCCGTCTGGCCGAAGCCCAGGCCGCCTTCGCCCCGGTGGCCGAGCGCGCCGCCGACACCCTGACCCCGCATGCCCGCTTCGCCGCCCTGGCCCAGTGGATGGCCGCCATGGAGACCGCGGCCCGTGTTGACGCCGCCGCCCTGCAGGCCGCCCTCGCCGCCAACAAGCGCGACTTCGAGGCCCGCTACGCCCTGGCCCAGACGCATCTGGCCGCCCTGCACTTCCCCGAGGCCATGGACGAGCTGCTGGAAATCATCATGCGCGACAAGACCTGGAACGGCGAGGCCGCGCGCAAGCTCTATGTGGCGATCCTGGAGCTGCTCAGCAAGCCCGCGCCCAAACCCCAGGCCGGCGCCGAGCCGAAGAGCACGCTGGAGATTGCCGGCAAGGCCGTGGTGCCCGCCAGCGACCCGCTGGTGGACCAGTACCGCCGCAAGCTGAGCATGGCCCTGTTCTGAGGGCCAGCCGGCCTCAGGGCCGGTTCAGACCGGCCGCATCCAGCGCGGCCGCCCATTGCGCCTGCTGGCGCTCGAATTCCGCCCATTCCTGGCTCGCCAGCGCCGCGTGGCGCTGGGCCGTGGCTGCATCGCCCAGGGCGCCATAGACCTGGGCCAGGCGGCTGTGGGTGGCGGCGCGGTCGTCCACATCGCAGGCCGGATCCAGCTCAAACTCCGCCTCCTGGGCCTGGCTCAGGGCCTGCTCGCGCTGCCCCAGATTGACCCGGCACCAGGCCAGATCGGCCAGCAGGCTGCTGCCCAGGCGCGCCAGCCCCAGGGCCATGGCTTGCGGCAGATGCGCTTCGTACAAGGCCTGGGCCTGGGCATAGTCGCCCTGCACCACCAGGATCTGGGCGCGCAGCACCGGCGTGAGCTCGGACATGGCCGAGCCACCCACGGCGGCATCGTAGTGCTTGACCGAATCGGCCCCCAGCAGCAGCTCGGGCACAGGCCGGGCCGGGTGGGCCAGGCTCTCGCGGCGCTGGTGGGCGCAACGCATTTCGGCCATGTTGTAGATCAGGGCCGACTGGGTGGCGTCATCGCCCTCGGCCGCGGCGTGACGGCGTGCCGCGGCATACCAGGTCTGGGCCGTCTCGGCCCGCCCGGCGAAGTGATAGGCCAGACCCAGGGCCACGGCCAGGCGGCTGCGCGCGCCGTGCTGCTGGGCATCGCTCAGGCGCAGGCAGTCCTGGGCGTGGCGCACCAGGCGCTCGACATCGTGCTGCACATAGGCCAGATGGGCCTGCCAGGCGCTGCACAAGGCCTCCAGCTCCCGCAGGCCCACGGCCTGGGCCATGGCCTGGGCGCGGCGGATCTTGTCGCCCGCGGCGCTGCCGAAGTCGCTGAAGTAGCTCATCAGCCCTTCGGCGAAATGCAGCCAGGCGCCCAGGGCCGGATGCGGGTGCTGGAAGGCCAGCTGATGCAGGGCCGTCAGGGCCTCGCGGGCTTCGGCCATCTGGCCGTGGCGGGCCAGCAGCACGGCGCGCTGGGCGCGCCAGCTGGTGGCCTGGATCTGGTCGGACGCGCCGGCAATGGCCTGGTCCAGACGCTGCAGCAGACGCGAGGTGATGGCCATGTCCGGGCTCAGCGGGTCAGGCGTTCCAGGGCCTCGCGGTACTTGGCCGCGGTGTTCGCGATCACCTCGGCCGGCAGGGTCGGCGCGGGGGCCACCTTGCCCCAGGGCTTGCCGTCCACCTGGGCCTGTTCCAGCCAGTCGCGCAGGAACTGCTTGTCGTAGCTGGGCGGGTTGCTGCCCACGGCATAGCTCTCGGCGGGCCAGTAGCGCGAGGAGTCGGGCGTCAGCACCTCGTCCATCAGGGTCAGGGTGCCGTCGGCGTCCAGGCCGAACTCGAACTTGGTATCGGCAATGATGATGCCCTTGGTGGCGGCGTAGTCGGCCGCGCGCTTGTAGAGGGCAATGGAGATGGCGCGCACGCGCTCGGCCAGGTCGGCGCCGATGATCTCCACGCAGCGCTCGAAGCTGATGTTCTCGTCATGGTCGCCCATCTCGGCCTTGGTGGCCGGGGTGAAGATGGGCTCGGGCAGCTTGGACGCATTGTTCAGGCCAGCCGGCAGCTTGACGCCGCAGACCTCGCCCTTGCTCTTGTATTCGGCCCAGCCGCTGCCGGCCAGGTAGCCGCGCACCACGGCCTCGATGGGCAGGGGCTTGAGACGCTTGACCAGCATGGAGCGCTCGCGCACCTGGGCGCGGTCGGCCTCGGTGCTGACGGCGGACAGCGGATCGTCGCCGGTCAGGTGGTTGGGGACGATATCGCCCAGCTTCTCGAACCAGAACAGCGCCATCTTCGTCAGCAGCGCGCCCTTGCCGGGAATGGGCTCGCCCATGATGACGTCGAAGGCCGAGATGCGGTCCGAGGCCACCATCAGGATGCGGTCCTCGCCGACCGCGTAGTTCTCGCGCACCTTGCCGCGTGCGATCAGGGGGAGAGATGTGAGCGAGGATGTGTGCAGGGCAGCGGTCATGGTGGGCTCGGGCGGAAAACGCGGATTTTAGGTCAGGCCGCCGGGCCCTCCGCGATTTGCGCAAAGCCCAGATAGCGGGCCTCGAAGCGGGCCTTGCCCGCGCGGGCAAAGGCCGCTTCGTCCCAGTCGCCCTCGCCCAGCCGGGCGCGGAACTCGGGGCGGAAGCGGTAGACAAAAGCGTCCAGCACGCGGCCATCTTCCAGGTGCACCGCCACGCTCACGCGCTCGTACTCGGGGCCCTCGAAGGCGTCCAGCCGCGCCCAGGCGGACTCGGGCACATCCAGATAGAGCCGGCCCGCCACCTCGGCGCCGGGCGCGGGCTGCAGACCCGGGTACTCCTGCCCCTGCACCGGATGGCGGGCATGGTCGGCCAGGCGCGCCGGCAGCGAGGCCGGCAGGGTCTGCGGCGCCAGGCCGCAGACGCGCGCCATGATGTCGGCCCACATCAGCGAGCCGTAGGTGAAGGCATGCGCCACCGCGGGCTCGCGCGCCGGGCTTTACTGGACGACCTGGGCCAGCTCGCCGCGGGCATAGGCCGCGGCGATGTCGACCAGGCTGCGGGCCTTGATCTTGCCGGCCTGGCCTTCGCAACCGAATTCCAGATAGCGCTGCTTGCACACCGCCTTGGCGGCCTCGCGGGCGGGCTTGAGCCACTCGCGGGCATCGAACTTGTCGGGGTTCTCGGCCAGGAACTTGCGGATCGTGCCGGTCATGGCGAGACGCAGGTCCGTGTCGATATTGACCTTGCGCACGCCGAGCGGGATCGCCTTCTGGATTTCGGCGACCGGAACGCCCCAGGTCTGCTTCATCTCGCCGCCATAGGTGGTGAAAAGGTCCTGCAGGTCCTGCGGAACCGAGGACGAGCCGTGCATGACGAGGTGGGTGTTCGGCAGCTTCTTGTTGATCTTGGCGATAGTCTCGATCGACAGGATGTCGCCGTCAGGCGCACGGGTGAACTTGTAGGCGCCGTGGCTGGTGCCGATGGCGACCGCGAGCGCGTCCAGCTGGGTGGCCTTGACGAAGGTGGCGGCCTCTTCCGGGTCGGTCAGCATCTGGCTGTGGTCCAGCTTGCCGACGGCGCCGATGCCGTCTTCCTCGCCGGCATCGCCGGTTTCCAGATTGCCCAGGCAGCCCAGCTCGCCCTCGACGGTGACGCCCACCTTGTGGGCCATCTCGACGACGCGGCGGGTGACGTCCATGTTGTATTCAAAGGACGAGGGCGTCTTGCCGTCTTCCATCAGGGAGCCGTCCATCATCACCGAGCCGAAGCCCAGGTCGATGGCGCCCTGGCAGATCTTGGGGCTGGTGCCGTGATCCTGGTGCATGACCAGGGGGATGTGCGGGTACATCTCGGCGGCGGCCTGGATCAGGTGCTTGATGAAGGGCTCGCCGGCGTACTTGCGGGCGCCAGCGCTGGCCTGCAGGATGACCGGGGCGCCCACCTCGTCGGCCGCGGCCATCACGGCCTGCACCTGCTCGAGGTTGTTGACATTGAATGCCGGGATGCCATAGCCGTTTTCGGCGGCATGGTCCAGCAGCTGACGCATGGAAACGAGAGGCATGGTCGGCCCTCCAGGGAGTTGCAAATACTTTTTCAGGGCGCGGCCCGCGAGGTAACCGCGCCGTAACTGGCGCAGATTCTAGCGGCCCCACCCGGCCCGCCCTCCCCCGGGATGCGGGCAAGCGCGCTTGCGGCAGCGACCTGCTGCGGCTAGCCTCGGCGCCGTGACCGTACGCCTGGACCTCGACCACCTCACCCTGTGGATGACCGCCGCGGCGCGCGAGCATTCCCTGGACCTGGCCGACCATGTGGCCGAGCGCACCGGCGCCAGCCGCCGCGCCGCCCAGGCCGCGCTGCGCCGCCTGGTGGACGCCCAGTGGCTGCGCCGCGAGGGCAGCAGCCGACGGCCCGTCTACCACCCCGGCGCCCTGCGCCAGGTGGCGCGCAGCTACACGCTCTACGGCCTGCAGGAAGACATTCCCTGGCAGCGCGACTTCGCGCCCCACTTCGAGCTGCCGCGCCATGTGGCGCGCATGGTGCAGCATGGCTTCACCGAGCTGCTGAACAATGCCATCGACCACAGCGGCGGCAGCAGCGCCACCGTGTCGCTACGCCAGACGCCCAGCCATGTGCAGCTGCTGGTCTCGGACGATGGCTGCGGCGTTTTCGACAAGATCTGCAGCCGCTTCGAGCTGGCCGATGCCCAGCACGCCATGCTGGAGCTGAGCAAGGGCCGGCTCACCAGCCAGCCCGAGGCGCACACCGGCCGTGGCCTCTTCTTCAGCGCCCAGCTGGCCGATGTGTTCGACATCCACGCCAACAACACCGCCTACCAGCGCCGCGCCTGGGAGGCCGGCGGCTGGCAGCGCGGCCGCGCCCTGCCGCGCCAGGGCAGCTCCATCTACATGGCCATCGCCCTGGACACCACCCGCACCCTGGAGCAGGTGATGGCGGCCTGGAGCTGCGACGGCTCGGGCATCGCCTTCGACCAGACCACGGTCGCCCTGGCCCTGCTGACCCAGGCCGGCGAGCTGCTGGAGTCACGCGCCCAGGCGCGGCGCATCGCGGCCCGCCTGCCCCAGTTCCGCCGCGCCACGCTGGACTTCGCGGGCATCGAGGACATCGGCCACGCCTTCGCGGACGAGCTCTTCCGCGTCTTCGCCCGCAGCCAGCCCGCGCTGGAGCTGCTGCCACAGAATATGAGCCCGCGCGTGGCCGCCATGGTGCAGCACGCCCGCGCGGGCTGAGGGCCGCTAGGGCTGCGGCGGCACGTAGCGGCGCAGCAGGCGCTCCATGCCGCCGCGCTGCACATAGGCGGCGATGGCCGCGTCCAGGCGCGCGATGAAGCCGGGCGGCAGGCGATCCACGCCGGCCAGGCCATAGGCCAGATGCACGGTCTCGGCCGAGAGCTCGGTCGCCTCGTTCAGGCGCAGGGCCTGCTGGCCCGGTCGCAGCTGCTGGTTCAGGAGCTGCAGGCTCAGGGCGATGGCGCGCCGGTCATTGGCATAGCAGTCCAGATGCCCCAGCTGCAGCTTGCGCAGATTGGCCAGGCTGTCCACCGCATCCTCCACCTGGACCAGGCCCTTCTGCCGCGCCTCGACCAGGCGATCACTCAGCGCAAAGCCGGCATTCACGCCGATGCGCAGGCCGGCGAACTGGGACGGAAAGCTGCGCGGCAGCGGCTGCAGGCCCTCGCGGCAGACCAGGACCACGGTTTCGGTGAGC
This sequence comes from Shinella sp. XGS7, assembly GCF_020535565.1. Taxonomy (NCBI): domain Bacteria; kingdom Pseudomonadati; phylum Pseudomonadota; class Alphaproteobacteria; order Hyphomicrobiales; family Rhizobiaceae; genus Shinella; species Shinella sp. XGS7. The sequence goes on along the minus strand of NZ_CP084758.1, from coordinate 1,781,884 downwards.
AGGGGCGGCGAGTAGCGCGCGATGTACTCGCGCTCGGCGCGCCGGTAGGGCGGGAACAGCACCAGGGCCTCGCCCTGCTCCAGCATGCGCAGGCCGCGGCGCCAGGGCACGGGCCGCAGCTCGATCTCGTAGTCGGGCGCCAGGCCCTGGGCGATCTCGCGCAGCGCCTCCACATAGAGGCCGCGGAACTGGCCCTGCTCCACATAGCTGTAGGGCGGATAGGCGGCGTCGCCGTAGATCAGCACCCGGGCCGGATCGGCGGCCCGGGCGGGCAGCAGACCGATCAGGATCAGCAGGAGTGCCGTGAAGAAACGACGCATGCGGCGGGGTTTCGCTGAGCGGGGATGGCCGGGCTGGCCAGGCTCACCGCAGTGTAAGCGCCGCCGCGCAGCAAGCTCAGCCCTGCAGGCGGAATACCCCGACCGCCTGCGACAGGCGTGCCGCCTGCTCGTGCAGCGAGGAGGAAGCCGCGGCCGCCTCTTCCACCAGGGCAGCGTTCTGCTGGGTCATATCGTCCACATGGGCCACGGCCTGGCCCACATCGTTCATGCTCTGGTTCTGCTCGCTGGCCGCAGCGCTGATCTCGCCGATGATGTCATTGACCCGGCGCACGCTGGCCATGATCTCCTCCATGCCCTGACCGGCGCTGCGCACCAGGGCCGTGCCGCTGGCCACGCGCTCCACGCTCTCGGCGATCAGCTGCTTGATCTCGCGCGCCGCCTCGGCGCTGCGCTGGGCCAGACCCCGCACCTCGCCGGCCACCACCGCGAAGCCGCGGCCCTGCTCGCCGGCCCGGGCGGCTTCCACCGCCGCGTTCAGGGCCAGGATATTGGTCTGGAAGGCGATGCCGTCGATCACGCCGATGATGTCGGCAATGCGGCGCGAGCTGCCATCGATGCCGTCCATGGTGCTGATCACCTGCACCGCCACCTCGCCGCCGGCGCGGGCGGCCTGGCTGGCCTGGGCCGCCAGGCGGCTGGCGGAGCGGGCGGACTCGGCCGTCTGCCCCACCGAACCGCTGAGCTGGGTCACGGCGCTGGCGGTGGACTGCAGGCGGTGCGCGGTGCGCTCGGTGCGCTGGCTCAGCTCGCCATTGCCGGCGGCGATCTGCTGGCTGGCCGTGGCCACGCTTTGGGTGGCGTCACGCACCTGGCGCACCAGCTCACCCAGGGACTGCTGCATGCGTGCCAGGGCCAGCAGCAGGCGGCCGGCCTCGTCGCGCTCATGGCCCTGCAGCGGGCTGCTGAGGTCGAAGCGCGCGATGGCCTCGGCCGCGGCCTCGGCCTGGCGCAGCGGCACGGTGATGCTGCGCGAGAGGCGCAGCGAGAGCGCGAGGCCCAGCACCGTGGCCGCCAGGCCGAAGGCCAGCAGGCCCAAGCGGGCGCGCTGGTTCAGGCGGGCCAGATCGGCGGCCATCTGGTCGATCTCCTGGCGCTGCAGGCTCAGCAGGCGACCCAGCTCATCCAGATAGGCCTCGGAGGCCGGCTTGAACTCGCTCTTGAAGAGCTGGCGGGCCAGCTCGGTCTCGCCCTGACGCCGCGCCTGGATGATGCGATCGCGCGCCTTCAGATAGACCTGGCGGCGCTGGCCCAGGGCCTCGTAGAGCTGGCGCTCCTGCACGCCGGTGAGACGCTTCTCCAGCTCACCGACCAGCTGGGCCGACTGGCGCGAGGACTCGGCCGTGTCGGCCGCGAAGAACTCGGCCAGGGACCCATCGCTGCTCACGGCCACGGCCGTGGTGCGCAGCACGCCGGCCTTGATCAGACGGTGCCAGTCCGAGGCCAGGCGCTCGGTGGCCACCGAGTCGCGCAGCATGGTCTCGGTATCGCGCTCGATGCGCGCCAGGGCCAGCACGGCCACGGCCGAGCCGATCAGGCACAGGGCTAGCACCAGGGCGAAGCCCAGCAGGAGGCGCCGGCCTATGCTGCGGCCGAGCAGGCCAGCGGCAAAGGGAGACGAAGCAGGAAGGGAGAGGTCGGAAACGGTTTGGAGGGGGACAGCCTTGGACATCGGAACTCGCTAGCAATCTCGGTGGCAACCGCCCTGTCGGCGGCGCCTGTGTGCCAGTGTGCGCGTGCCCCGGGGACACTTCCCGGGCCGATGTCACGCGCTGCGCACGGCCTCCCGGCCGCGCTTGATATCGCTCAAATCCGCTGCAGATTCAGGCGTGGCCCCCGCGCCACGCCGCGCTCGGTGCGCTGCCCTCAGTCGACGCGGCAGACCTTGAGCATATTGGTGCCGCCGGGGTAGCCCATGGGCTCGCCGCAGGTGATGGCATAGGTGTCGCCGGGCATCAGCACGCCGCGTTCGATCAGCAGCAGCTCGGCCGCCTTCAGGGCCTGGTCGCGGTCGTCGAACTTGGGCATCAAGAGCGGGCGCACATTGCGGTAGAGATTCATGCGGCGCTGGCTGACCTCCTGGGTGGTCAGGGCGAAGATGGGCACATTGATGCGGTGGCGGCTCATCCACAGCGCGGTGGAGCCCGACTCGGTGAGGGCCACGATGGCCTTGCAGCCCAGGTGGTAGGCGGTGAACAGGGCGCCCATGGCGATGGACTGGTCGATGCGGCCGAACTGGCGGCCGGTGAAGTCGGTGTCCAGGTTCACGAACTCGGCGCGCTCGGCCTCCAGCGCGATGGCCGCCATCTGCTCGATGGTTTCCACCGGGTACTTGCCGGCGGCGGTCTCGGCGCTGAGCATCACGGCGTCGGTGCCGTCCAGCACCGCGTTGGCCACGTCCGACACCTCGGCGCGCGTGGGCACCGGATTCACGATCATGGACTCCATCATCTGGGTGGCGGTGATGGTCACCTTGTCCAGCTCGCGGGCCAGCTTGATCATGCGCTTTTGCAGCGCCGGCACGGCGGCATTACCCACCTCGACCGCCAGATCGCCGCGCGCCACCATGATGCCGTCGCTGGCCTTCAGGATAGCCTCCAGCTGCGGGATGGCCTCGTAGCGCTCGATCTTGGCGATCATGGCCGGCTTGTGGCGATAGGCCTCACCGGCCACATTGGCCAGCTGGCGCGCCATTTCCATATCGGTGGCGTTCTTGGGGAAGCTCACGGCCAGGTATTCGCACTGGAAGGACATGGCGGTCTTGATGTCCTCCATGTCCTTGGCGGTCAGGGCCGGGGCGGTCAGGCCGCCGCCCTGCTTGTTGATGCCCTTGTTATTGGACAGCTCGCCGCCCAGCTTGACCGTGGTGTGCACCTGGGAGCCCTTGACGGAGTCCACGGTCAGCACCAGCAGGCCGTCGTTGAGCAGCAGGGTGTCGCCGGGCTTCACATCGCGCGGCAGCTCCTTGTAGTCCAGGCCCACGATCTGCTCATTGCCCAGCTCGGTGCGGTCGGCGTCCAGGATGAAGGGCGTGCCGGGGATGAGCTCGATCTTGCCGTTCTCGAACTTGCCCACGCGGATCTTGGGGCCCTGCAGGTCGGCCATGATGGCCACCGAACGACCGGCCGCCGCGGCGGCCTCGCGCACCATGCGGGCGCGGTCGATATGGTCCTGGGCCTTGCCGTGCGAGAAGTTCAGGCGCACGACGTCCACGCCGGCCCGGATCATGCGCTCCAGCACCTCGGGCGAGGAGGAAGCCGGGCCGAGGGTGGCAACGATCTTGGTGGCGCGGGTCATGGTGGGGCTGTCTCTCGCTGAAATCTAGTTACAGCGGCGGATTATGAGCCTCAACAGACGCCGCGCCAGGGTTTCACGCGGTTTCAGCCGCGCGCCGCATGCACATCGGCCGCGGCCAGGGCCGTCATGTTGACGATGCGGCGCACCGTGGCCGAGGGCGTGAGGATGTGCACCGGTGCCGCCGCGCCCAGCAGGATGGGCCCCACGGTCACGCCCTGGCCAGCCACGATCTTCAGCACATTGAAGAGGATGTTGGCCGCGTCCAGCGAGGGCAGCACCAGCAGATTGGCCGCGCCCTGCAGCTTGCTGTCGGGCAGGAAGGTGGCGCGCACGCTCTCCGAGAGCGCGGCGTCGCCATGCATCTCGCCATCGCACTCGATCTCGGGGTGGGCGGCGGCGAAGAGCTCGTGGGCGCGGCGCATCTTCTGCGCCGAGGGCCGCTTGCTGGAGCCGAACATGGAGTGCGAGACAAAGGCCAGCTTGGGCGGCAGGCCGAAGCGCTGCAGCTCCTCGGCCGCCATGGCGGCGATCTCGGCCAGCTGCTCGGCCTCGGGGCTGTCGTTGACGAAGGTGTCGGTGATGAAGAGGGTCTGCTTCTCCAGCATCACCGCATTCATGGTGGCGAAGCTGCTCACGCCGGGGCGCAGGCCGATCAGCTCGGACACGTGCTCCAGATGCGAGTCGAAGCGCCCCACCATGCCGCAGATCATGGCGTCGGCATCGCCCAGCTTGATGGCCAGGGCGCCGATGGTGGTGTTGGAGCGGCGCACCGCGGCCTTGGCCATCTCGGGCGTGAAGCCCTTGCGGCCCATGACCTGGTGGTAGGCCTCCCAGTACTGGCGGAAGCGCGGGTCGTTCTCGGGGTCGATCACCGCCACATCCTCGCCCAGCTTCAGGCGCAGGCCGTAACGCTTCAGGCGCGTCTCGATGATCTGCGGGCGGCCGATCAGGATGGGCTTGGCGATATCTTCTTCCAGCAGCACCTGGGCGGCGCGCAGCACGCGTTCGTCCTCGCCTTCGGCGAAGATCACGCGCTTCTTCTCGGCCTTCTTCGCGGCGGCGAAGATCGGCTTCATGATGAAGCCGGAGCGCCAGACGAAGCGGTTGAGCTGGTCAAGATAGGCGTCGAAATCGCTGATCGGACGGAGAGCCACGCCCGTTTCGGCCGCGGCGCGCGCGACGGCCGGCGCGATGCGCAGGATGAGGCGCTGGTCGAAGGGCGAGGGGATGAGGTAGTTCGGGCCGAAGCTCGGCGTGTCGCCGGAATAGGCGCGGGCCGCGACGTCGGATACTTCCTCACGGGCAAGCGAGGCGATGGCGCGCACGGCGGCCATCTTCATTTCCTCGTTGATCGTGCGCGCGCCGCAATCGAGCGCGCCGCGGAAGATGTAGGGGAAGCAGAGAACGTTGTTGACCTGGTTCGGGAAGTCCGAGCGTCCGGTGGCGACGATGCAGTCGGGCCGCACGGCCTTGGCCAGCTCGGGGCGGATCTCGGGTTCGGGATTGGCCAGGGCCAGGATGATGGGCTGATCCGCCATGGTCTTGACCATCTCGGGCGTCAGCACCCCGGCGGCCGAGCAGCCCAGGAAGACGTCCGCCCCCACGATCACCTCGGCCAGGGTGGTGGCCGCGGTGGTCTGGCAGTAGCGCTGCTTGCTCTCGTCCAGCTTATCGCCACGCCCTTCGCGGATCACGCCCTTGGAGTCCACCACAAAGATGTTCGCGCGGCTGACCCCCAGGCCCACCATCACGTCCAGGCAGGCGATGGCCGCGGCGCCGGCGCCCGAGGCCACCAGCTTGACCTGGCCGATGTCCTTGCCCACCAGCTCCAGACCGTTGAGCAGGGCGGCGGCGCTGATGATGGCCGTGCCGTGCTGGTCATCGTGGAAGACCGGAATATTCATGCGCTCCTTGAGCTTCTTCTCGATGTAGAAGCACTCGGGCGCCTTGATGTCTTCCAGATTGACGCCGCCCAGTGTGGGCTCCATGGCCGCGATGATCTCGACCAGCTTGTCCGGATCGCGCTCGGCCAGTTCGATGTCGAACACATCGATGCCGGCGAACTTCTTGAACAGGCAGCCCTTGCCCTCCATCACCGGCTTGGCGGCCAGGGGACCGATATCACCCAGGCCCAGCACCGCCGTGCCATTGGTCACCACGCCCACCAGATTGGCGCGCGAGGTGTAGTCGGCCGCCAGCGAGGGATCGGCCTCGATGTCCAGGCAGGGATAGGCCACACCCGGCGAATAGGCCAGGGACAGATCGCGCTGGTTGGACAGGGCCTTGGTGGGCGTGACGGAAATCTTGCCGCGTGTGGGGGCGCGGTGGTAGTCCAGCGCGGCCTCGCGCAGGGCGGCCTCGGCCGGCGACAGGGTGGACTTGTTGTTGGGGCTGCTGCTGCTCATGCCGCGTCTCCTCGATACAGGGCGGGCAAGGTTACTCCTCTTATTCCGCCATGCCGATGCCGACTGTTTTGTCCGCCATGCAAAGATGGCAAGACCAGCCCGGTCAGCAGACGCGAGCCCCACCCCGCGGGCAAGCCCTGTCCCCGCAGCCGGGCCTCATCCCCTACCCTGGCGCCCCACCTCCACGGAAAGGCCTGGATGTCCGTCTCTTCAACGCCCGCCACCCGCAGCGACTTCATCGACCGCTTGCGTGTGCTGCTCACCGTCCTGGTCATCGTGCACCACTGCGCCATCACCTATGGCGGCTCAGGCGGCTGGTTCTACCGCGAGGTCTCGGACGCCAGCCTGCCCGGCAGCATGCTGCTCACCCTGCTCTGCGCCGTGGACCAGGCCTTCTTCATGGGCATGTTCTTTCTGCTGGCCGGCTATTTCACGCCGGGAGCGCTGGCACGCAAGGGATCCATGCGCTTCATGAGCGAGCGCGGGCTGCGCCTGGGCCTGCCCCTGCTGGTGTTCGGCTTCGTGCTGGGGCCGCTGACCGAGGCCCTGGCCGGCCAGGCCCGCGGCGAGCCCTGGCTGCCCCACTGGGGCGCGCTGCTGGCCCAGGGCCGCTTTGTACTGGGCCCGCTGTGGTTCGCCTGGGCCCTGCTGCTCTTCACCCTGGTCTGGCTGCTGCGCCAGCAGTTCGGCCCGCCGCTGCGCGCTCGCGAGGCCCTGCCGGCACCGCGCTGCTGGTGGCTGAGCGCCCTGGCCGTGGGGGTGGCGGCCCTGCTGCTGCGCCAGGCGGTGCCGGTGGGCCAGGAGCGCCTGGGCCTGCAGCTGGGCTATTTCGCGTCCTATGTGTTTCTCTTCTTCCTGGGCTGTCTGGCCGCGCCAGGGCGCTGGCTGGAACGCATCCCGGCCGAGCAGGCGCGGCGCTGGCGCCGCATCGCGCTGATCGCCATTCCCCTCCTGCCCGCCACCTTGCTGGCCCTGCGCGCACTCACGGGACAGCCCCAGCAGACGGCCACCGGCTGGGCCCCCGCGGCCTGGCTCTACGCCTTCTGGGAACCCCTGGTGGCCTGGGGCCTGATCGCCGGATTGCTCCAGGGCTTCCAGCGGCGTTTCAACACGCCCTCGCCCCGCTGGCAGCGCTGGAGCGCCCAGGCCTACGGCGCCTTTGTGCTGCACGCCCCGGTGCTGGTACTGGTCGCGGTGCTGCTGGCGCCCTGGGGCGCGCCGCCCCTGCTCAAGTTCCTGTGTGTGGCCAGCATGGCCACGGTCCTGTCCTTTCTGGCGGCGCGTGTGCTGCGGGCGGTGCCGGGGGTGAAACGGGTTTTGTGAGCGCCATGAAAAAGGGCCTGCTGCTGCAGGCCCTTTTGAGCGGTCGCGGCTGAATCAGCCCGCCGCGCGCTTGCTCAGGATCTCGAAGGCCGGCAGGGTCTTGCCTTCCAGCACCTCCAGGAATGCGCCGCCGCCGGTGGAGATATAGCCCACGTCCTTCTCGATGCCGTACTTGGCGATGGCGGCCAGGGTGTCACCACCGCCGGCGATGCTGAAGGCGTCCGAGCTGGCGATAGCGCGGGCCACGGCTTCGGTGCCGCCGGCAAAGGCGTCGAACTCGAACACGCCCACCGGGCCGTTCCAGACGATGGTGCCGGCCGCCTTGAGCTTGTCGGCCAGGATGGCGGCGGTCTTGGGGCCGATGTCCAGGATCAGGTCATCGTCGGCCACCTCGGTGGCGGCCTTGGTGGTGGCCGGGGCGTCGGCCGCGAAGCTCTTGGCGGTGACCACGTCCATGGGAATGGGCACCTCGGCGCCGCGAGCCTTCATGGCCTCGATCACGGCCTTGGCATCGGCCAGCAGATCGGGCTCGGCCAGGCTCTTGCCGATCTTCAGGCCGGCGGCCAGCATGAAGGTGTTGGCGATGCCGCCGCCCACGATCAGGCCGTCCACATTCTTGGACAGGCTTTGCAGAATGGTCAGCTTGGTGGAGACCTTGGAGCCGGCCACGATGGCCACCAGGGGGCGCTTGGGCGCGGCCAGGGCCTTGCTGATGGCGTCGATCTCGGCGGCCAGCAGGGGGCCGGCGCAGGCGATCTTCGCGAACTGGGCGATGCCGTAGGTCGTGCCCTCGGCGCGGTGGGCGGTGCCGAAGGCGTCGTTCACATAGATGTCGCACAGGGCAGCCATCTTCTTCGCCAGCTCCTCGCTGTTCTTCTTCTCGCCCTTGTTGACGCGGCAGTTCTCCAGCAGCACCAGCTGGCCGGGCTTCACCTCCACGCCGTCCACCCAGTTGGCCAGGACCGGCACCTCGAAGCCCAGCAGCTCGCCCAGGCGCTGGGCCACCGGGGCCAGCGAATCCTCGGGCTTGAACTCGCCCTCGGTGGGGCGGCCCAGGTGCGAGGTGACCATCACGGCAGCGCCGGCCTTCAGGGCGGCCTGGATGCAGGGGATGGAGGCGCGGATGCGGGTGTCCTCGGTGATGCGGCCGGCATCGTCCTGGGGCACATTGAGGTCGGCACGGATGAAGACGCGCTGGCCGGCCACCTTGCCGGCGGCGATCAGGTCGGAGAAACGCAGAACGTTCATGATCAGAGGAAAGACGCTTGGAGTTGAGAAACCGGTCGGGCACCGTCCCGGTGCCGCATCACCCTCAAGCTTACCAAGCGGCCGGCCCGGGGCCGGACAACATCCGGGTTACCAGCCCAGACCGATGCGCAGGGCCAGCATCACCGCCGTGCCGCTGATGATGGTGCCCAGGATGCCGCCGCGCCAGAAGAAGTAGACCGTGCCCACGGCGGTGGCATAGAGCCGCGCGTCTTGCCAGGTGCTGATCAGCTGGCCGTTGCTCATCACGATCTCGGGCACGATCACGGCCGCCAGCGCGGCCAGCGGCGCATAGCGCAGGCCGTCCTTGAGCCAGTCGGGCAGGGGCAGTTCCTGCTTGGGGATCAGGAAGAAGGCCCGGGTCAGCAGGGTGATCAGGCCCATGCCGAGGATGGCCAGCACGGTTTCCCAGGTGCTCATGCCGGCGTCCTCCTCGTCTCGGGCAACCACTTCTCCAGCAGCAGGCCGGCGGCCACGGCGGCCGCGATGGCCACCAGGATGTTCAGGCGCAGCGGCAAGGCATAGGCCGCCACCGCCGCACAGCCGGCCACGGCGGCCGAGACCCAGGTGTTGCGGTCCTTCAGCAGGGAGTAGGACAGGCCCAGCAGGGCCAGCACGCCCGCGAAGCCCAGGCCCCACTGCGTGGGCACATGGTTGGCCAGCAGGATGCCGAGCACCGAGGGGATCTGCCAGGCGCTCCAGTTCAGGGCCACCCCGCCCCAGAAATAGGGCTCCTGCTCGGGCGCGGGCTTGCCGTCCGGGAAACGCTTGAGGAAGGCCACGTAATTGAGATCCGCGGCGAAGTAGGCGATGCGCAGGCGGTAGGCGCGCGGCAGGTGGCCGAAGTACTGGCGCCACTGGGTGCTGAAGATCACGAAGCGCAGATTGACGCAGAAGGCCGTGGCCCAGAGCACCCACATCGGGGCGCCGGCCGCGATCAGCGGCAGCGAGGCCAGCTGGGAGCTGCCGGCGAAGACCACGAAGCTCATCAGCAGGGCCAGGGGCACGGACAGCCCGCTCTTGACCATGGCCACGCCGGTGACCAGACCCCAGGCCGAGATGCCCAGGGTGATGCCCATCATGTCCCGCGCGCCCCGGCGGAACTCGGGGTGCTGGGCGATGGTGGACCAATGTGGCGTCATGCGCCCATTGTCGGGGCCGGCCGGGTTTGGCGCGCGCGGGCCTGTGCGCAAGGCGATCCGCGGCAGGCCCGGCGTGGCGGGCACGCCGCAGCCGGGGCCCGCATCAGCGGCTCATCGGCTTGATGGAACCGCTGCCGGCCACCGAGCTGGAGACCTGGGGGTTGCCGCGGTAGCGCACATCGCCCGAGCCGGCGATCGAGGCCTTGAGCAGCTTGTTGGCCTGCACCAGCACATCGCCGCTGCCTGCCACACTGACCCGCACCTCGTCGGCCGCCAGATCGGCGGCCTTGACGTCGCCGCTGCCGGCGAGCGAGACCCTGAGCGTGTTGACACGGCCCTGGGCCAGGATGTCCCCCGAGCCCGCCACACTGAGCGAGAGCTCCTCGCTGAAGAGCTCATTCAGTGCCACATCGCCCGAGCCGGCCACGGTCGCCACCAGACCCGGGGTCTTCATGCCATCCACGCGGACATCACCGCTGCCGTCCACCGTCAGGCGGCGCAGCACCACCATGCCCACATTCAGCTGCACCGGCTGGCGGCCGTTGAGGCGGTAGCCCTTCTTGGGCGCGATCTCCAGGGTCTTGAGCCCTTCCTTGCCCTCGATCACCCGGGTCTCGACATAGGGCAGCAGATTCTTGTCGGCGCTGATTTCCACCGTGTCGGCCCCGGCCTGATGCACCTTGAGCTTGAAGCTGCCGCTCAGGCGGATGGCCTCGAAGGCGCCCGGCGTGCGGCTCTCGCTGCCCGACTCTCCATTGCCGTCCACGCGTTCGCCGCTGCCCAGATTCCAGGTCCAGGCCTGGGCACCGGCGGCCAGGCCCAGGGCCAGGGCGCCCAGAACGAGGTGGCGGCGGGTCTTGTTGCGGTTCATGGCGAGCCTCCTGCGGCAGCGTTTGTGGTTGATGCTGCGCATGATGCCGTGCCGGCAGACCGGCCACGCCGGCGCCGCGACCAAGTGCAGCACGGCAGGGCCGAACTGCGGCTCAGTGCGACTTGCTGTTGCCGCCGCTGCTGCGCTCGCGGGCCGCGCCCTTGGGCTCGGTCTCGATGGCCTCGTCGCTGCTGGCGGGCTTGGAGGCCCCGGGGCGGGGCACCTGGGGCGTCACGCCCTCCAGCTTGTTTTCCCGCATGTACTCGTCCATCTCGCGCCAGCCGGCGAAGACCGCCGCCTTCTGCGCCTTGGGGTTGAGCACATAGCAGTCCTCGATGGCGCGCATGGCATGGCGGCAGGCGCTGCCCACGGCCTTGCCCTCGGCCTCCTTGGCGGCGGCCACCTTGGCCGGGTCCTCGATGCCCAGTTGCTCGCAGCCGGCCAGCAGCAGGGCCAGACCGGGGAGCAGCATCGTCAGCAGGGGGGAAGCGCGCTTCATCGCTTCATTATCGGCGCCCGGGGTCGGGTCTTGAGCCCGCCCGAGCTCGAGGCCGCTCAGCGGCCGCTGCCGTTGGCCAGGGCCATCAGGCGCGCGATGCGCTCCTCGGTGGCGGGGTGGGTGCTGAACAGGCCTTTGAGCCCGCCGCCCGAGAGCGGGTTCATGATCATCATCTGGGCGGTTTCGGGGTGGCGCTCGGCCGCCTCCAGGGGGATGCCCTGGGCGTAGCGCTGGATCTTGTCCAGGGCCGAGGCCAGGGCGCGCGGGTCGCCCGAGATCTCGGCGCCGCCGCGGTCGGCCTCGAACTCGCGGGCGCGGCTGATCGCCATCTGGATCAGGCTGGCCGCGATGGGCGCCAGGATGGCCACCAGCAGGCCCACGATGGGATTGGCCGGCCGGCCCTCGCTGTCGCGCGGGCTGAAGAACATGGCGAAATTGGCCAGCATGGAGATGGCACCGGCCATGGTGGCGCTGACGGTGGAGATCAGGATGTCGCGGTGCTTCACATGGGCCAGCTCATGCGCCATCACGCCGCGCAGCTCGCGCTCGGAGAGCACGCGCATGATGCCCGTGGTCGCGGCCACGGCGGCATGCTCGGGGTTGCGGCCGGTGGCAAAGGCGTTGGGCGCGTTCTCGTCGATGATGTAGACCTTGGGCATGGGCAGCTGGGCCTTGGCGGCCAGCTCCTGCACCATGGCGTAGAACTGCGGGGCCGAACTCGCGTCCACCTCGCGGGCGTTGTACATCTTCAGCACCATCTTGTCCGAGAACCAGTAGCTGAAGAAATTCATGCCCAGGGCCACCACCAGGGCCAGCAGCATGCCCTGCTGGCCGCCCAGCAGGGAGCCGATGGCCATGAACAAGGCAGTGATGGCGGCCATCAGGATGGCGGTCTTCATCAGATTGAACATGGCTTTTTCCTCCTAGGACTGGAGCGGATCAGATGGGGCCGGGCCCCGGCAATTCAAGCCAGGCGGCTGCCTGGCGCAATGGGGCGGGACTGCAGAAAGGCCGCGGCCCCCAGGCGCTTGCCGCCGGCGCGCTGCAGCTCCAGCAGGCGCAGCGCGCCCTGGCCGCAGGCCACCACGAGGCTGCCGGCCTCCGCCGCCAGCACCTCGCCGGGCGCGCCCGCGCCCTCGGCCGGCTCGGCACGCCAGATCTTGAGGGTTTCGCCCTCCAGCTGGGCCTGGCCGCCCGGGAAGGGGTCGAAGGCACGCAGGCGGCGCGCAATCTGGGCGGCATCCTGCTGCCAGTCGATGGCGCTCTCGGCCTTCTCGATCTTGTGGGCGTAGTTCACGCCCGCCTCGGGCTGGGGCGTGGCTTGCAGACCGCCACAGGCGGCCAGCTCCAGGGCCTCGACGATCAGGCGCCCGCCCAGGGCGGCCAGGCGGTCGTGCAGACTGGCGGTCGTGTCCTCGGCGCGGATGGGCTCGCGTTCGATCAGCAGCATGTCGCCGGTGTCCAGGCCCGCATCCATCTGCATGATGGTGATGCCGGTTTCGGCGTCGCCGGCCTCGATGGCGCGGTGGATGGGCGCGGCGCCGCGCCAGCGCGGCAGCAGGGAGGCGTGGATGTTCAGGCAACCCAGGCGCGGCAGGTCCAGCACCCATTGCGGCAGGATCAGGCCATAGGCGGCCACCACCATCACATCGGGGCGGGCCTCCAGCAGGGCCTGGCGGCCGGCCTCGGCCTCATCGGGGAACTTGCCATCCAGACGCAGGCTGCGCGGCTGGGCCACGGCGATGCCCTGCTCCAGCGCGAACTGCTTGACCGGCGAAGCCTGCAGCTTCATGCCGCGGCCGGCGGGCCGGTCGGGCTGGGTCAGCACCAGCGGGATCTCGAAACCCGCGGCCTGCAGGCGCTCCAGCGCCACCCGGGCAAACTCGGGCGTGCCGGCAAAGACGACGCGCATCGCGGCGGCCTCAGCGGCGGCGGGCCTGGGCGGCCTGCTGCTCTTCGCGGCCCTTCTTGGCCAGCTTGGTCTTGATGCGCTCGCGCTTGAGCGGGCTCAGGTATTCCACGAAGACCTTGCCCAGCAGATGGTCCATCTCATGCTGCACGCAAACCGCCAGCAGGCCCTCGGCCTCGAACTCGTAGGGCTGGCCTTCGCGGTCGAGTGCGCGCACCTTGACCTTGGTGTGGCGAGGCACCTTGTCATAGATGGTGGGCACGGAGAGGCAGCCCTCCTCGCCCTCGCTCATCTGGCTGCTGGCCTCGACGATTTCGGGGTTGATCAGCACGCGGGGCTCGTTGCGGCCTTCGGAGGTGTCCATCACCAGCACCCGCTCGTGCACATCCACCTGGGTGGCGGCCAGGCCCACGCCCTCGGCGGCGTACATGGTTTCCAGCATGTCGTCGGCGAGTTGCTGGATGCGCGCGTCAACCGCGGCCACCGGTTTGGCCACGGTGTGCAGACGGGCATCGGGATAACGCAGGATGTTCAGGATCGCCATGGACAAGATCTTCAGGGTTGGGCGGGCGCTGTGGACTATGCACAACGCCGCGTTTGTAAGCGCTTGCAAGAGCCCCGCCGGGTGGAGCGCGTTCATTGCGACCACCTGTGAATCTGGGCAGAATCCCCTCAAGCCAGGGCGGATTTTCGCCGATCTTGGCCTGTGCCTCCCAGCTGAGGCCTTATCACCCCTTTTCAATGAGACAGCGCCAGCCCGGCTGCAGCGGGACACCCGGCGCGGGAGCGAGTTTGATGACCCAGAGGCGTTACAGCCAGTTCATGCCCCTGCTGCCCCTGGCAGCGGCCCTGCTGAGTGCGCCCGCCCTGGCGGTCAACTACCCCGTCACCCCCGGCCAGCGTCAAACCGCCGAGCAGGTCGCCCAGGCCGGCGTGCCGCTCTCGGAACTCTCGCCCAATGCGCCGGAGTCCCACACCGTCAAGCCCGGCGACACGCTCTGGGATATCTCCAAGCTCTTCCTGACCAGCCCCTGGCGCTGGCCCGAGCTCTGGGGCATGAACCGCGACCAGATCGCCAACCCCCACCTGATCTACCCGGGCCAGGTCTTGCTGCTGGTCAAGCGCGATGGCCGCGCCCTGCTGCAGCTGGCCCAGAACCGCGGCGGCGGCGGCGGCACAGACGGCACGGTCAAGCTCAGCCCGCAGATCCGCGCCACCCCCCAGGATGCCAACCCGATCACGGCCATCCCCCAGCACCTGATCGAGCCCTTCCTGAGCGAGGCCATCGTCTTCGACACCGATGAGCTGGCGCGCGCCCCGCGCATCGTGGCCGCCCAGGAGGGTCGGGTCATGCTGTCCAAGGGCGACGCGGCCTATGCCCGCGGCGACCTGAGCCAGGCTACGGACTACCGGATCTTCCGCAACAGCCGCCCCCTGCGCGACCCCAGCACCCGCGAGATCCTGGGCTATGAGGCCCCCTATCTGGGCACGGCCGAGCTCACGCGCGCCGCCGAGAACCGCCCGGTGGCCGACGGCAAGACCGAGATCGTGCCCGCCACGCTGCGCATCCTGTCCAACAAGCAGGAGATCGGCGTGGGTGACCGGCTCTCGCCGGTGCCGCAGCGCAATTTCACGCGCTATGTGCCGCACGCCCCGGCCAAGCCGGTGGCCGGCCAGATCGTCTCCATCTACGGCGACGCGCTGAGCGCCGGTCAAAACCAGATCGTGGCCCTGAACCGTGGCACCCGCGACGGCCTGGAGCGCGGCCATGTTCTGGCCCTGTGGCGCGATGGCCGCCGCGTGACCGACCGCAGTGGCGAGAAGCGCGAGGAGATCAAGCTGCCCGACGAGCGACACGGCGTGCTCTTCGTCTTCCAGACCTATGAGCGCGTGTCCTACGCACTCATCATCTCGGTCCAGGAACCCGTGGGCGCCGGGGACCGCTTCACCCAGCCCTGAGTGGGGCGGCGCCGTGATGGAGCGCCGCGAACTCGCCGCCTGGCTGCGCCTGCAGCTCACGCCCGGCCTGGGGCCGGCGGCCCAGCGCCGCCTGCTGGCCGCCCTGGGCACGCCCGAGCAGGTGCTGGCCGCCAGCCCGGCCGCCTACCGCGAACTGCTGAGCCCGGCCGTGGCGGCCGCCCTGGCTCAGGAGCCCGAGGGTCTGGCCGAGCTGCTGAGCCGCAGCGGGGCCTGGCTGCAGGCCGGCCCGCAGCGCCGCCTGCTGAGCCTGGCTGACGCCGACTACCCGCCCCTGCTGCTGCAGACCGCCGATCCGCCGCCCCTGCTCTATCTGGAAGGCCGCGCCGAGCTGCTGGCGCGGCCGGCCCTGGCCATCGTGGGCAGCCGCAAGCCCACGGCCCAGGGCCGGGACAATGCCCGCAGCCTGGCCCGCGAGCTGGGCGAGGCGGGGCTGTGCATCGTGTCCGGTCTGGCCCTGGGCATAGACGGCGCGGCTCACGAGGGCGCACTGGCCGGCGCGGGCGGCACCATCGCCGTGCTGGGCACCGGCCTGGACGAACTCTATCCGCCCGCCCACCGGGCCCTGGGCCAGCGCATTGCCCGCGAGGGCCTGCTGCTGAGCGAGTTCCCGCTGGGCACGCCGCCCCTGCCGCCCAATTTCCCGCGCCGCAACCGCATCATCGCCGGTCTGTCCCGCGGCTGCCTGGTGGTGGAGGCCGCGCTGCGCTCGGGCTCCCTGATCACGGCCCGCCTGGCCGTGGAGGCCGGCCGCGAGGTCTTTGCCGTGCCCGGCTCCATCCACGCGCTGCAGAGCCATGGCTGCCATGCCCTGCTGCGCGAGGGGGCCAAGCTGGTGGAAAACGCCCAGGATGTGCTGGACGAGCTCGGCCCCACGGCCGCCGCCCCGGTCAGACACAGCACGGCGTGTCCGGAAGAAGAGGCGTCCGCCGCGCCGCCCGGCGACGAGCGCCAGGCCCTGCTGGCGGCCCTGGGCCACGACCCGGTGGGGCTGGATGCGCTGCAGGCCCGGGGCGGCTGGCCCACCGGCCAGCTCACGGCCCTGCTGCTGGAACTGGAGCTGGCGGGCGAGGTGGCGCGCCTGCCGGGCCAGCTCTTCCAGCGCCGCCACAGCGCCTGAACGCGCACCGTGACGGGCGCGCGAAAACGTGCCGAAATTGCACAGAAACCGGCCAAACAGCGGGGTTTTCGAGCGCCAGATGGCCCGCAGGGGCTTTGGGGCCCTGGGGTATCATGCGCCCATGTTCGACGTGCTGGTCTATCTCTACGAAACCTATTGGCGTCCCGACGCCTGCCCGGACCACGCCCAGCTGACCCGCAAACTCTCGGCCGTCGGCTTCGAACGCGATGAAATCCAGGAGGCTCTGTCCTGGCTGGACGGCCTGGCCGCTGCGGCCCAGAGCTACCAGGGCGAGCAGGGCAAGCAAAGCCTGCGCGTCTACTCCAAGGAGGAGCTGGAACACCTGGGCGAGGCCTCGGTGGGCTTTGTCAGCTTCCTGGAGTCGGCCGGCGTGCTGCCGCCGCCCATGCGCGAGATGGCCATCGACCGCGCCATGGCCATTCCCGGCGCCCCGCTGGACCTGGAAGATCTGAAGATCATCGTGCTGATGGTGTTCTGGAGCCTGGGCGAGGAGCCCGACGCCCTGATCCTGGACGAGCTCTTCGTCGCGCCGGAAGACCGGCTGATCCACTGATCTCTCACCGGCACCGCCGGTTCCGCGGGCCTCTGCGCCTCAGTTCAGCAGGCGGTTGGGGTCGGCATCCAGCTTGGCCAGGGCATTGCGTGTGGCCTTGACGGTGAGCGCCTCGTCCTGCGCCGGCAGCAGCAGGCCGGCCTGCAGAAAGGCCGCCAGACGGTTGAGCTGGAACAGCACGCCGCGCCCCTGGGGCGAGACAAAGAGCGTGAGCTGGTGGCGCATGCCGCGCCAGGCCAGCTGCATGGCCTCATTGCGGCCACGGTAGTCCAGCATGTACCAGCCGCCCACCTGCAGCTCGCGCGCCCAGGCCAGCATGGCGGGCGTGGGGGTGGAGCCGCCCTCGGCCACCACCTCCAGGTCCTCGCTCTCGTGGCCCGAGATGTCGCGCACCAGGGATTCGTTGATCTCCACCCCGCCCTCGGGCAGCAGGGCTTCCAGGGCCTGGAGCTGGTCCATCAGCTCTTCCAGGCGCTCGCGCGGGATGGTGGCGGCCTTGGCCGTGAAGGCCGCGGCCAGGAAGTTGTTCAGCGCGCGGATCTGCTCATCCTGCTTGTTCCCGGGCAGCCCCGCCTGGCCCATGCCATCGCGCAGGGTCTTGAGCAGGGGCGGCAGGCGGCGGATGACCTCGGCACGCTCCTCTCGCGAAACCTTGGCGCTGGCCGACCAGATCAGGTCGGCCGCGGCGCGCTTCATGGCCTTGGTCTCCTCGGACTGGGCGCCGGTGCGCACGGCGGTGACCGCCAGCACATCGGCCCAGACCTGGAAGAGGAACTCGCGCACCCCGTCCTGCACCGGCACCTCGTTGAGCATCTTGCGCAGCTCGATGGTGTACTGGATGGCCAGGGTCTCACGCTGCTCCACCTGCTGGGCCAGGGACACGCCCTTCATGGAGGCCTGGTTCTCGTTCTCGAAATAGTGATCGAGGAACTTCTCGAACTCGGTGAGCACGGTCTGGAACACACGCCGGCCGGTATCGGGATAGGCCTCGACCACCTGCACGATGCGCTTGATCTCGCGCTCCAGGGCCTCGCCCACCCCGCTGCCGGACTGGGTGTTGAAGCCCATCACGCAGGAGCCCATGCGGTCGATCAGGGCGCGGGCCGGATGGTCGGCCTCGGCGAAGAACTCGGGCTCGCTCACCGCCACCCGCAGCACCGGCATCTGCAGGCGGGCGAACCAGACCCGCACCGAGGCTGGGATGCGTTCCTCCTGCAGGATGCTCTGGAACAGCAGGGCCACGATCTCGATGGTGGCGCGCTCGGCCGGCGTGCCGGCCGCCTGCTTGAGCACCTGCTTGAAAGCCTGGTTGCGGGCCTTGAGTTCTTCCAGCTGCTGCACCGGCGGCAGCTCGATGTCGGGCGCGCTGGCCTGGCTGCGACGCTGCAAGGCCTCTTGGGCATGGTGGATGGCGGCCGACAGGCGCGAGGGCCGGGCCTGCTCCAGGCTGGGCGCGCCGGCCCCGCCCTGGGGATAGGGCATGGGTTCGGTGGGCGCGTGCGAGTTCGGTCCGGGCGCCGCGGCGCCGAAGCCCTGCACCTGGCGGCTGACCACCCGCTGCAGCAGGGCCATCACCTCGTCGGCCGCGGCACTGGCCTGGCTGCGCTGGGACTCGGCCGCGCCAACCTGGCGCGCCATGAAGGGGGTTTCGCCGTGGGCACCGGCCCATTCAGCCTGGGCGCGTGCGCCGGTCGGGCTGGCCGACTGGTGCGAGCGACGGATGAAGGGACGCAGATCCACCTCGGGCATCACGCCCTGGCGGATCAGCCAGTCATTGGTCTCGTGATAGGCCTCGCCCAGCAGCTGGGCGAATTCCTGGTGCAGATGCGCCTTGAGCATCTGCCACTCCGAAGAGCTCAGGCCGCTGCGAAACCAGGCATCCAGGGCCACGCTGGCCACCACGTGGGCGCGCAGCAGGTCGTGGGCATTGAGCTCGTCCCGCCCCTCCAGCATCTGCATGCGGGTGCGCAGGTCGGTGAACTCCCAGGAGGCCTTGTCCATCATGGCCAGGGCCAGACGCGAGGCAATGATCTCGCGCTCGATGGTGTCGTCGTCCACCAGGCTCAGGGCACCGGAGACGCTGTGGCCGCCGATGGCCTGGCCGCTGCGGGTCTCGGAGAGCCCGTTGACCGCCGCGTGGCGCAGCCCGGTCACGAAGCCGACCTGCCAGGCCGGCCCCAGCTTGACCCAGGCGGCCACGCCATCACGGCGCGCCACCGAGACGTTGTACTCGGCCGGCAGCAGCAGGATCTGCTGCGCGGCCTCGCCCAGGACGCCCCCGATCTGCGCCACTCCGCGCACCAGGGCATCCAGATAGACACGCCGCGCTTGCGTAGCCAGGGCTGGATTGCGGGCGGCGGCGGTCATGTAGGCGTATCAGGGCGTGGCAAGAGGTGCAAACGACTCTACACCACGGCTCCGGAGTTCGGATCGTCCGGATCTTCCTTGTTGAGCGGCCCCTTGATCAGATCCTCGCGCTTCACACCCAGCCACATGGCGATGGCCGCGGCCACGAAGACCGAGGAGTAGATGCCGAAGCAGATGCCGATGGTCAGGGCCATGGCGAAGTAGTGCAGCGTGGGACCGCCGAAGATCAGCATGGACAGCACCACCAGCTGGGTGGAGCCATGGGTGATGATGGTGCGGCTCATGGTGGAGGTGATCGCGTGGTCGATCACCTGCGGGGTGTCCAGCTTGCGGTACTTGCGGAAGGCCTCGCGCACCCGGTCGAAGATCACCACCGACTCGTTCACCGAATAGCCCAGCACCGCCAGCACGGCCGCCAGCACCGCCAGCGAGAACTCCCACTGGAAGAAGGCGAAGAAGCCCAGGATGATGACGATGTCGTGCAGGTTGGCGATGATGCCGGCCACGCCGAACTTCCACTCGAAGCGGAAGGCCAGGTAGATCACGATGCCCAGCACCGTGAAGCCCAGGGCCTTGGCGGCGTCCCAGGCCAGCTCGGCGCCGACGGCCGGGCCCACCACCTCGGAGCGCGAGAGCTTGAGCGGCTCGGCCTGGCTGGCGTTGGTGCAGACAGGCTTGCTGATGGCCTCACCCTTGTCGCTGACGAGCTGACGGGTGCTGACGCTGCCGCTCTCGGACTTGCAGAGCTCGGCGAAGACCTTGTCCACCACCTCGGTCTGCTTCTCGCCGGGACGCACCGGCAGGCGGATCATCACATCGCGCGAGCTGCCGAAGTTCTGCACCTGGATCTCGCCGAAGCCCATCTTCTCGACGGTGTGGCGGATCTTCTCGGTATCGGCCGCCTGGGGCGTCTCGATCTCGATCACCGTACCGCCGGTGAATTCGATGGAGAAGTGCAGGCCGCGGGTGACCAGGAAGAACACCGCGACGGCAAAGGTGATGAAGGAGATCGCGTTGAACAGCAACGCGTGCTTCATGAACGGGATATCCCGTTTGATGCGGAACAGTTCCATGACTCTCTGTATCCCTCGCTCAGGCCTTGGGGGCCTCAGGCGCCTCGGGCGCGGGCTTCCACACCTGGCCGATGGCCAGGGACTTGAGCTTCTTCTGACGGCCGTACCACAGGTTCACCAGGGCGCGCGAGAACACGACCGAGGAGAACAGCGAGGTCAGGATGCCCAGGCAGTGCACCACGGCAAAGCCCTTGATCGGACCGGAACCAAAGGCCAGCAGCGCCACGCCCGCGATCAGGGTGGTGACGTTGGAGTCCAGGATGGTCGCGAAGGCGCGCTCGTAGCCGGCATGGATGGCCGCCTGCGGGCTGGCCCCGTTGCGCAGCTCCTCGCGGATGCGCTCGTTGATCAGCACATTGGAGTCGATCGCCATGCCCAGGGCCAGGGCCATGGCGGCGATGCCGGGCAGGCTCATGGTGGCCTGCAGCATGGACAGCAGGGCCATCAGCAGCAGCAGGTTGAAGCCCAGGGCCAGCGAGGAAAACAGGCCGAAGAGCATGTAGTACACGCACATGAACACGGCCACGGCCACAAAGCCCCAGGTCACGGAGGCAATGCCCTTGGCAATGTTCTCGGCACCCAGGCTGGGGCCGATGGTGCGCTCCTCAATGATCTCCATGGGCGCGGCCAGCGAGCCGGCACGCAGCAGCAGGGCCGTGTCATTGGCTTCCTGGGCGCTCATGGCGCCGGTGATCTGGAAGCGGTTGCCCAGCTCGGAGTTGATGCGCGGCGCGGTCACGACCTCGCCCTTGCCCTTCTCGAACAGCAGGATGGCCATGCGCTTGCCGATGTTCTCGCGCGAGACCTCCTTCATGACGCGGGCGCCCTTGGCGTCCACGGTCAGATTGACCGAAGGGTTGTGGTTCTCGTCGAAGCCGGCCTGGGCGTCGTTGAGGTTGTCACCGGTCAGCACCACCTGGCGCTTGACGATGATGGGGCCGAAGCCGCGGTCCATATAGCGCTCGGTGCCGAAGGGCACGGGACCGGAGCCGCTGAGCGCAGCCTGGGCCTCGGCGCTGTCGTCCACCATGCGCAGTTCCAGCGTGGCGGTGCGGCCGATGATGTCCTTGGCGCGGGCCGTGTCCTGCACGCCGGGCAGTTGCACCACGATGCGGTCCAGGCCCGACTGCTGGATCACCGGCTCGGTGGTGCCCAGCTCGTTGACGCGGTTGTGCAGGGTGGTGATGTTCTGCTTGAGCGCGGCTTCCTGCACCGCCACCAGGGCCTGGGGCTTGAGGCTACCCACCAGGCTGGGTTCGGCACCGGTGCCGGGCAGCCATTGCACGTCGGTCACGGCGTCGGTGAGCACGCGGCGGGCGGCTTCGCGCGCCTCGGCGTCGCGGAAGGCGATCACCACGCTATTGCCCTCGCGGCTGATGCCGGCGTGGCGCACATTCTTGTCACGCAGCAGTCCGCGCACATCGCCCGTCAGGGCGTCGGCCTTCTTGGTCAGGGCCGCCTTCATGTCCACCTGCATCAGGAAGTGCACGCCACCGCGCAGGTCCAGACCCAGGTACATCGGGAAGGCATGCAGCTTGGCCAGCCACTGCGGCGAGCGCGAGAGCAGGTTCAGCGCCACGATATAGCTGGGATCCGCCGCGTCGCTGTTGACCGCCTTGGCGATCACGTCCTTGGCCTTGATCTGGGTGTCGGTGTCAGCAAAACGCGCCTTGACCGAGCTGCCATCGAGCTGCACGAAGTCGGCCTGGATGCCGGCGCCCTTGAGCGCCTCCTCGACCCGACCCACCATGGCGTTGTCGATCTTGACGGTCACCTTGGCGCTGGAGACCTGGACGGCCGGCGCCTCGCCAAAGAAATTGGGCAGCGTGTAAATGGTGCCGATCAGCAGCGCGACGATCAGCATCGCGTACTTCCACAGCGGATAACGGTTCATGAGGACATCCTCTGAGGCCTGCGCCTGAAACAAACCCGGCACCATGGACACATGGCGCCGGGCTGGACGGGCGGGCCCTGACGGCCCGCCCTGGTCGAAGTGCTTGAAATGCCGGGCGGCGGCTTACTTGCCGACCGTGCCCTTGGGCAGCACCTGGACCACGGCCGAGCGCTGCACCTGGATCTCGACGCCACCGGCGACTTCCAGGTACACAAAGCTTTCGCCCATCTTGGCCACCTTGCCCAGCAGACCGCCGGCGGTCACCACCTCGTCGCCCTTGGCCAGGGCTTCGATCATGGCCTTGTGCTCCTTCTGGCGCTTCATCTGGGGCCGGATCATGACGAAGTACAGGACCACGAACATCAGCACCAGCGGCAGCATGCTCAGCAGGCTGGACTCTGCGCCGCCGGCAGCCGGGGCTGCCTGGGCGAAAGCGTTGGAAATAAACACGTCGCTATCCTTTGCTTTGGTGAATACCGCCCCTGCGGACGGAAGAACCTTCGATTGTATGTGGCCCGCCACACCCTCCGGCCGGCGGACCGGCAGCGCTGTCGCGCCACCGGGGCTGCACACCCTCCCGCGGCAGCTCCCGCGGGCCAGATGGGGTTGACAAGCCGGATTTCAAAAAATATTCTGCAAATATATTAACAACAGCGGTCGCACCATGAGGCGACCCATGCGAGCGCGCATGACCGAGAGCAGCGACACCAAGCGGCGCGTGGCCGACCAGGCCTACGACCTGCTGGAAACCATGATCGCCACCCTGCAGCTCAAGCCCGGCGCGCCGATTGTGGAGTCCGAGCTGATCGAGCGCATCGGCCTGGGCCGCACCCCCACGCGCGAAGCCCTGATGCGCCTGGTCTCCAACGGCCTGATCGTGCAGCTGCCGCGCCGCGGCCTGCGCGTGGGCGACCTGATGCTGGCCGAGCACCTGGACCTGATCGAGGCGCGCCGCGTGCTGGAGCGCCTGATCGCCACCACCTCGGCCCGCCGCGCCACCCCCGACCAGCGCGAGGCCCTGGTGGTTCAGGCCCAGGCCATGGTGGAAGCCAGCGAGCGCGGCGATCTGGGCGGCTATATGGAAGCCGACCAGGCCCTGGATCGCATCAACCACGCCGCCTGCCGCAGCCCCTTCGCCGTGGCCGCCATCGTGCCCATGGTGATCCAGTGCCGCCGCTTCTGGTATGCCTACCGCCACCAGGGCGACATCCGCCAGGGTGCCCAGCGCCATCTGCAGCTGGCCCAGGCCATCGCGGCCGGCGAGGGCGAGCGCGCCGCCGCGGCCAGCGACGCGCTGATGGACTATCTGCGGCAGTTTGCCCAGGCGGTGATCGAATGACGGGGCGGACCGAGCGCCGGGCCGCCCCAAGCCGGGCCGCATCCCCCCGGGGGATCGGCAAACGTATCCGTTTGACGAGGGGCTGATATGAGCACCCGCATCATCGACTCCCACACCGGCGGCGAACCCACGCGCCTCATCGTCTCGGGCGGGCCCGAGCTGGGCCGCGGGCCCCTGGCCGAGCGCCTGCAGCACCTGCGCGAGCATCACGATGCCTGGCGCCGTGCCGTCGTGAACGAGCCGCGCGGCTCCGATGTGATCGTCGGCGCCCTGCTCTGCGAGCCCGAGTCACCCGAGAGCGCGGCCGGCGTGATCTTCTTCAACAACGTCGGCTACCTGGGCATGTGCGGCCACGGCAGCATCGGCCTGATCGCCACCCTGGCCTATCTGGGCCGCATCGGCCCGGGCGTGCATCGCATCGACACGCCCGTGGGCCCCATCAGCGCCGAGCTGCATGCCGACGGCAGCGTCAGCATCGCCAATGTGCCGGCCTACCGCCTGGCGCGCCAGGTGCCGGTGCGCCTGGGTGGACGCACCCTGCACGGCGATGTGGCCTGGGGTGGCAACTGGTTCTTCCTCTGCGAGGACCATGGCGAAGCCCTGCTGCCCGGCCGCGTCGAGGCGCTCACCGCCTTGAGCTGGGATCTGCGCCAGGCCTTGCGCGAGCAGGGCATCACGGGGGCAGACGGCGCCGAGATCGATCACATCGAACTCATGGGCCCCGCCGAGCAGGCCGCCAACCAGGGCCGCAACTTCGTGCTCTGCCCCGGCAAGGCCTATGACCGCAGCCCCTGTGGCACCGGCACCAGCGCCAAGCTGGCCTGCCTGGCCGCTGAGGGCAAGCTGGCGCCGGGCCAGCTCTGGCGCCAGGAAAGCGTGATCGGCAGCGTGTTCGAGGCGAGCTACCAGCCCGGCGCGCCGGGCCAGATCCTGCCCACCATCCGCGGTCGCGCCCATGTGAACCTGGACGCCACCCTGGTCTTCCAGGACGACGATCCCTTCGCCTGGGGCTTCTGACGCCCCCTCAGACGGCGCGGCGGCGCAGCCGCATCAGCTGCCCCGCCACCATCTCAGCCATGGTCTGGGCCACGGCCTGCGCGTCCTGCGCCGGATCATCGAAGAGCAGTTCCTGCGCCGCATAGAGCGCGTCGATGGACAGGCGGATGCTCAGGCGCGAGCGCACCGCATCGGCCCCCGGGTGCGCGCTCAGAAAGGCCCCGAGCAGCAGCTCGGTCACCTCATCGTGCGAGCGGTTGCGCACATGCTGCAGGGTGGGCACGGCGCGCAGCGCGCGCGTCACCCACACGCCGGCGGGAATCTCCTGCGTCAGGGCCACCGTCTGCAGAAACACCTCGGCCACGCTGGCCGCGAAGCGCTTCTCCGGCAGGGCCATGGTGGCCGGCGTGGCCCAGGGCTCCAGCAGCGCGTTCTGCGCCAGCATCAGGCGCAGGCCCAGCTCATGCAGCAGGGCGTACTTGTTGGGGAAGTACTGGTAGAGCGCCGGCGGTGAGATGCCCACGCGCTGGCACACCAGATTGGTGGACAGGCGCTCTATGCCCACTTCGCCCAGCAGCTCGGCACAGGCCGCCAGGATGCGCTCATAGGTCTCGATGGCGCGCGGCTGCGTGGGCGCCTTCTTCAGCGCCAGCTCGGGCAGGGCGGGAGGGGCAACTGAGCTCATGACCCCAGTCTAGCCGCCCCTCGCAGCCTGCGTTGCAGGCAGACATCGCTGCGGGAATCCCCGCAGTTCGCGGGCTCGCCGGATAAATATAGTCATCGCTACATTTGGCGCGACAAGCAGTGCCGCCGCAGCCGAAGGCCGATCGATCCTCACATCACGACTCAGATGGAGACCTCACGATGCCGACGCCACGCAAGCCCTGGCCCTCTGCCGCACGGGCCCACCGCAACCCCCTGTCCGCCAGCGCGCTGGCCGTGCTGAGCCTGCTGGCCCAGAGCGCCTGGGCCCAGAGCAGCGGCGCCAGCGCCCCTGCCGCCCCTGCAGCGCCCGAGGCCGCCGCCAGCGCCCCGCCCCAGCTGGAGACCGTGGTGGTCTCCGGCCAGGGCCGCACCCAGCAGCTGCAGAGCGTGCCCATCGCCATCCAGGTGCTGGGCACCGAGCAGGTGCGCAAGCTGGGTGCCAGCAATCTGGGCGAGATCAACAGCCACATCCCCGGCCTGGAGATCGATGCCAACCAGCCCACCCAGCCGCGCATGGCCCTGCGTGGCATCGGCACCTCGGACTTCGGCATCGGCACCGACTCGCCCGTGGGCATCTATGTGGACGGCGTGTACACCGGCAAGACCGGCGGCGCCCTGCTCAACTTCAACGACATCAAGCGCATCGAGGTGCTCAAGGGCCCGCAGGGCACGCTTTTCGGCCGCAATAGCGCGGGTGGCGCCATCTCGGTGCTGACGAACGAACCCGAGTTCCGCGCCAGCGGCAGCGGCCTGCTGCGCCTGGGCGAGCGCGGCCTGCGCCATGTGGAAGCCCTGCTGAACCAGCCCCTGTCCGAGACCCTGGCCCTGCGCGCCTCCCTGGTCTCGCAGCAGCGCGACGGCGATCTGCGCGACGCCGCCCGCGGTGTGCGCTATGGCGACGAGAACGCCTGGGGTGCCCGCCTGGCCCTGCGCTGGCAGGCCAGCGAGGACAGCAAGCTCATCCTCAGCTACGAGCACGAGAAGCTCAATCAGCACGCCCGCCCCGCCCTGGGCCTGCTGCCCGCCGTGCCGGCCGGCACGCCTCTGCCCTTCCCGGCCGATCCGGCGCGCTATGTGGACCCGCGCAAAGCGCCCCTGCTCAACGATGTGGCCGACGACCGCGAGCGCCGCAACTTCGATGGCCTGAGCCTGCGCATCGAGCACGCCCTGCCCTGGGCCGACTTCACGTCCACCACTGCCTACCGCCGCTTCAGCTCGCTCAACCGCCAGGACAACGACGGCACCAACAACCCCGCCACCTATCTGGCCACCACCAATGACGAGGGCAACCGCAGCTGGCAGCAGGAGTTCCGCCTCAGCGGCAAGAGCGAGCAGACCGACTGGCTGGCCGGCCTGAGCCTCTTCCACGAGCGCGCGCGCCAGTCCGCCCTGGTAGGCGCCAGCACCACCAGCCTGGACACGCTCAGCGGCAATCTGATGGGCCTGCCCCTGTTCAGCACCGTCAACGGCCTGGCCGCCCAGGCCGGCATTCCCGGCATCGATCTGCTGGGCCAGGACTGGCTGGAACGCATGAGCAATGAATCGCGCAACCAGGCCGTGGCCGTCTATGGCGATGTGATCTGGCATCTCAGCGCCAAGACCAATGCCACCGTGGGCCTGCGCATCACCCGCGACGACAAGCGCTTCAGCTGGTTCAACCCGGTGCGCACGGCCGCCGGCCTGGACCGCC
The DNA here is from genome assembly GCF_020535565.1 of Shinella sp. XGS7. Classification (NCBI taxonomy): domain Bacteria; kingdom Pseudomonadati; phylum Pseudomonadota; class Alphaproteobacteria; order Hyphomicrobiales; family Rhizobiaceae; genus Shinella; species Shinella sp. XGS7. Next base: position 1,755,099 of record NZ_CP084758.1, on the reverse strand, counting down.
AGCTGGCCGCACTGGACGCAGCCGGCCTGTTCCCGGCCCTGGTGGCCATGGGCGCGTTGAGCCAGGAGCAGGCCGACACCTTGTGGGGCACCATGGGCAGCAATGTGCTGGTGGCCACCCAGGGTGCCACGGCCGCGCCGCTGGAGGTGCGCAAGCGCTGGACCGATGTGAGCCCGCGCCTGGTGCTGGACCACCGCGTCGACCGCGATCTGATGGTCTACGGCTCGCTCACCCGCGGCTACCAGGCCGGCGGCTTCAACACCTTGCAGGTCAACTCGCGCTACGAGCCCGAGAAGGTCAGCAATCTGGAGCTGGGCCTCAAGGGCCAGTTCCCCGGCCTGGGCCTGAGCTACAGCGCCGCCCTCTTCCACTACCGCTTCGACAATCTGCAGACCCTGCAGCTGGTGCCCGCCGCCACGCCCAGCGGCGTGCCCAGCTACCAGGTCACCATCAGCGACCAGCGCGCCACCGGCCTCGATCTGGAAGCGCGCTGGCAGCTCACGCGCGGCCTGCAGCTCAGCGGCGCCGCCGAGCTGATCGACCAGACCTACCGCCGCGGGCGCGCCAGCAGCGGTGAGGACCTGGCCGGCCGCCCCGTGGGCACGCCCAAGCTGCAGCTCAGCCTGGGGCTGGACTGGCGCTTCGCCCTGCTGGGCGGCCAGGCCAGCGCCGGCCTGCAGACGGCCTACAGCAGCGCCCAGCGCTGCAATGCCGAGTCCCAGGTACAGGGCCTGTGCCTGGACACGCCGGCCCTGCGCGTGGGCGGCCCGCGCCAGCGCCTGGACGGCCGCCTGGGCTGGGACAGCGCCGACCAGCGCTGGGGCATCGCCCTGGTGGGCATCAATCTGCAGGACAAGCGCTACATCAACAAGATCTGGAACGAGGCCGCCCCCCTGGGCAGTGCCTACGCCACGCTGAGCCGCCCGCGCAGCCTGGCGCTCGAGCTGAGGATGAGCTACTGATGCGGCGAGTCCGTCCCGTCTTGTTGGTGCTGCTTGGGCTGCTGGCGGCCTGCAGCGCCGAGCGCGAACCCGACCGAGCCCAGCTCGAAGCCCGGCGCCCGGCGGACGCACGCCTGGCCGCGCTCTACGAGCGTTCCTGCCTGCTCTGCCACGCCCGGCCGGAGAGCGGTGCCCCGCTCACCGGCCAGGCCAGCGCCTGGGCGCCGCGCCTGGCGCGCGGCCTGGACGCCCTGGTGGCCAGCTCGCGCCAGGGCCTGGGCGGCATGCCGGCCATGGGCCTGTGCGCCGAGTGCAGCGACGCCGATCTGCGCGCCCTGATCGAGTTCATGAGCAGCAAGGAGAACACCCCATGAAAGACCGCCGCGACTGGCTCAAGAGCGCCGCCGCCCTGGGCCTGGGGGCCGGCCTGACTTCACGGGCCGCCGCGCAGGCGGGCAGCGCCGCGGCGCCCCCCGCTGCCGCTTCCGCCGCCCCGGCCCGCCCCTGGCAGAACTGGTCGGGCCTGCAGCGCTGCCAGCCCAGCCAGTGGCTGCAACCGGCCGACGAAGCCGAGCTGGCCAGCCAGCTCGCGCGCAGCCAGGGCCCGCTGCGCAGCGTGGGCGCGGGCCATTCCTTCTCGCCCCTGGTGCCTACCGAGGGCACCCTGGTCTCGCTGGACCGGCTCAGCGGCGTGGTGGCCGTGGACGCCAAGCGCCAGCAGGTGCGGGTGCGCGCCGGCACCCGCCTGGGCCAGCTGGCCCGAGCGCTCGATGCGCAAGGCCTGGCCCTGCACAACCAGCCCGATATCGATGTGCAGACCCTGGGCGGGGCCCTGGCCACGGGCACCCATGGCACGGGCCTGGCCCTGCCCGCCCTGCATGCCGAGCTGCAGGGCTTGCGCCTGATCACGCCGCGCGGCGAGCTGCTGGACATCAGCCGCGAGCGCGATGCCGAGCTGCTGGCCGCGGCCCAGGTCTCGCTGGGCGCCCTGGGCGTGGTGAGCGAGTTCACCCTGGGCGTGCGACCGCGCTTCATGCTGCGCCGCAAGGTCTGGCTGGAGCCCACCGAGACCCTGCTGGAGCGCGCCCCCGAGCTGGCGCGCACGCACCGCCACTTCGAGCTCTATGTGCTGCCCTTCACCGGCTATAGCGCGGCCATCACCCATGCCGAGGTGGCGCCGGGCACGCCCGAGCATCCGGCCTCGGCCGACGAGGACGTGCTGGCCGATCTGCGCCGCCTGCGCGACTGGCTGGGCCGCTGGCCCGAGCTGCGGCGCTGGACGGCGGCCAAGCTCGTCGGCCTGGCCAAGCCCGAGACGGCCCTGGACTGGTCCTGGCGCCTGCTCAGCACCGTGCGCCCCACCCGCTTCAACGAGAGCGAGTACCACGTGCCGCGCGAGCAGGGCCTGAGCTGCCTGCGCGAGATCATCGCCACGCTGGAGCGGCGCAACGAGGTCTTCTTCCCCATCGAGTTCCGCTATGTGAAGGGCGACGAGGCCTGGCTCAGCCCCTTCCACCGCCGCGACAGCTGCTCCATCGCCTGCCATGCCGCGCATGACGAGGCGCACGACTATCTGCTGCGCGAGCTGGGCCCGGTGTTCCGCCGCCATGCCGGCCGGCCGCACTGGGGCAAGCTGCACGATCTGGACCGCCAGAACCTGCAGGCCCTGTATCCGCGCTTCGCCGATTTCGACCAGCTGCGCCAGCGCCTGGACCCCCAGGGCCGCCTGCTCAACAAGCATCTGGCCCGCGTCTTTGGAGCCGCCCATGCCTAGCCGCACCCGCCGTGTCCTGCTCGGCGCCGCCGTGGCGGCGCCCGTGGCCGCCTGGCTGGCCCGCCCCGCCGAGCGTGGCGGCCCGCACGCGCCCTACTTCCAGCAGCTCAGCCGGGCCCTGCGCCAGGCCGGCATCGCCCAGGCCCGCCTGGTGATCGACCTGCCGCGCCTGCGCGCCAATCTGGCCGCCATCGGTGCCCACCGCGCCAAGACCGGCATGAGCCTGCGCGCCGTGCTCAAGAGCCTGCCCAGTCTGCCCCTGATGGACGAGCTGGCACGCGCCTGGGACAGCCCCCGGGTCATGGCCTTCAATGCCGACCAGCTGCTGCAGCTGCTGCAGGCCCGTCCCCAGGCCCAGGTGCTGCTGGGCAAGCCCCTGCCCGCCGCAGCCGCCGCCCAGCTGCTGCAAGCCCTGCCGCGGGAGCAGGGCGCCGGCATCGAGTGGCTGCTGGACACGCCCGAGCGCCTGGCCCAGTACCGGGAGCTGGCCGCCCAGCGGGGCCAGGTCTTGCGGGCGAATCTGGAGATCGATGTGGGCCTGCACCGCGGCGGCTTCGAGGACGAGGCCGCGCTGGGCGCCGCGCTCAAGAGCCTGCAGTCGGGGCCGCTGCGCTGGAGCGGCTTCATGGGCTATGACGCGCATGTCAGCGCCCTGCCCGAGCTGGCGGGCCTGCGCAGCCAGGCCTGGGACGAATCTCAGCGCCGCTACCGGGCAGCCTGGGCCGCGGCCGAGGCGGCGCTCGGCCCGCAGCGCCGCGAGGCCCTGACGCTGAACACCGCCGGCTCGCCCACCTTCCGCCTGCACGACGGACGGGGCGTGGCCAACGAGGTCTCGGTGGGTTCGGCCGCCCTGATGCCGCAGGACTTCGACAAGCCCCTGCTGGCCGATCTGCAGCCCGCCGCCTTCATCGCCACGCCGGTGCTCAAGAGCTGGCCGCGCTTTCGCCTGCCCGAGGGCGTGACCTGGCTCTCGCGCCTGGCCCAGACCTGGGATCCCAACCAGGCGCGCGGCTTCGCCATCCATGGCGGGCATTGGCTGGCCCAGCCGGTCTCGCCGCCGGGCGTCGCGCCCAGCGGGCTGTACGGCCTCTCCAGTAACCAGCAGGTGATGGTGGGCTCCGAGCAGATCGCGCTGCGCCCGGACGATCATGTGTTCTTCCGGCCGCAGCAGAGCGAGGCGGTGCTGCTGCAGTTCGGTGATCTGCTGCTCTATGACGGGCAGCAGATCAGCGGCAGCTGGCCGGTGCTGCGCCCCTCGGCCTGAGCGTAGGCCGGGGCCTGAGCGCGGGTCTGGGCGCGAACGCTCAGCCCTGCGGCAGGGCCATGTGGTTGTCCACGCTCAGCACCTTCTTGGCCGTGGCGGCGATGCGGGTGGCGTGGTCGCGCAGCTGGGCATCGGGCGCACGGCCCTGCAGCTCCACCAGGCGGTCGCGCGTGCGCACCTGGATGGCCAGGGGCGCCAGGCTGCTGTCGGCCGCGAACTTGGCCCGGATCTCGGCGGTGATGGCCGCGTCCTGGGCCGCCTGCTCGGGGCTTTGCGGCGCGGGCGCGGCGGCCGGGGCCGGGGCCGTGTTCGCGCTGCCGACCTCCACGCCCAGGTCCTGGCGGCCGCAAGCGGCCAGCAGGCCGACCAGGCCCAGGGCCAGCACGGTGACCGGCAGGCGGCGAGCGGTGGTGGAGATGCGCTGCGGTGTGTGAGTCGAGGTGGGCATCGTGGGCCTTCCTTTCTGGCTGTTGATGCAGCACAGACTAGGGGCCCCGCGGGCCGCCTCGCATCAGCGCGCGCCGGCATCGCGTGTCGGACGGCGCCGACGCCGCGGCAGCGCGGGCTTACCGCGCTTACCGATGCTTGCAGCGGTTCACAGCGCTGACACCCCGCCTCAGGCCGCCTTCTTGGCCGCGCCCAGATAGGTCTCGATCACGCGCGGGTCGCGCGCCAGCTCGGCGGCCGGGCCCTCCAGGCCGATCTCGCCGGTTTCCAGCACATAGCCGTAGTCGGCCACTTCCAGCGCGGCGCGGGCGTTCTGCTCGATCAGCAGGATGGACACGCCGGTCTCGCGCAGGCGCGAGACGATGCGGAAGATCTCCTTGACGATCAGGGGCGCCAGGCCCAGGCTGGGCTCGTCCAGCATCAGCACCTTGGGGCGAGCCATCAGGGCGCGGCCCACGGCCAGCATCTGGCGCTCGCCGCCGGAGAGCGTGCCCGAGAGCTGCTCGCGCCGCTCCTTGAGGCGGGGGAAGAGCTGGTAGACCTGCTCCAGCCCTTCCTTCCAGTCGCGCTGGCCCAGCTTCATGGGCCTGAAGCCGCCCAGCACCAGGTTGTCCTCCACGCTCATGGTGGTGAAGAGCTCGCGCTTCTCGGGCACCAGGGCCAGACCCTTCATCACGCGCTCCTCCAGGCTGAGCGCGCCGATGTCCTCGCCGGCGAACTGCACCTGGCCGCGGCTGGGCAGCACGCCCATCAGGGCATTGAGCGTGGTGCTCTTTCCCGCGCCATTGGGGCCGATCACGGTGACCACGGCGCCCTCGGGCAGGCGCAGGTTCAAACCCGACAGCACCTCGGCACGGCCGTAGCCGGCACGCAGGTCCTTGACGTTCAGCAGATCCGCCATCTCAGTGCTCCGTTCCCAGATAGGCCGCGCGCACGGCCGGGCTGGCCTGCACCTCGGCCGGCGTGCCCTCGATCAGCTTGGTGCCGAACTCCATCACCACGATGCGGTCGGTCAGACCCATCACGAATTCCATATCGTGCTCCACCAGCAGGATGCTCATGCCCTCGCTCTTGAGCTGGCGCAGCACCTCGGCCAGGGCCTGCTTCTCCTTGTGGCGCAGGCCGGCCGCGGGCTCGTCCAGCAGCAGCAGGGCGGGATCGGTGCACAGGGCGCGGGCGATCTCCATCAGGCGCTGCGGGCCCAGGGCCAGATTGCCGGCCAGCTCGAACATCTTGTCGCCCATGCCGATGCGCTGCAGCTGGCGCTCGGCCTCGGCGAAGAGGCGCTTCTCCTCCTCGCGGTCCAGGCGCAGCATGGCGCGCGCGGCGCCGTTGTGCGAGCGCAGGTAGCCGCCCAGGGCCACGTTCTCCAGCACCGTCATGTCGGCAATCATCTTCACGTGCTGGAAGGTGCGCGACATGCCACGGCGCGCGATCTCGCGCGAGGCCAGTCCGCCCACCGCCTGACCGCGGAAGCTCACCGCGCCGCTGGTGAGCGAGAGCACGCCCGAGATCAGGTTGAAGACCGTGGTCTTGCCGGCGCCGTTGGGGCCGATGAGCGCCGTGATCTCGCCGGCGCGGATCTGGAAGCTCACATCGTTGACGGCCACCAGACCGCCGAACTGCTTGCGCACCTTGTCCACCTCCAGCAGCAGCTCGCCGGGCTGGGGCTTGTCGCGCGCGGCCAGGGGCTCGGCACCTGCCCAGTCACGGGCGCGTGCCGGCGCCGGCCACCAGCGGCCGAAGAAGGCCGTCATATAGGGCCACAGGCCCTTGGGCGCGTACATCAGCATCAGCACCAGCACGATGCCCAGCACGATGATCTCGAAGTTGCCATTGCTGCCCAGCAGGGCCGGCAGCACGACCTTCAGCTGGTCCTCGATGATCTTCACCACCCCGGCGCCAATGAAAGCGCCCCAGACCGTGCCCACGCCGCCCACCACCGCCATGAAGATGTACTCGATGCCCATCTTCAGCGCGAAGGGGCTGGGGTTGACCGTGCGCTGGAAGTGCGCAAACAGCCAGCCCGAGACCGAGGCCAGCAGGGCCGCGATCACGAAGATCACCACCTTGTAGCGGAAGGTGGAGACGCCCATGGCCTCGGCCATGGTGGTGGCGCCGTTGAGCGCGCGGATGGCGCGGCCGGGGCGCGAGTCCAGCAGATTGCGCACGCCGATCGCGGCCAGGATCGCGATGACCCAGATCAGGTAGTAGATGGCACGGCCGTCCTGCAGGCTGATGCCCAGGAAGTGCAGCGGCGGCAGGCCCTGGATGCCGTCGTACTTGCCGAGGAAGTCCATATTGGCCATCGAGAAGTTCAGGCTCAGCGCCCAGGCGATCGTGGCCAGCGGGAGGTAGTGGCCCGACATGCGCAGGGTCAGCAGGGCCAGCACCAGGGCCACGATGCCGGTGATCACCAGGCCCACCAGCAGGGCCAGCCAGGGCGAGGCGGCGTAGCTGGTGCTCATCACGGCCGTGGTGTAGGCACCCAGGCCCACAAAGGCCGCCTGGCCGAAGGAGGTCAGACCGCCCACGCCGGTGAGCAGCACCAGGCCCAGGGACACCAGGGCGAACAGGCCGATGTAGTTGAGCTGGGTGATCCAGAACTCCGGCACCGGCAGCACGGGCAGGGCGAACAGCAGGGCGGCGCCCGCCAGCGGAAGGAATTTGCGCGCTTGCATCTCGGCTTACTCTTCGTCTTGATGGGGATCGCGCAGCGAGCGCCACAGCAGCACCGGCAGGATGAAGGTGAACACGATCACCTCCTTGAAGGCACTGGCCCAGAAGGAGCTGAAGGATTCCAGCAGCCCCACCAGCAGGGCGCCCACGGCCGCCAGCGGATAGCTGGACAGACCGGCGAACACCGCGGCCACGAAGCCCTTGAGGCCGATCAGGAAGCCGCTGTCATAGAAGATGGTGGTGGTCGGGCTGATCAAGAGGCCCGAGAGCGCGCCGATGAAGGCCGCCATCGTGAAGGACAGCTTGCCCGCGGCCGTGCTGGAGATGCCCATCAGGCGCGCGCCCAGGCGATTCACCGCCGTGGCGCGCAGGGCCTTGCCGTACAGGCTCTTCTCGAAGAACAGCCACAGCAGCACGATCAGCGCGATGGAGGCGCCGATGATGATCACCGTCTGCCCCGAGAGCGCCAGCGGGCCGAAGCTGAAGCTGGCGTCCCAGAAACTCGGGTTGCGCGAGCCCTCGGCGCCGAAGAACACCAGGCCCAGACCCGTCAGCGCGAAGTGCACGCCCACCGAGACGATCAGCAGCACCAGCACCGAGGCATCGGCCAGGGACTGGTAGGCCAGGCGGTACACCAGGGGCCCCATGGGCGTGACGATGGCCAGGGTCAGCAAGGCCTGCAGAAAGAGCGGCAGCTTCAGCGGCGCTGCCCACAGACCCAGCAGGGCGATGGCCACCGGCAGGGCGGCCGCCAGGCCCACCTCGCGCAGCAGGGCGGCGGGCGCTCGCCCGGCCCGCCAGCCGGCCCAGAGGTCCAGCACCGCCACGCCCAGGGCCATGGCCAGCAGGAACCAGATGGTCAGCGGGGTCTGGCCCAGCTGCAGGCCCGCCATGGTGAGCGCGGCAAAGGCCACGTACTCGCCCTGGGGGATGAAGATGATGCGGGTGACCGCAAAAACCAGCACCAGGCTGAGTGCCAGCAGGGCGTAGATCGCCCCGTTGGTCACACCGTCCAGCGCGAGGATGCTCGCTATCGTGAAATCCATGAACGCATGTCTCCGAACGGACGCGAGCTCTGCGGCCCGCTTGAGGTTTCGGCCCACTCTACGCAAATGCCTGGGGAATGCCCTTAGTACGAGGCCGCATTGACAAAGCGCAAATCTCGTCCGACCAGTCGGTCGAAATTACTATGCGCACAGGCTCTAGACTCCGGCGCCATGCCTGCATCCAACGACGCCCACGCTCCCCTGCTGCAGATCGAAGGCCCCCTGGCCCGCATCACCCTGCGCCGCCCGCGCCAGGCCAACCGCCTGGAGCTGGGCGATCTGCAGGCCCTGCAGGCTCATCTGGCCCGGGTGGAGGCCGACACGGCCGTGCGCGTGCTGCTGCTGACGGGCGAAGGGCGGCACTTCTGCAGCGGTTTCCACATCGACGCCGTGCCCGGCGTGGATGCCGGCGCCCTCTTCGAGGCCCTGGCCCAGGCCTGGGAGAACGCCCGGCCCGTCACCGTGGCCGCCATCCAGGGCGGGGTCTATGGCGGCGCCACCGATCTGGCCCTGGCCTGCGACTTCCGCCTGGGCACCCGGGCCTGCGAGATGTTCGTGCCGGCCGCTCGCCTGGGCCTGCATTTCTACCGCGGCGGCCTGGAGCGCTATGTGAACCGCCTGGGCCTGGCTGCGGCCAAGCAGGTGCTGCTGGCCGGCCAGACCCTGGACGCCCAGGCCATGCGCGACTGCGGTTTCCTGGACCAGCTGCTGGACGACACGCCCGCCCTGCAGGCCGCCACCGAGGCGCTGTGCGAGCGCCTGCTGGCCGCCGCGCCCCTGGCCCTGCTGGGCATGAAACGCCATCTGAATGCCATCGCCGCGGGGCGCCTGGATGCCGCGGCCCTGGCCGCCGACATCGAGCGCGCCAAGGCCTCGGAAGACCTGGCCGAGGGCGTGCGCGCCTGGCAGGAAAAGCGCGCCCCACGCTTTCAGGGGCGCTGAGCGCCGGCCTCGCACCTCCCCCAAAAAGGGGCCCGAATGGCCCTGCCGGCCCGGGAGGGCCTCACATGGTGGAAAATACAGCCCTCAGGGCGTGGCAGCCGGATCGACGAAAATAGCGGCTGCTGCGGCAGCCCCGGTCGCCGCGGGCGTTCCATCTCACACTCACCAGGACCAGCGTGGCCAAGGAAAGTACCAAGACGACCATCGAAGCGGATGGCCTGCGTTACCGCTCTAAAGCACCCGGTTCGCCCTTTGCGGCGACCTCCTCTTTCGGGGCGGCCACCATGTCGTGCTTCTTGTGCGGCAAGCACCGCCCGCGCGCGATGCTGAAGTCGCGCAAGCTGCTGGGCAAGTCTCAGCCCGTGTGCGCCCCCAGCTGCAAAGAGCTGGAAGAGCAGCTCAACCCGAAGTAAATCAGGCTCCGCCCTGCGCGCCCGCGCAGGGCTGGCCCTGTCTCAAGTCGCGGGCCTCAGGCCAGACGGAAGCAGCGCCCGCAGACGGCGCGATAGCGCGCATTGCCGCCCACATCCACCTGCGCCCCCTCGGTGACGCGGCGCATGGCGGCGTCCAGCCGCATATTCATCGTGGCCTTGCGACCGCACTCGCAGATGGTCTTCATCTCGTCCATCTCGTCCGCCAGGGCCAGCAGCATGGCCGAGCCGGGAAACAGCTCGCCGCGGAAATCGGTGCGCAGGCCGTAGCAGATGGCCGGCAGGCCATGCAGATGGGCCAGCTCATGCAAGGCCCGCACCTGGGCTTCGCTCAGGAACTGGGCCTCATCCACCAGCACACAGGCCACGCCGGGCCGCAGCTGCCCCGCCTCCAGAAAGACCGCCAGGAAATCGGTCTGCGCGTCAAAGGTCTCGGCCACGCGCTGCGGGCCCAGGCGCGAGGTCACGTAGCCACTGCCATAGCGATCATCCAGACGGGCGGTGAAGATGCGCACCTGGTGGCCGCGCTCCTCGTAGTTGTGTGCCACCTGCAGCAGGGCGGTGGACTTGCCGGCATTCATCGCCGCGTAGCGAAAAAACAGTTTGGCCATCGGATTCGTTCTGCGGAAGGCGCGATTGTGCGCTGATCGCGCCAGCCTTCGCGCAACATCAGTGCAAGCGAGGGGGCGCACTGTCATCGGCCCGGCCTAATATCGCCGGTGGAGGGATCCTGATGAGCAAAGATACCCACACGAGCGTGACCGACGACGGCCTGCGCTACGCGAGCAAGCTGGGCGGTTCGCCCTTTCTGGGCAGCGGTCACACGCGCTCCTGCTTCAAATGCGGTCGCCACCGCCCACCCAGCAGCCTGCAATCGGTGCGCCTGCTCGGACGCACCGAGCTGATCTGCAAGCCCAGCTGCGCAAAACCAAAAGATGACACGCCCTGAGCGGATTTGAGCGGGATCAAGGGCTGGCGGCCGGCTGCCGGCCCCTATCATCGGCGCCGCCAAGCCCATGACTTCCTCCCCGCCCACCGTCTCCATGGACGCCCCCGAGCTCGATGCGCTGCTGGCCCAGGCCCAGGCGGCCTACTCGAGCGAGAGCTGGGACCTCTGCCATGACTGTGCCCGGCAGCTGCTGGACGCGGCCCGGGCCGAGGCCGATCTGCGCGCCGAAGTCCACGCCCATGCCTGGCTCTGCCATGTGGCCCAGCGCCGCGGCGAGCACGACCGGGCCGCCGCCCATGCCACCAGTGCCCTGAGCCTGAGCCAGGCCCAGGGGGACCGCCTGCTGCGCGCCCGCGCACGCCTGGCCTCAGCCCGCGTGGGCTGGAGCATCGGCGACAACGACCAGGCCCTGCAGGACCTGGAGACCGCCCTGCCCGCCTGCCGCAGCGGCGAAGACCCCGAACTGCTCTTCGACACCCTGAACCTGCTGGGCATCGTCTATGGCGAGCTGGGCAATGCCGAGGCCGCCCTGGACTGGCACCAGCGCGCCCTGGCCGTGGCCGAGAGCCAGGGGCGACCGCGCCTGCTGGCCATCTCGCGCGCCAATATGGCCGGGCGCGAGCTGGACCTGGGCGAGACCTGGCTGGCCGAGGGCCGCAACGCCGAGGCCGAGGCCGCCCTGCTGCGCTCGCTGGAGCTCAACGAGGCCGCCCTGGCCATTGCCATCGAGGCCCAGCTGCAGCGCGTGCAGGTGGTGGTGCACAGCAACCGCGGTGCCGCCCTGGCCCTGCTGGGTCGGCGCGAGGAGGCCCTGGCCGCCTTCGCCCAGCAGCTGCGCCTGGCCGAGGGCCGCGGCGACCAGGGCTCGCGTGTGCAGCGTGCGCAATACCTGGCCCTGATGTACCGCGAGGCCGGCGAGCTCGAGGCGGCGCGCGACATTGCCGCCGAGGGCCTGGGCATCGGCGAGCAGGCCCGCAGCAAAAACCTGCTGATCCCGCTCTACGAACTGGCCTCCGAGCTGGCCGAGCAGGCCGGCGATCATGCCGAGGCCCTGCGCCTGTACAAGCGCTTCCATGTGCTGCGCAGCGAGCATGCGCTCAACAGCGCCCAGCAGCGCGCCCGCGTGCTGGCGGTGCGACTGGAGACCGAGCGCGCCCTGGCCGAGGCCGCCGCCGAACGCCAGCAGGCCGAGGCCCTGCGCCGCGCCAACGAGGAGCTGGCGCGCCGCGCCGAGGCCCTGGGTCGCGACGCGCTGCAGGACCCGCTCACCGGCCTGGCCAACCGCCGCCGCCTGGACACCGAGCTGACCCTGCGCCACGAGGCCGCGCGCGCCGCCGGCAGCCCGCTGTGCGTGGCCCTGATTGATCTGGATCACTTCAAGCTGGTCAATGACCGGCATTCCCACGCCGTGGGCGACCAGGCCCTGCGCCAGCTGGGCGCCCTGCTGCAGGCCCACTGCCGCAGCCAGGACCTGGCCGCGCGCTACGGCGGCGAGGAGTTCCTGATCGCGCTGGACGAGGTCTCGCCCGAGCTGGCCCTGCAGATCTGCGAGCGCCTGCGCCAGACCGTGGAGCGCCACGACTGGTCGGCCCTGGCGCCGGGTCTGGCCGTCACCGCCAGCCTGGGCCTGGCCGATCTGGCCGCCCATGCGCGGCTGGAAGACGGGCTGGATCAGGCCGACGCCCAGCTCTACCGCGCCAAGCTCGAGGGCCGCAACCGCGTCTGCTACGCGCCTGAGTTTGCCGGGGCCTCCTCAGCCTAAGCACAATCGGGCTTTTCCATTTTCTTCACGTGTGGCGGCCACCAGCCGCCCTCCTGCCTATGTCGTCCCCCACCCCCGAAGGCGTCACCGCCGCTGAAGCCGCCCCCCAGGACCTGAGCCCGGCCGCGGCCCTGCAGCAACTCAAGGCCCTGTTCCCGGCCTTGTTCGACGGTCCGCCCAAGCCGCTGAAGCTGCGCATCCAGGCCGACATCCAGGAGCGCGCGCCGGGTCAGTTCAGCAAGCCCCTGCTCTCGGCCGTGCTGCGCCGCTACACCGGCGGCACCGCCTATCTGGTGGCGCTGAGCAAGGCCAAGCAGCGCTTTGACCTCGATGGCCAGCCGGCCGGCGAGCTCAGCGACGAGCACCGCGAGGCCGCCGCCGCCGAGCTGGCCCGCCGCCGCGGCCTGGCCGAGGAGCGCCGCGCCCAGGAGCTGCAGGAGCGCCGCCAGCGCGCCAATCTGCTGCGCGACTTCGAGCACACCACCCTGACCCGCGCCAATTTCTGCGCGCTCAAGGGCGTGAAGGACGAGGAGCTGGACGGCCTGCTCGAGATCGCCCGCAAGGAGCTGGAGGAAGACCGCATCCGCCGCGCCTCGCAGCCCCAGGGCGAGCAGCGCCGCGGCCCGCATGAGCGCCGTGGTGAGGGCCCGCGCCGTGACGGTGGCCAACGCCCGCCGCGCCGCGAAGGCGGCGGTGGCGGTGCGGGTCGCCAGGGCAAGCCGCGCGCTCCGCGCCCGGCCCCCGAGAACCAAGGCTGATCCCGCCTCCACACAAAGCCAAAGGCCGGGCACATGCCCGGCCTTTTTGCATGGAGACGGGCCTGGCTCAGCTGGCGTACTTGATGGTGCAGCCGTAGGCCGTGGTGCTGGCCTGGCTCACCGGCTTGCCGGCCAGGGCCTCGCCCAGGGCCTGGTTCACATAGTTCACCGCGCTGGCAATATCGGCCGGATTGGCCGTGGGCTTGGAATCGATGGCACCGGCGTAGATCAGCTTGCCGGCCGGATCGATCAGGTACAGATGCGGCGTGGTGCGGGCCCCGTAGGCGCGGCCCAGCTTGCCCTCGTCATCCATCAGCGTGGCGCTGGGCGCGGCCTGCTTGCTCTTGAGCCAGGCCTCCAGCTCGGCGGGCGGCTTGTAGTCGCTGGCGCTGCGCGCGGTGGAGCTCACCGCCAGCCAGACCACGCCCTGGGCCGTGGCCCGCTGCTGGGTGCCGGGCAGATTGCCGCTGTTGTAGTGCTTCTGCACAAAGGGGCAGCCCGGGTTCACCCATTCCAGCACCACATGCTTACCCTTGAAGTCCGCCAGGCTGACGGTCTTGCCGCGGCTGTCGGTCACGCTGAAGGCGGGCGCGGTCTGCCCCACCACCGCATTGGCCTGCACACCAGCAGACACCGCCGCCAGGCCCAGGGCCAGCACCATCGTCGATCGTTTCATGCACACCTCCTGAAGCACAGTCTGGAACACACAAAGCAAGGCGAGGGCCCTGCGGCGCCTCAGAGCGCCAGCGCCTCCCGCAACAGGCTCACGCTGAGGATCTCGGGCAGCAGGCGCGGCGCGCTGGCGCCGGGCGCATAGACGGCATAGACCGGCACGCCACTGCGCCCCAGGCGGTTCAGCTCCTGGCTGATGGCGGCGTCGCGGCGGGTCCAGTCGGCGCGCAGCAGCAGCACCTTGCGGGCCTGCAGATCGGCCAGCAGCTGGGCATCGGCCAGGGCGCCGCGCTTGTTGAACTGGCAGGTCACGCACCAGGCGGCGGTGAAGTCCACCAACACCGTGCGGCCCTCGGCCTGGGCCTGGGCCACCTTGTCGGCCGACCAGGGCTGCCAGCCGCTGCCGGACTCGGCCTGCACGGTGCTGGCGGGCGGCGCCTCGCGCAGTGCAGGCCAGGCCCACAAGGCGGTGGCGGCCAGCACGACCAGGGCGATGCCGCCCAGCACGGCACGGCCGCGCGGCTTGAGGTCCTGGGCGCCATACACCCAGGCCGCCAGGGCCAGGGCCAGCAGCAGGCCCAGCAGGGCCACGGCGCCGTCGATGCCCACCTGCTGGCCCAGCACCCACAGCAGCCACAGCACGGTGGCGAACATGGGGAAGGCCATCAGGATCTTGAAGTGCTTCATCCACACGCCCGGGCGCGGCAGGGCGCGCGCCAGACCGGGCCAGAGGCTGGCGGCCAGATAGGGCGCGGCCATGCCCAGACCCAGGGCGGCGAAGATGGCCAGGGCCTCCACGGCCGGCAGGGTCAGGGCCGCACCCAGCGCCGCGCCCATGAAGGGCGCCGTGCAGGGCGAGGCCACCAGCACGGCCAACACGCCGGTGAGACCATGGTCCAGCACGGGATTGGCGGCGCGCGCGCCGGCCAGATTGCCCGGCAGCACGGCGCGGATCTCGTATACGCCCAGCAGGTTCAGACCGATCAGACCGAAGAGCAGGGCCAGGCCCGAGACGAAGAGCGGCGACTGCAGCTGGAATCCCCAGCCCAGCTGGGCGCCGCCCGAGCGCAGGGCCAGCAGCAGGCCGGCCAGGGCCAGGAAACTCAGCACCACGCCCGCGGTATAGGCCAGGCCCCCGGCCAGCAGCACGCGGCGCTCGCCCGCATGCTGGGTGAAGCCCAGCACCTTGAGCGAGAGCACCGGGAAGACGCAGGGCATCAGGTTCAGCAGCAAGCCGCCGGCAAAGGCCAGCAGCAGGGCCACGAGGGTGGAGCTGCCGCCGCTCGCCGGGGCGGCGGGCTCGGCCGGCTGCAGCGCCGGCGCTGGCGCGGCGCCCGGCAGCGCGGGCCAGTTCGCCACGGCATAGGCCAGGCGCAGCCCGCCCTGCTCGCGCTCGCTGCCATCCTGGCGCAGCACCAGGGCCAGCTGGCCCGGACTCTCGCTGCGCTGGGCCGAGATCGGCAGGGTCAGCAGCAGGCGGCCACCTTCCCAGCGCTGGGGCTGGGCGCCGGCATGGTCAAAGACACCAGCCTCCTCGGGGAAGGCCTGCAGGGTCTTGCCCTGCCAATCGGCGGGCAGGCCTTCAATGCTGAGTTGCAGGCCGGCCTCGTCCAGCTTGGCCTGGGCGCGAGCCTCGGCCAGCACGCGCGGCTGCGCCACGTGGCTGCGCTCGAAGAGCGCGGCTTGCGGGGCAGTGGCCGCGGCCACCGGCAGCTTGAGCGTGAACTCGCCCGACTCGGGAATGCAGACCTCCTTGCAGACCAGCCAGTCCGCGCGCAGCTTGGCCACCAGGGTCTCGCCCTTGAATTCGGGCCCCACGCTCAGGGCCACGGGCAGCAGCAGATCGCCCTCATAGCCGTAGTTGACCAGGGGACCCACCGGCAGGCGCTGCGGCACCGGCCACTGGATCTCGCCCGCGCTCACGCCGGCAGGCAGCTCCCAGCTCAGGGCCGTGGGCAGGCCGGAGTCGCCGGGGTTCTTCCAGTAGGTGTGCCAGTGCGGCTGGTGACGGATCAGCAGGCCCAGCCACAGGGGCTTGCCGGGCTGCACGCCCTCGGGCGCCTGGGCCACGAGCTCGGCACGCACCTGCTCGGTGGTGACGACGCTGCCACCCAGGGCCAGGGCAGCCGGGGCCAGACCGGCCAGGGCCAGCCAGCACAGGAATTTTCGGAACAGGCTCATCGGGATTCGGTGCCTCAGCGCCAGACCACACCCAGCCGGCCCTGATGGGGCCGGGGCATGCGCCGCACTGTAGGGGAGGATGCAAAACCCCAAGTATCGGCCAGGCTTGTGACGCCCCCGGTGCGCACAGCGCCCCATAGGCACACGACGCATAAGCAATCTCGTTTCCCGCTGCAGCGATGGTGCCGCCCCGGTATAGGCTGTGCCCTCCCGCCCCTGCCGGGGCCGCCCCAAGAACCTGATCGGGAGTTGCCGTTTCCATGCTGAGAGCCCCCCAGAAGACCCTGCTGGCCCTGACCCTGCTGGCCATCGGACTCACCGCCTCCGCCCAGACCCTGCGCTGGGCCGGCGCCGGTGATCCGCTGACCCTGGACCCCTATGCGCAGAACGAGTCGCTGACCAATGTGTTCAACGGCCAGGTCTATGAGTTCCTGGTCGCGCGCGACAAAAACCTCAAGCTGGTGCCCCAGCTGGCCACCGAGTGGAAGCAGAACGGCCCGCTGAGCTGGACCTTCAAGCTGCGCCCCGGCGTGAAGTTCCACGATGGCAAGCCCTTCACCGCCGACGATGTGGTGTTCTCGCTGGAGCGCGCCAAGCAGCCCAGCTCGCAGATCGCCGTCTATGCCAATGCCCTGGGCGAGGCACGCAAGATCGATGCGCTGACCGTGGAGTTCAAGCTGCCCAAGGTCAACCCCATCTTCCTGGAGCACATCAACACGCTCTACATCATGAGCAAGGCCTGGGCCGAGGAGAACAAGGCCACCAAGACGCAGGACTTTGCCAACAAGGAAGAGAGCTACGCCGCCTTCAACACCAATGGCACCGGCCCCTACCAGCTGGTGAGCCGCGCGCCGGACAGCAAGACGGTCTACAAGCGCAACCCCGCCTACTGGGGCAAGATCGAAGGCAATGTGCAGGAGATCGTCTACACACCGATCAAGAGCGACGCCACCCGCACCGCCGCCCTGGTTTCGGGCGAGGTGGACTTCGTGCTGGACCCCGCGCCGCGCGATCTGGAGAAGCTGGCCGCGACACCCGGCGTCAAGGTCATCAACGGGCCCGAGAACCGCATCATCTTCCTGGGGCTGGACCAGGGCCGCGACGAGCTGCTCTACAGCAGCGTCAAGGGCAAGAACCCCTTCAAGGACGTGCGCGTGCGCCGCGCGCTCTACCAGGCCATCGACATCGTCACCATCAAGGACAAGCTGATGAATGGCCAGGCCGCGCCCACCGGCGCGGTCGTGCCCTCGCCCCTGGGCAGCTACAACGACCCCGAGGTGGAGCGTCGCCTGCCCTATGACCTGAACGCCGCCAAGAAGCTGCTGGCCGAGGCCGGCTACCCCGAGGGCTTCGAGGTGCAGCTGGACTGCCCCAACAACCGCTATGTGAACGACGAGCGCATCTGCGTGACCCTGGCCTCGCAATGGGCCAAGATCGGCATCAAGACCCGGGTGAATGCCCAGCCCAAGGCGCAGTTCTTCAACAAGGTGGAGAAGCTCGACACCTCGCTCTACCTCTTCGGCTGGGGCGGCTCCATCACCGACCCCGAGAGCATCTTCACCTCGCACTACCGCAACCGCGGCGAGAAGGGGGTGGGCGAGTACAACCGCGGCAATTTCAAGGACGACGAGCTCGACGCCCTGGTCGCCGCCTCCAGCGTGGAGCCCGATCCCGAGAAGCGCAAGGCCCTGATCAAGAAGGTCTTCCTGCGCCAGGCCGAGCAGGTGCACTACATCCCCCTGCACCGCCAGTTCATCCCCTGGGCCGCGCGCAGCCATGTGGACGTGGTGCACCGCCCGGACAACTGGCTGGAAGTGCGCTGGGTGCAGCTCAAGAGCAAGTAAGCGCCGCGGGGCACGCGAGAATCGGCGTCTCCGCCCCTGCCCCGTCCTCACGATGAAGCTCGAACCCTCTTTGCAAGCCCGTCACGATGCCAGCCTGCCCGGCCATCTGGGCATCGTGGTCCAGCACCTCGCCGCCGGCGAGGTGCGGGCCGAACTCGCCGTGGCCCCGCATCTGATGGCGCCCAACGGCTTTCTGCATGCCGGCAGCGTGGTCACGCTGGCCGACACGGCCTGCGGCTATGGCTGCATGGCCAGCCTGCCCGAGGGCGCGCAGAGCTTCACCACCCTCGAGCTCAAGTCCAACCACCTGGGCACGGCGCGCGAGGGCGTGGTGGAGGTGGTGGCCAAGCTCTATCACGGCGGCCGCACGACCCAGGTCTGGGACGCCGTGGTCAGCCACCGCGACAGCGGCAAGACCCTGGCCCTGTTCCGCTGCACGCAGATGATCCTCTACCCGCGCGGCTGAGCGACGCCGCTTGAGCGCGGACGCTCAGATGCAGCGTCCACCGTCCACCTCGATGGCCACGCCGGTGATGAACTCGGCCTCGTCGCTGGCCAGGAAGGCCGTGGCCTTGGCGATATCCAGGGCCGTGGACAGGCGCCCCATGGGAATGGTGGCGATGATCTTGGCGCGGGTGGCCTCGCTGTCCTCGCCGGGCAGGAAGTCCTGGATCAGGCCGGTCGCGCCCATCACCGGGTTGACCGCGTTCACGCGTATGCCCTCGGGCGCCAGCTCCACCGCCATGCCCTTGGTGAGGTTGATGGCCGCGCCCTTGGTCCCGTTGTACCAGCTCAGGCCCGGGCGCGGCCGCACGCCGGCGGTGGAGGCGATGTTGATGATCACCCCGCCGCGGCGCCCGGCCGCCGCCTGCCTGCGGAACTGCGGCACGGCATGCACCGCGCCCAGATAGATGCTCTTCACATTGGTGGCGTAGACGCGGTCGAAGGTCGCTTCGTCCACCTCCAGCATGGGCCGGTTCTTGTGCGTGGTGCCGGCGTTGTTGACCAGGATGTCCAGGCCGCCAAAGGCTTCCACCGCGGCCGCCACCATGGCGCCCACCGACTCGTTGCGCGTCACGTCCGCCTCCACCGCGATGGCCTGGCCGCCCGCGGCCTGGATGGCCTGAGCCACGGCTTGCGCGGCATCCCGCCGGATGTCGGCCACCACCACCCGGGCGCCGCGCTCGGCCATGAGCTTGGCGATGCCCTCGCCAAAGCCGCCCCCCGCGCCGGTCACGATGGCCACGCGGTCCTGCAGATTCTTCGCTGTCATGATGCTGCTCTCCTCAGCCATGCGAGATGGCAATGGTCTTGATGGTGGTGAAGCTGCGCAGGCCCTCGAAGGCCTTCTCGCGCCCGTAGCCCGAATGCTTCATGCCGCCGAAGGGCAGCTCGATGCCGCCGCCGGCGCCGTAGTTGTTGATGAAGACCTGGCCGGCCTCGATGGCATGGGCGCAGCGCAGCTGACGCGCGCCGTCGCGGGTGAAGACTGCCCCGGCGAGGCCGTAGACCGTGTCATTGGCGATGGCGAGCGCCTGTGCCTCCGTGTCGAAGGCGATGGCCGCCAGCACCGGGCCGAAAATCTCCTGCCGGGCGATGGCGTGATCGGGCGGCACGCCGTCCAGCAGCAGGGGCGCAAAGTAGAAGCCCCCGGCGGGCGCCTCGGGGGCGAGCTGGGCGCGGGCCACGGCCTGAATGCCGTCGGCCAAGCCGGCCTCCACCAAGGCCTGCACCCGCGCCAGCTGGCGCGCATTGATCAGCGGGCCGCAGTCCGGGCCTGCCAGACCGGGGCCGGTGCGCAGGGCCGCAAAGCGCGCGGCCAGGCCTTCCATCACCTGGGCATGGATGCGGCGCTCGATCAGCACCCGGCTGCCGGCCGCGCAGGTCTGGCCGGCGTTCTGCACGATGGCGTTGAGCACCACGGGCAGGGCCTGGTCCAGATCGGCATCGGCAAACAGGATCTGGGGCGACTTGCCGCCCAACTCCAGCGTCACCGGCACATGGTTGAGCGCCGCCGCCTGGGCCACGGCCGTGCCGGTGCCGGGCGAGCCGGTGAAGGAGATGTGGTTGATGCCCGGGTGCGCGGCCAGGGCCGCGCCGGCTTCCACGCCCAGCCCGCAGACCATGTTCAGCGCGCCCGGCGGCAGGCCGGCCTCCAGGGCCAGCGCGGCGATGCGCAAGGGCGTGAGGCAGGCGTCCTCCGCCGGCTTGACCACGCAGGCATTGCCGGCGGCCAGGGCCCCGCCCACCGAGCGGCCGAAGATCTGGGCCGGGTAGTTCCAGGGAATGATGTGGCCGGTCACACCATGCGGCACGCGCAGCGCGATCACGGTGCTGCCGGCCGCATAGGGAATGCTCTCGCCATGCAGCTTGTCGGCCGCGCCGCCGTAGTACTCGAAGTAGCGGGCGCAGGCCGTGATGTCGGCGCGGGCCTGCTGGATGGGTTTGCCGGTGTCGCGGCATTCCAGCTGGGCCAGGGCCTCGTGCTGCTGCAGGATCAGGGCCGCGAGGCGGCTCAGCACCCGGCCGCGCTCGGTGGCCGTGGCCCGGCCCCAGGGGCCGTGGAAGGCTCGGCGCGCGGCCGCTACCGCGGCGTCCACATCGCGCGCATCGCTGCGCGGCAGCCGGGTGAAGACCTGGCCATCGGCGGGGTCCAGCACCTCCAGCGTGAGGCCGCCGGCCGCGGCGCGCGCCTCGCCATCGATGAGGTTCAGGAACGCGGGCAGTGTGCTCATCAAGGCTTCTCCTTGCCTCATTGCGGACCGATGACCGGGGCCACGGCCGGCGCGGCAAACACCAGATCACGCAGCGCGAGGCTGATCCAGGGCACATAGGTGATCACCATCAGGCAGGCGATGATGACCAGCACAAAGGGCAGCAGGTGCCGCACGATGCGGTCCAGCGAGATCTTGGCCACGGTGCAGGCGGCGAACAGGTTCACGCCAAAGGGCGGCGTGATCATGCCCAGGGCCAGGTTCACGACCATGATGGTGCCGAAGTGCACCGGGTCCACCCCGAAGTGCCGCGCCACTGGCACCAGGATGGGCGCCAGCACGATGATGGCGGCCGAGGTCTCGATGAACATGCCCACCACGAAGAGCGCGGCATTGACGCCCAGCAGAAACCACAGCGGCGAGCGCAGCACCTCGGTGAGCCAGCCGCCCAGGGCCTCGGGCACGCCGGCCCGCGTGATCAGGAAGGCGAACAGGCCGGCATTGGCGATGATGAACATGATCACGCTGCTGCTGATCACGGACTTGCGCAGCACCGGCAGCAAGTCCTTGAGCGTGAGCTCGCGGTGCACGAAGAGGCCCACGATCAGCGCATAGAACACCGCCACCACCGAGGCCTCGGTGGGCGTGAACACGCCGCCGTAGATGCCGCCCAGGATGATGACCGGCATCAGCAGGGCCCAGCCGGCGTTCAGCGTGGCGCGGCCCACGCTCAGGCGGCCGTCACCGTCACGCAGGCCCCAGCCCTTCCAGCGGCAGTACAGGTGCACGAAGAGCATCAGCGCGCCGCCGATCAGCAGGCCCGGCCCGAAGCCGGCGATGAAGAGCTCGCCGATGGACACCTCGGCCGAGACGCCGAACAGGATCATGGGAATGGAGGGCGGGATGATCACGCCCAGCTCGGCCGAGGTGGCCTGCAGGGCCGCCGCGTACTCGCGCGGGTAGCCATGCTTGATCAGGGCCGGGATCAGGATGGCGCCGATGGCGAAGGTGGTGGCCACCGAGGAGCCCGAGACCGCGGCGAAGATCATGCAGGTCAGCACGCAGGTCATGGGCAGGCCGCCCTGCACCCCGCCCACCAGGGACTTGGCGAAGTCCACCAGGCGACGCGAGATGCCGCCGGTCTCCATCAGATTGCCGGCCAGGATGAAGAAGGGGATCGCGGCCAGGGGGAATTTGTCGATGGCCGTGAACATCTCCTTGGGCGCCAGCACCAGGCGCGCCGGATCGAATAAGGCCAGGCCCAGCATGGCCGAGCCGCCGATGGCCACGGCAATGGAGATGCTGAAGGCGAACGCCAGCAGCATCGTGATCAGAAGGGTCAGGGGCATGATGCGAGGGTCCTTAGGCGGCGAGGCGCGCGGCTTACTGCGCGCTCTCCAGCTCTTCGTTCATCGGATCCAGGTGCTGGGCCAGCACGGCCACCAGGCCCAGGGCGGCGCCCACGGGCAGGGCCGCATAGGCCCAGGCCATGGAGAGGTCCAGGCTGGCAAAGGTCTGGAAGCGCACGCGCCACGCCAGATCGATGCCGAACCACAGCAGCACCGCCAGAAAGGCCAGGGAACTCAGGGTGATGAGGCTGCGCACCACCCGGCGCCACCAGCCGCGCGAGAGCCGCAGCATCAGGTCCACCGAGACCAGGGCGCCGCGCCGGAAGGCCACCACCACGCCCAGCATCACGCACCAGATCAGCAGGCGGCGCATGGCCTCCTCGGTCCAGGTGCTAGGCTGCGAGAACACGAAGCGCGCCAGCACCTGCCACAGGCCCAGCACGCAGATCAGGGCCAGCAGCAGGCAGGCCAGGTTCAGCGCCAGGCCGCTGAGGCGGCGGTCCAGCGCGAGCAAGAGTGATTTCATCTCAGAACTCCATCCGAGGGTCGGGTCTTGACCCAGCGGGTGCCGCCGATCCGGCTTGGCCGGTCGGCTGGCACCGCCCCCTTGAGGGGGCCGGCGCAGCCGGTAGGGGGTGGGCTTACTTCACCGCCTGAATGGCCGCGATCTTGTCGGCCCCGAACTCCTTGGCGAAGCCGGCATAGGCCGGCGCCACCGCCTTGCGGAAGCTCTCGCCGTCCACCTTCTCCACCACCTGCATGCCGTCCTTCTTCAGCTGGGCGATGCCATTGGCCTCGTCGTCATTGACCTTCTTGCGCTGGGCGGCCGCGCCCTTGGCGGCGGCGTCCTGGAAGACCTTCTTGTCGGCCTCGGAGAGCTTGTTCCACACATTGGGCGAGAGCAGCAGCACGGCCGGCGAATACACATGGCCGGTCAGCGAGAGATGCTTCTGCACCTGGGAGAACTTGGAGGACAGGATCACCGGGATGGGGTTCTCCTGCCCGTCCACCGTGCCCTGCTGCAGCGCGGTGAAGAGCTCCGGGAAGGGCATGGGCGTGGGCAGCAGACCGAAGGTCTTGTAGCCCTCCATATGGATCTTGTTCTCCATGGTGCGCAGCTTCAGGCCCGAGGCATCGCTGGCCTGGGTGATGGCGCGCTTGTTGTTCGTCATGTGGCGAAAGCCGTTCTCCGTCCAGGCCAGGCCCACCAGGCCCTTGGTCTGCAGCTTCTTCAGCACGTCCTGGCCGATGGGGCCGTCCATGGTGTGGCGCGCGTGGTTGTAGTCGCGGAAGAGGAAGGGGATGTCGAAGATCTTGGCCTCGGGCAGGAAGTTGCCCAGGGGCCCGGTGGAGGTGTTGGTCAGGTCCTGGGTGCCCAGCTGCACCGCCTCGATCTGCTCGCGCTCACCGCCCAGGGCGGAGTTGGGGAACTGCTGGCATTTGTAGCGACCCTGAGTGCCCTTCTCGATCTCATCGCAGAAGACCGTGGAGCCCACGCCGTAGTGCGACTCCTTGCTGGTGGCATAGCCGATCTTCAGCACGGTCTGGGACCAGGCCGCCGAGCCGGCCAGCAGGGCCGCGGCCGCCAGCAGGGAGCGGGTGAACATCGTCTTCGTCTGCAGCGTCTTGCTCATCATGGTGATTTGTCTCCGTTGTCGTGAGGCGATAGAACACAGGGAAGAAACAGCGAGGAAAAGCTTGGTGCCCCTAGCAGCGCAGCGGCACGCGCACGGCCTCGGCATGGTCCTGCGCGTACTGACGCAGCACGCTGATGAAGTCGGCATCGGGCCTGAGGCCCAGGCGTGCCGCGCGCTGCGATTCGAAGCGGGCCGGCCAGGCGCCCACGATGCGGGCGATGGCGGCATCGGGCTCGAAGCGCACGCGCGCGCGCGCCTCGGGGCCGGCCAGGATTTCCAGCGCGTCCAGCATCTCGGCCACGCTCACGCTGAGCGCCGGCAGGTTCAGGGCGGTGCGGCCGCCAAAGTCCTCGCGGCTGGCCTCGAACACGCGGATCAGACCGGCGATGGTGCTGGCCGGCGAGGCCAGGGCCACCCGGGTCTCGGGCGCCACGGGGCAGACGGCGTCCAGGCCCGCCAGCGGCTCGCGCACGATGCCCGAGAGAAAGCCCGAGGCCGCGCCATTGGGGCGGCCCGGGCGCACGGCCACCGTCATCAGCCGGGCGCTGCGCCCGTCGATGAAGCCCTTGCGCGTGTAGTCGGCCACCAGCTGCTCGCAGATGAATTTGTGAATGCCGTAGGAGGACTGCGGCGTGGGCAGGGTCTCGTCATGCACCACCGGCGGCAGGGGCAGGGCCGGGTCCGAGCCATAGACGGCCACCGAGCTGGCGAAGACCAGGCGCGCACCGCCGCCCTGCCGGCGCAGCGCGTCCAGCAGGGCGCGCGTGCTGTCCAGATTGGAGCGCAGGCCCAGCTCGAAGTCAGCCTCGCACTCGGCCGAGACGGCCGAGGCCAGATGGAAGACCCCGTCCAGGCCCTCGCGCGCCAGGGCGTCCGCCTGCGCCATCAGCTGGCCCTCTCGCACGCTCACGAGCACCTCGGCGCACAGATCGGGCGGTGGCGCCACCAGATCGGCCAGCACCAGGCCCGTGAGCGGCCGGCCCGCCAGCTCGCCGCGCGCCAGCAGCGCGCGCGCCAGGCGGGCACCCAGGAAGCCGGCACCGCCGGTGATCAGCACCTTCATCGCTGCTGCTCCTTGTAGGGGGCGAACCAGGCCAGGCCCGCCGAGGTGTCGCCGCTGCGCGGCCGGTACTCGCAGCCCACATGGCCGGCATAGCCCAGCTCGTCCAGCAGGGCGAAGAGCCAGGGGTAGTTCAGCTCGCCGGCCTCGGGCTCGTTGCGCTCGGGCACGCTGGCGATCTGCAGATGGCCCACCCGGCCGCCGGGCAGGTAGCGACGCAGCTTCATGGCCAGATCGCCCTCCACGATCTGGCAGTGGTAGAGGTCCATCTGCACCTTGAGGTTGGAGGCGCCGACCTCGGCCACGATGGCATGGGCCTCATCCTGGCGGTTGAGGAAGTAGCCCGGGATGTCGCGGGTGTTGATGGGCTCGATCAGCAGCTCGCGCCCGGCGTCGGCCGCGCGCTCGGCCGCCCAGGCCAGGTTCTCCAGATAGGTGTGGCGCAGGCGTGCACGGTCGGCGCCCGGCGGCACCAGGCCGGCCATCACATGGATGCGCGGGCAGTCCAGCGCCTCGGCATAGGACAGGGCCTGTTCCATGAAGTCCACGCGAAACTCGCCCTCGCGCCCGGGCAGGCAGGCCAGGCCGCGTTCGCCCGCCTCGAAGTCGCCCGGCGGCGCATTGAAGAGCACCTGGCGCAGGCCATGGTCGCGCAGTTGCTCTGCCAGCACGGTGCGCGCATGGGCATAGGGGAAGAGGTATTCCACGGCCTTGAAGCCGTCGCGCGCCGCCGCGCCAAAGCGCTTGAGGAAATCGTGCTCCGTGTACATCAGGCTGAGGTTGGCGGCGAATTGCGGCATGGTCGTGTCCTGGGGTGTCGGAGCGGTTTGCGGGGCCTACCAGCGGGCGCCGAAGTGCTGGCGCAGTTCCTCGATGCGGGCTTCGTCCAGCGAAGCCGGGCGGCACATCAGCCAGAGCCGGGCGGTCTCTTCCAGCTCTTCCAGCACCGCCATCGCGGCCGCCGGGCTGGCCTCCCAGACATTGGGGCCCAGGCGCTCCATCAGCACCGCGCGCAGCGGCCGACCCGCAGCGCGCGCCTGCTCGATGGCCTGGGCCACCAGGGCGGCCGCGGCCGGGTCGCCGGGGCGGTGGTAGGGAATCTGGGGCACGGGGCCCACCTTCATCAGGTAGTAGGGCGTGATGGGTGGCAGCACGCGCTCCGGCTGCCAGACCCCGGCCAGGCTCAGGGCCACCAGATGCGTGCTGTGGGTGTGGATCACGCAGCCGGCCTGCGGCTCCGCGGCATAGATGGCCCGGTGCAGGGCCAGGGTCTTGCTGGCCCGCTCGCCCGAGAGCTGGGTCTGGCCATCGGCCGCCACATGGGCCAGCTGCACGGGCTGCAAGAAGCCCAGGCAGGCGTCGGTGGGCGTGATCAGAAAGCCGCGGTCCTCGGGCAGGCGCACCGAGATATTGCCCGCCGTGGCATGCACATAGCCGCGCTCGAAGAGCGAGCGGCCCACGCGACAGATCTCCTGGCGCAGGGCCAGGTCTTGCGGCTCGGGGCTGGCGTCCGGGTGCTTCATGCTCAGGCCACCAGGCGCAAGGCCTTGGAGAAGAAGTCCGGCCCGCCGAAATTGCCGGACTTGAGCGCCAGCAGCAGGGGGCCACCATTGAGCGCCTGGGTCCAGGGCACGCCGGGATCGATGGGCGCACCGATGCGCAGGGCCTGCACGCCCAGGGCCTGCACCACGGCGCCCGAGCTCTCGCCCCCGGCCACCACCAGGCGGTGCACGCCCAGGCGCTGCACCAGGCCCTGGGCGATGGCGGCCAGGGCCTGCTCCACCAGGGCGCCGGCGCGGGCCGCACCCAGGCGCATCTGCATCTCGCGCAGCGCCTCGGGCGCGGCCGTGGCATAGATCAGCACCGGTGCGGCCTGCTGCTTGCCGGCCCAGTCCAGGGCCTGCTGCACGGGGGCCTCGGCGTGCTCGGCCAGGGCCAGGGGGTCGAGACGCCAGGCCGGGCGGCCGGCATCCAGCCAGTGCTGCACCTGGGCATTGCTGGCCAGGGAGCAGGAGCCCGAGAGCACGGCCGCGCGGCCGCCCACGGCGGGCAGATCGGCGGCATGGGCATCGGGCCGTATCCAGCCGCGCGCCGCATAGAGCGCCGGCAGGCCCAGGGCCAGGCCGGAGCCGGCGGTGAGCAGGGGCAGGTCCAGGCAGGCCTCGGCCAGCACGCGCAGGTCCTGGTTGTCCACCGCATCGGCCACGGCCAGGCGCACGCCCGCGGCGCGCAGGGCCGCCATGCGTTCGCGCGCCGCCGCCGGCCCGCCGGCCAGGACCTCATGCGGCAGCAGGCCCACGCGGCCGCGGCTTTGCGCCTGCAGCACGCGCTGCAGATTGGCGTCGCGCATGGGGGTGAGCGGATGGTCCCGCATGCCCGACTCGCTGAGCAGTTGGTCGCCCACGAAGAGATGGCCACGGAACACCGTGCGACCGTTCTCGGGGAAGGCCGGGCAGGCAATCGTGAAGTCGCTGCCCAGGGCCTGCAGCAAGGCCTCGGCCACCGGTCCGATATTGCCGGCCGGCGTGGAGTCGAAGGTGGAGCAGTACTTGAAATAGAACTGCCGCGCGCCGGCCCGCTCGCGCAGCCAGCGCAGGGCCGCCAGCGCCTGCTGCACAGCATCGTCCGCCGGCACGGTGCGGGTCTTGAGCGCGATCACCAGGGCGTCGGGCTGGCCCTCGGGCAGGGGCGCGTCGGCCGTCGGCACGCCGATCAGCTGCACCGTGCGCAGGCCCTCGCGCACCAGCATGCTGGCCACATCGCTGGCGCCGGTGAAGTCGTCGGCCATCACGCCCAGCACGGGGTGGTGCGCGGCGCCGCTCATGCCTGGGCCTCCGGCAGCTGCAGGCCGGCCAGGGCGGCGTAATGCTTGATCACGGCGGCATCGTCCTCGTCGCCATGGCCGGCCGCCGCCGTGGCCAGGTAGAGCTGATGGGCCTGGGCCGCCAGCGGCAGCGGGAACTGCAGCTTGCGCGCGGCGTCCAGCACGATGCCCAGGTCCTTGATGAAGATGTTCACGCTGGACAGGGGCCGGTAGTCGCCCGCCAGGATATGGGGCACGCGGTTCTGGAACATCCAGCTCATGCCGGCCGAGTTGCAGATCACCTCGAAGAGCTGCTGGGCATCGGCGCCGGCACGCAGGCCCAGGGCCATGGCCTCGCAGGCCGCAGCAATGTGGATGCCGGCCAGATGCTGGTTGACCATCTTCACCGTGGAGCCCAGACCGGCCACATCGCCCAGGCGGTAGACCTTGCCGGCCAGTGCGTCCAGCGCCCCCTCGGCCGCGGCAAAGGCCGCCGGACGGCCCGAGGCCATCACCGTCATCTCGCCATCCAGGGCCTTGCGCGCACCGCCCGAGACCGGGCCGTCGATCAGGTGCAGGCCGCGCTCGGCCAGGCGTGCCTCCCACTGCGGCGGCAGGGCCGGGTCCACAGTGGCCGAGGCAATCACCACCGCGCCGGGCCGCAGCAGGCCGGCCAGCCCCGGCTCGCCAAAGAGCAGCTGCTCGGTCTGGGCCGCGTTCACCACCAGCAGCTGCACCACATCGCAGGCTGCGGCCAGCTCGGCCAGGGATTCTGTGGCGTGCCCGCCCTCGGCGGCGAAGCGCTCACGCGCCTGCGCGCGCAGGTCCAGGCCCCAGACCTGCAGGCCGCGCCGCAGGGCCGAGAGCGCCGCGCCCATGCCCATGGACCCCAGGCCCACCACGCCCAGCACGGGCCGCACTCCACCGTTT
The DNA here is from genome assembly GCF_020535565.1 of Shinella sp. XGS7. Taxonomy (NCBI): domain Bacteria; kingdom Pseudomonadati; phylum Pseudomonadota; class Alphaproteobacteria; order Hyphomicrobiales; family Rhizobiaceae; genus Shinella; species Shinella sp. XGS7. The sequence goes on along the minus strand of NZ_CP084758.1, from coordinate 1,726,916 downwards.
GCTGTGTCGCTCATGGCTTGCTTTCTCTGCGCGCCTTGCGGCGCAAGGGCAGCGCGCCGACCTGCACCAGGCGGTCGGCGGCCTTTTCCATATGTCCGGTGGCGATGGCGCGGGCGCCCTGCTCGTCGCCCGCCGCGATGGCCTCCACCAGGGCCTGATGCTCCTGGCGCACCGCGTCGGCAAAGTGCTGATGGCGCGCCTCGTTGCCGCGCGTGACCCGCATGGCCTCGCGCAGGTACTGCTCCAGGAAACCCAGCAAGCGGCCGAACTGCGGATTGCCCGTGGCCTCGGCAATTGCGCGATGCAGGGCCAGGTCTTGATCCACGCCGTCGCCGCCGGCGGCCACGGCCGTCTCGATCTCGCGCAGGGCGCGGCGCAAGCCGGTGATCTGGCTGCGCGAGGCCCGGCGCGCCGCCAGGGCCGCGATCTCGCCCTCCAGCGCACGCCGCACCTCGACGATATGGGCCACGGCCTCCAGCGACTCCAGCACCGAGGGATCGAAGTCCAGGGGCTTGTGCACGGCCGGCGGGGCCACATAGACGCCCGAGCCCTGGCGCGAGATCAGCAGGCCGCGCGACTTGAGCTGGTGCACCGCCTCGCGCACCACGGTGCGCGAGACGCCGTGCTGCTCGGCCAGCTGCTGCTCGGTGGGCAGGCGCGCGCCCGGCACCAGCACCCCGCCCTCGATCTGCGCCACCAGCCAGGCGGCGAGACGATCGGACAGGCGGCTGGCCTGCAGGCGCGGCGGGGCCGCGAGCGCGCTGGGGGGCAAGGTGTGTCTCCGGGATCTCTGTATTTGTCAGGTCATCCTACAAATTCAACCGATCACCGGCGTGGGGACATACCCTGATCCCGCCTGCCCGCCCGCGCGCGGACCTCAGCCCCGATCTCAGCGCGGGCTCAGGGTCTGCGAGAGGGGATAGCCGCTCATGGTGCCCAGGGCGCCGTAGCCGGCCACGCTGGTGCCGGTCATGCAGGTGGCGCCCATCATGCCGCCGGGGGCGCAGTCGGCATAGGCCAGCTTGGCCAGCTGGGCCGGGGTGAGTGGCGCAAAGGGGTCCTGCGGCACGAAGACCAGCACATAGCTGTTCTTCACCGTGCCCGCGTAGGACGCGGGGAAGCCGGCATAGACCCCACCCACGGCCACGCCCGCCGCGGGAGACCAGCCATCCCCGCCGCCCAGGGTGGCGAAGGTGCTGATGCTGTTCTTGGCAAAGCTGGCCGCAAAGCTGCCGCCCAGTGCGGCATCGCTCCAGCTCTTGAGCTGGTAGTTCAGCGGCACCTGCACCATGTCGTAGAGCGGCGCGCTGCCCAGGGCGGCGCCGGTCATCGACTCGGTGAGCACACCCTTGAGTCCGCTGAGCTGGCCGGTGCTGGAGTTGAGCGTGATGCGACCGATGAAGATCGTGTCGCGCGGCTGGGTGTCGGGCTCGCGGAAGACCGTGGTGATGTCGAACTCCGTGATCACTTCCGCCGCCGCCGAGGCCGGCCCCGCGCCGCGCGCATTCTCGGCCGCCACGGTGAAGCGGTAGCCGGCGCAGCTGGCGGGGCAGCTCACGCGCAGCGGCAGGCTGCTGCCGCTGGCCGTGATGCCCGCGGGCTGGGACTGCACGCTGTAGGCGCTGATGGGGCTGCCGCCGCTGTCCACCGCGCCCAGGCTGATCAGCACGCTGCGCACATCGCCGCCCAGGCGCGCGCTCACACCCTGCGGCGGGCCGGGCGGGCTGGCGCCGGGCTGGGTGCTCAGGCTGAGCAGCACGCGCGGCGCGGGCTCATGCAAGGCATCTCCCGCCTGGTCGGCCGCGATCACGCAGTCGCCCAGGCTCAGGCTCTGCACCTGGCCGCTGCTGGCCTCGACGCTGCACACGCTGGCGCTCAGGCTGCTGTAGCGCACCGGCAGGCCGGAGCTGGCCGTGGCGCTGACGCGGGCCTGGCTGCCCAGGGTGAGTGTGGGCGCGGGGCCGAAGCTGATGCGCTGCTGCGGGTCGGGCAGCACCTCCAGCTGCAGCAGGGCCTGGGGCGCCGGAGACCAGCGGGCATCGCCGGCCTGGTCGGCCGCGATGCGGCAGTTGCCGGCCTGCAGGCCCAGCAGGCGGCCGCTCTCGGCCTCCACGCTGCAGATCTCGGGGCTGAGGCTGCTGTAGCGCACGGCCAGGCCCGAGCTGGCCGTGGCGCTGAGGCTGGCGCTACCGCCGGCGCGCAGCACGGGGGCCGCGGCAAAGCTCAGGCTCTGCGTGGCCGCCTCGGGCTGCAGCGTGATCTGCTGGGACGGTGCCGGGGCCCAGCTGGCATTGCCGGACTGGCTGATGCCGATCACGCAGGGCGCCGCCGCCAGGCTTTGCACCAGACCGCTGCCGGCGTCCACCTGGCAGCTCTGCGGGCTCAGGCTGGCATAGCTGACCGGCAGGCCGGAGCTGGCGATGGCGCGCAGGCTGGCCGTGCCGCCCACCAGCAGGCGCGGCGGGGTCTCCAGCGCGATCTGCTGGGCCTCGTCGCGCACACGGGGCCCATCGCCGCCGCCGCCGCCGCAGGCCGTCAGCAGCAGGAGCCAGGCTACGCCCAGCATCAGGGATGGAAGTGAGTTGTGCTGCTTCATGGTTTCAGAGAAAGCTGTAGGCCAGGGCGGCATAGGCCGAGCGGCCCGGGCCGGGCACGGGCGTGCCCCAGGGGATGCCGGCCGAAGTCATGGAGCGCCCCTGCCCCAGGTAGGCGCCGCCCAGGGCGGGGTTGTGAAAGCGGTTGAAGAGGTTCTCCACCCCGAAGTCCAGGCGCCAGGCGCCCAGCTCATAGGCGCCCCGCAGATGCAGCAGGGCATAGCCCGCGGTAGGCATCTCATTGCGCACCGCCGAGACCCGGCGCTTGGCCGCCGAGCCCACCCACTCGGCGCTGAGCTGCCAGGGCCCGCGCTGCTGCTCCAGGCTCAGCGTGAGCTGGGCGGGCTGCAGGTTGTAGAGCCCGTCACCGCGCGCGGTGTTGCGGCCCTGCAGCTGCTTGAGCTGGGCGCCGGCCACGAGCCGGCCCCAGGCCGCCGACTCGGCAAAGCGCCAGCGGGCCTGCAGATCCAGGCCCCGGATGCGGGCGCGCTGGTTCTCGTACTGCAGCAGCACAAAGCCCTCGCGCAGGCCCGGGTTGGCCGCGCCGCATTGGCCGAAGTCGCAGCGGCGGGCATCGATGTAGTCGTGGATCTCGCTGTGATGTGCGGCCGCGCGCAGGCTCCAGACCGGATCGCTGGCGTCCTGCCACTGCGCGGCCAGGCTCAGGGTGCTGGCGCGCTCGGGGCGCAGATCGGGGCGGCCGATATAGCCATTGCCATCGCCCAGGAAGTTGTTCATCAGCGCGGCCATGGGCTGGGTGGACCAGGGGTAGCGCTGGTAGAGGCTGGGGGCGCGGTTCTTGCGCGCCCAGCCGATCTCGTAGAGCAGGCCCGGCTCGGGCTGGAACCACAGCAGGGCCACCGCATCCAGCAGGCCGTCACTGCGGCGGCGCGGCAAGGCATTGAAGGCCGCGGCCTCATGGCCCCAGATGGCGCCCAGGCCGTTGTCATAGCCCTGCACCGGCCCAGCATCCGTCGTCACGCGGTCCGTGCGCAGTCCCAGCTGGTAGGACCAGCGCTCGCTCAGCGGCGCCTCCAGCTCGGCGAAGAGGCCGCGCTTGTGGCGCTGCCCATCGTCCACATTCCAGAAGGCATTGGGCCCCATGCTGCCGCCCACGGCGGGCCACCAGTCGTAGAGCACATAGCTTTGGCCCTCGGCCCCCAGGCGCAGGCGCGCGGCCTCGCCCAGCGCCAGCGTGGCCTGCAGCAGGCCGCCGCGCGTGGTGGCCTCGGTGTCCATGGGCATGCCGTAGCCGTAGCGGTAGCGGTCGGGGCCCATGTCCATCTTGTGGGCCACCTTCTGCTGGTAGAGCCGCGCCAGCAGCTCGCCGCCCTCGAAACGCAGGCTGTAGCGCAGGCTGAGCTGGGTGCTGCGGTTGGACGTCATGTCCATGCGCTGATTAGGAAAGCCCTCGAAGCCCAGCTCCTGGCGTCCGGCCTTGAGCAGCAGCAGATGCTGTTCGTGGCGCAGGGCCAGGGAGAGCTCCTGGTTGCGTGCACGGTAGGCGCTGGAACCCACCTCGTCGCCGGGCAGGGGCGGTCCGCCCTCGGTGCCGGGCGTCTCGGGCTTGAAGTCGCGGGCGGCGCGGTAGTTCTCGCGCCGGGTGCTGGCCGCGCGGTAGGCCAGCACCCAGTGCTCGGCCGCCAGGCTGGCGCCCAGCTGGGCACCGCGCTCCCGGCCCGCGCCACGCCACTGGCCGCTCAGGCGGCCCTGGCTCAGCCAGGGCTGGTCCGGCGCGGCGAACTCGGGCTCGGGCGCCTGCACCTGGATCGTGCCGCCCAGGCTGTCGCCGCCCAGGCTCACCGGCGCGATGCCGGCATAGACCCGCACGCTGCCCACCTGGCTGGGGTCCAGATAGGACAGGGGCGAGTTCATGTGGTTGGGACAGGCGGCCACCAGGTCCATGCCATCCACCTGGGTGCGCACCCGGTCGCCGCCCAGGCCGTTGAGCGCGGGCAGGCTGGACACGCCGCCGGCGCCCGCCAGGCTCACGCCCGGCAGGCCCTCCAGCAGGCGCGCCACATCGCTGGTGCCGGCATGGCGGCGGGCCAGCAGGCGCGGGGCCAGGCTCTCGCCGGCGCCGGCCCCCACCCCGCTGGCATGGCCGCTGATCAGCACCCGCCCGAGACTGGCCGGCGCCTCGGCGGCTTCCTCAGCCGCCGCGCTCGCAGCGGTCTGCGCCTGCAAACCCAGGGGCAGACCGGCCGCCAGCATCAGCAGGGGCAGACGACGCAGGCTGAAACGCCGCCGGGACATGGAAAAAAGGGGCCGCCCGCGCATCAGCGTGCCTGGCGGTGTCGTGCCACGGTGCCCACCAGGGCCAGGCCGCCCAGCAGCAGGGCGTAGCTGGCGGGCTCGGGCACGGCCGCGGTGATGCTCTGCGCCACCGGGTAGCCGCTCATGGTGCCCAGGGCGCCATAGCCGGCCTCCGAGGTGCCGGTCATGCAGACCGCGCCCATCATGCCGCCGGGCGCGCAGTCGGCGTAGGCCAGCTTGTCGATCTGGGCCTGGCTCAGCGCGGCCAGCGGGTCGTTGGGGACAAAGACCAGGGCATAGGCATTGCCCGGGTTGTTGCGTGCGCCCGGGAAGCCGTAGAACACGCCGCCCGCCGTCACGCCCGCCTGCGGCGACCAGCCATCACCACCCAGCCCGGTCCAGAAGGTGTTGGTATTGCTGTTGCGAAAGACGGCCGCGAAGGTGCCGCCCAGCGACGCGTCATACCAGGACTTGAGCTGGTAGTTCAGGCTCAGCCAGCTCATGGTGCTCGCATCGCTGCCGGTCATGGACTCGCTGAGCAGGCCCCTGAGATTGCTGATGCTGCGGGTGCTGGCGTCGTAGTCGAAGCTGCCCTTGAAGATGCTGTCCTTGGGCTGGGTGTCCGGCTCGTAGAAGGTGGTGGTGATGTTGTAGCTGGCGGCCTGGGCCTGCAGGCCCACGAGGCCCAGCAGGGCGGCGGCGATGAGCGATGTCTTCATGGGGATGACTCCTGTGTTGGGATGAAAGGAAGTGAGGCGGGGAGGTTTTCAGGACTGGGCCGCGCGACGGCGCAGGCCGGCCACCAGGGGCAGGCCCAGCAGCAAGAGCAGGGCCGAGGCGGGTTCGGGCACGGCGCTCACGCTCAGCGAGAGACCGTAGGCGCTGTTGGCCGTGGCCGCGCCCTTGCTGGCGATGTCGTCGCCGCCCACCAGCACCGTGTAGTCGCCGGGACCCAGGGTCAGGGTCAGGCTGGCGCGGCCGTCGCGATCCAGGTCGCGGCCATAGCCCATGAAGCTCAGGCTGCTGAGGGCGGCGGCCTGGCCCACGGGATCGCCATCGCCGCCCATCTTCCAGTCGCCCAGGGCGTTCCAGCTGCCCTGGGTGGCGCTGTAGTCGTACTGCGCGCCCAGCTGGGACTGGGCCCAGGCGCTGCGCCAGGCCAGGGAGGCGGCGGCGCCGTCGTAGTCGGCGCTGGTCTGCGGGGCGGCATAGGGCGAGGTGGCGAACAGGCCGCGGTAGACCGAGAAGCCCGGCAGCAGGCCGCCCAGGGAGGTGGCCGTGGCATTGGCCTGGGCCGCCGCGGTGAAGCTCAGGCTCAGGGTCTGGTCCAGATGCAGGCGGAAGGCGCGGCCCTTGTGGGCATCACCCAGGGCCAGGTTGTCCACGCGGGTCTGGCTGCCCAGGCTGGGATCGAAGACCAGGCTGTGATCAGCGGCATCGGCCCAGCCGTAGTTGCTGGTGACGGTCTGCTTGTCCAGGGTGATCTGGCTGCCGTTCAGCAGGGTGCCGAAATCGCGATTGCCGTAGCTGATATGCGCCTGGCTGGCCGTGGTGGACAGGGTCAGCAAAGCGGCGAGCAGCAGCGGGGTGGGTTTGAAGGGCATGGATGCTTACTCCGAAGCAAGGTCTTGTGGTGTGAGCGCCCCGGCGCCGGACGGGCGCGCAGGCGGGCGCCGCCCCGCAGCGGCAGGGCGCTGCAGGCAGGGGGACGGTGGAACAGGCGTGGCGGCGTGCGCAGACCCGCGCACCGCACTCGGGAGCGCGGCGGCCAGGGGCTGCGTGGCAGCAGGGAGGGAAGGCGCGGACCCGAGGCCCGAGGGACGCGACTCAGCGCCGGCTCAGGCCGGGCACGGCGACGCCCCAGGGGCTCGAATCAGGCCAGGTGGCTGGGTGGGCCGCGCGAGGGCGGCAGCAGCAGCGGCGCTGGCCGCGGCGGCAGGGCTTGCGGGCGCTGGCCATGGGCCTGGCCCAGGTCCTGGCGCAGCCACTGGGCCAGGGCCAGCGGCTCGGGTGCGGGCAGCAGATCGCGCAGGGCGATCAGGCAGGCGGCGCAGTCATAGCCCACCAGCTGCAGCTCGCGCTCGATCTCGCTGGAGGAGGCGCTGCCCGGGGTGACGCACAGCGCGCCCAGGGCCAGGGGACGGCCTTCGAGCACGCCCAGATAGCGTGTGATGGAAGGCGCCAACGCCGCGACCAGGAGGAGGGCCGCAGCCATCCTCAAAAACTGGCGAGCGCGTGAGCTATTCCACATCGGCGCTGGATCTTAGCGAGTCGCCACCCGCTTGGCATCTGGTCTTTGCGCCCTCCCCCCACTTTCTTGAGGGGGATCAAGGCGATGCGGGGTCAGGTCTTGCCTGCCGGCTGCGATGAGCGGCGGCCTACACTGTCGCCCCGCCCGCTGTTCCAACTGCCCCTGCCATCCCCGCCGCCCATGCAAGCCCTGCTAGCCACCATCGCCGCCCTGCCCTACCCGCGCGAGGCCGGGCGCCACTTCCATGGGCGCGGCGGTCTGCATCCGGGCTGCGAAGCCTGGACCCTGGACAGCTATCCGCCCGTGTGGCTGCTGACCAGCTTCGCCCCGACGGACGAGGAGAGCCTCGCGCGCATCGGCGCGGCCCTGGCGGCGCGCTGGGCCGAGATCGCACCGGGCGAGCCGCTGAACTGGGTCTACCAGTGCCGCGAGGAGACCGGCACCAGCAACCGCCTGATGAGCGGCCAGGTGCCCGAGCCCCATGTGGTGGAAGAGGCCGGCGCGCGCTATGGCGTGCACCTGATGCGCGGCCAGAACCATGGCCTCTTTCTGGACATGGCCGAGGGCCGGCGCTGGGTGCGCGACTGGGCGCGGGCTCAGCCCGGCGGCAAGGTGCTCAATCTCTTTGCCTACAGCTGCGCCTTCTCGGTGGCGGCCCTGCAAGGCGGCGCGGCCCAGGTCTTCAACGTCGACATGGCGCGCGGCGCGCTGGAGAGCGGGCGCCGCAACCACCAGCTCAACGGCCTGGCGGGCGCGCAGTTCCTGGCGCATGACATCTTCAACTCCTGGGGCAAGATCCGCCGCAGCGGGCCCTATGAGCTGGTCATCATGGACCCGCCCAGCTACCAGAAGGGCAGCTTCATCGACACCAAGGACTATCCCCGCCTGCTGCGCCGCCTGCCCGAGCTGCTGGCACCGGGCGGCCACGCCCTGCTCTGCCTGAACTCGCCCAAGCTGGACAGCGAGTTCCTGCGCGAGGGCATGGCGCGCGAGGCGCCGGGCCTGGTCTTCGTGGAGCGCCTGGCCAATCCGCCGGTGTTTGCCGATGTGGCACCGGAGCGCGCGCTCAAGGTGCTGGTCTACCGCCAGCCCTGATCAGCGACCGTCCAGGGCCCAGACCCGGTCCGCGCCCACGGCATAGCGCCGCAGACCCGGCGGCAGCGGGCGCAGGCTGGCGCCAGTGAAGGCGCCAAAGGCCGGCAGCAGGAGCAGGCCGCCCTGCTCGGCCGTGAAGGGCCGCAGCGCAAAACAGGGCAGGCGCAATCGCTCCCGCCCCGGCCCCTGCAGGCGCACGGCCGGATGCACATGGCCACAGAGCACGCCCAGCCCGGGCAGCAGCTGCGGGTGATGACAGGCGCGCAGCGGCCCCAGGGCATGGGGTTCGTCCACGATCTGCAGGCCCAGATCCGCGGGCGGATCGCCGGCATGCTCGTCATGGTTGCCGCGCACCAGGGCGATGGCCAGGGCCGCATGCCGCGCGCGCCACTGCCGCAGGGGCTGCATCAGCGCCGCCTGCTGGGCCGCGCGCGCATGCAGAAAATCGCCCAGCACCACCAGGCGCTGCGCGTGCAGGCGCTGCAGCAGCTGGTCCAGGCGGCGCAGATTGTCGGCCGTGGTGCCGCTGGGCACGGGCTGGCCCGCGGCGCGAAAGCTCGCGGCCTTGCCCAGATGCACATCGGCCACGAAGAGGCAGCGCGCCTGCGGCCACCACAGCGCGCGCTCGGGCAGCAGGTGCAGGTGCTCGCCCGCAAAGTCCAGGGCCAGATCTCCCGGCCCCATCCCCGCATCGGCCTTCATCGCGCGCTGCGCCGCCGGCGCGGCGCGCGGGCCGGCGCGGCGGCCTGCGGGCCCAGGGCCTGCATCAGGGTGGCGGCATCGGGGGCCGGCGCCCCGCCCTCCCCGGCCGCCTGCTCAAGATCGGCCACCAGACGGGCAATGCGCTGCGCCAGAGGCTCATTGCTCAGGCGCTCGCGCAAGCGCTCCACCATCAGCGGAAAGGCCAGGGGCGTGGCCCGCTCCAGGGCCTGCAGGCACAGGCGGCGCGCGCTCAGGCTTTGCAGCAGGGCCTGCAGCGGCTCCAGCGCCAGCTCCTCGCGCAGGAGCTCGCTGCGGGCCTGCCCCAGCAAGCGGTTCTCGGGGTCGTACTGGCTGAAGACCTCGTAGAACAGCGAGGACGAGGCCTGCAGCTGGCGGCTGCTGCGCTGCTCGCCGGGATGGCTCTGGAACACCAGGCCGGCGATGCGCGCGATCTCGCGAAAGCGCCGCCGCGCCAGCTCGCTGGCATTGAGGCTGTCCAGCAGCTCGGCCGCCAGCGCATCGCGATCAACCGCCGGCTGCAGCAGACGCGGCAGGCAGGCGGCCCAGTCGCGCGGCTGGGCGCTGAGCAGCTCCAGGCCGTAGTCGTTCACCGCCAGCGAGAAGCTGTCGGGCGACTCGCGCGCCGCGCGCCAGGCCAGCAGACCGGCCAGACCCAGGTGCAGGGTGCGGCCGCCAAAGGGATAGAGAAAGAGATGCCAGCCCTCGCGGCTGCGCAGGGTCTCGGCCAGCAGCTCGCCCGGCGCCGGCAGGGCCGACCAGCGCTGCTGCAGGGCCAGCAGGGGCCGGGCGCAGCGCATCTCGGGGCCTTCGAAGCGGCCGGCCGCCGCCTCGCCCAGCTGCTGCTGCAGGGCCTCGGACAGGGTGCTGGACAAGGCCATGCGCCCGCCCATCCAGCGCGGCACCGCCGGCCGGCCGGAGGCGGCCTTGCGCACATAGGCCGTCATCTGCTCCACCCGCAGCAGCTCCAGCAGCCGGCCGCCGAAGAGAAAGCAGTCGCCCGGGCGCAGGCGGGCGATGAAGCCCTCCTCCACCGAGCCCAGGCTGGCCCCACCCAGGTAGCGCACCTGCATGGCGGCCTCGCTGACGATGGTGCCGATATTGGCGCGATGGCGCCGCGCCAGCCGCGCATCGGGCACGCGCCACAGGCCCTGCTCGTCCACCTGCACGCGGTGGTAGTCGGGGTAGGCGGCCAGCGAGGGCCCGCCCTGGCGCACGAAGTCCAGGCACCACTGCCAGTCGGCCTCGCCGAGCGCCGCATAGGCCACGGTGCTGCGCAGCTCGGGCAGCAGGGTCTCGGGACGGAAGCCGCCGCCCAGGGCCACGGTCACCAGGTGCTGCACCAGCACATCCAGCGGCGCCTGCGGGCTCTGGCGCGCCTCGATCTGGCCCCGGGCCACGGCCGCGCGCGCGGCGGCCGCCTCCACCAGCTCCAGGCTGTGGGTGGGCACCAGGGTGATGTGGGCGGCGCGCCCGGGCGCATGGCCGGCGCGGCCGGCGCGCTGCAGCAGGCGCGCCACGCCCTTGCAGGAGCCGATCTGCAGCACCCGGTCCACCGGCAGAAAGTCCACGCCCAGGTCCAGGCTGGAGGTGCAGACCGCGGCCTTGAGCTGGCCGGCCTTGAGCGCCTGCTCCACCCAGTCGCGCAGGCCATGGTCCAGGGAACCATGGTGCAGCGCGATCTGGCCGGCCCAGTCGGGCCGGGCCTCCAGCAGGGCCTGGTACCAGAGCTCGGCCTGGGAGCGCATATTGGTGAAGACCAGGCAGCTGCCCGGCGTGGCCTCGATGGCCGCCACCACCTGGGGCAGCATGCGCAGGCCCAGGTGGCCGGCCCAGGGAAAGCGCTCCACGGTGGCGGGCAGCAGGGTGTCGATCTCGATGCGCTTGTCGCTGGCGCCGCGCACCAGCACCGGCGGCGGCGCCGTGGACGGCCCCAGGCCCACCAGGGTCTGCAGGGCCTGCGGCAGCTCACCCAGGGTGGCCGAGAGCCCCCAGCTCATCAGCCCGGGGTTCCAGCGCCGCAGCCGCGCCAGGGCCAGCTGGGTCTGCACCCCGCGCTTATTGCCCAGCAGCTCGTGCCACTCATCCACCACCACCAGGCGCAGGCGCGCGAGCAGGCGCGGTGCCTCGGCGCGGGCCAGCAGCAGGCTCAGGCTCTCGGGCGTGGTGACCAGCAGGCTGGGCAGGCGGCGGTCCTGCGCGGCGCGCTCGCGGGCGGCGGTATCGCTGCTGCGCAGGCCGCTGCGCCAGTGCGGCGCCAGCTCGGCCAGGGGCTCGCGCAGGGCGCGCAAGGTGTCGGCGGCCAGGGCGCGCATGGGCGTGATCCAGAGCACGCTCAGGGGCGGGGCCTCGCGATCCGACGCCCCGGCGTCCTCGCCCGCCAGCAGGGCCTGCAGCGCGCCCAGCCACACGGCCAGGGTCTTGCCGCTGCCGGTGCTGGAATGCAGCAGGCCGCTGCGGCCCTCGGCCATGGCGGCCCAGACCTCGCGCTGGAAGTCGAAGGCCTGCCAGCCGCGGCGCGCCAGCCAGGCCTGTGCCAAGCCCGGTGCGTTCATGCCGGGCCCTCCGCGGGCGCGGGCAGCAGGGCGCGCAGGCTGCTCAGGCAGTCGGCCTCCTCGGGCGGCTTGTCCTGGCGCCAGCGCAGCATGCGCGGAAAGCGCAGGGCCAGGCCGCTCTTGTGGCGCGGGCTTTCGGCCAGACCCTCGAAGCCCAGCTCGAAGACCATCAGCGGCGCCACGCTGCGCACCGGGCCGAAGCTCTCCACCGTGTGGCGGCGGATCAGGGCATCGACCTCGCGGATCTCGGCATCGCTCAGGCCCGAGTAGGCCTTGGCCAGGGGCAGCAGGCGGCGCCCCGGCACCTCGGGCGGATCGCTCCAGACGGCAAAGGTGTAGTCGGTGTAGAGGCTGGCGCGCCGGCCATGGCCGCGCTGGGCGTAGACCAGCACCGCATCCACCACCAGGGGCGCGAGCTTCCATTTCCACCAGGCCTCGGGCCCGCGCACCCGGCCCACGCCATAGGGCGAGGCCGCCGGCTTGAGCATCAGGCCCTCCACGCCGCGCTCGCGCGCCTGCGCGCGGGCGGCGGCCAGCTGGGCCCAGTCGGGCGCCTCCACCAGGCGGCTGAGGCGCAGGCGCGCATCGTCGAGGCCCGCCAGCAGCTCATCGAGCTGGGCACGGCGCTGCGCCAGCGGCCAGGCGCGCACATCGCGGCCTTGCCACTCCAGCAGGTCGTAGGCGCACAGGCACACCGGCAACTCGCGCAGCAGGCGGGCGGCGGGCTTCTGGCGCCCCAGGCGGCGCTGCAGCGCGGCAAAGCCCGCGGGCCGCGCCGCATCCGGCGGCCAGACCAGGATCTCGCCGTCCAGCACCGTGCCGGTGGGCAGGCGCTCGGCCAGGGCCAGCAGCTCGGGGAAGCGCTCGCCGATCAGCTCCTCGCCGCGCGACCAGAGCCAGCTGCCACCCTCGCGGCGCAGCAGCTGGGCGCGGATGCCGTCCCACTTCCACTCGGCCAGCCAGTCGCCGCGCACACCGCTCAGGGCCGCCGTGCCCTGGGCCGGGTCCAGCGGCTGGGCCAGCTGGAAGGGATAGGGCTGGCCGGCCGCCGCGGCCGCGTCCTCGGGCGCCAGCAGGGCCAGGTAGTCGGCCGGGCCGGGGCGGAACTCGGGCAGGGTATAGCCCATCAGGCGCTGGGTGATCAGGGCCGCGGGCAGACCGCTCAGGGCGGCCAGGGCCTGGGTCAGCTGCTGGCGCGACACGCCCACGCGCAGCGCGCCGGTGATCAGCTTGAAGTACACCAGGGCCTGGCCCGCCGGCAGGGCCTGCCAGTGCTGCTGCAGCGCCCGGGCCTGGGCCTCGGGCGCCTGGCCGCGCAGGGGCAGCAAGCAGGTCTCCAGCCACTGCGCCAGGCTGAGGCCGGGCTCGGCCTCGGGCGGCCCCGGCGGCAGCAACAGGGACAGGGTTTCGGCCAGATCGCCCACGGCCTGGTAGCACTCCTCCAGCAGCCAGTCCGGCAGGCCGGCGGCGCGCGCCACCTGCTCGCGCAGCAGGCGGCTGGGCACCAGCTGGCGCGGCTTGCCGCCGGCCAGGAAATAGACGGCCCAGGCCGCGTCCGCCGGGTCCGCCTCGCGCAGATAGGCCTGCAGGGCCGCCTGCTTGGCGCTGCTGGCGGTGCTGGCGTCCAGCGCGCGGTAGAGCTCGGCAAAGCGCTTCATGCGGCGGGCTCCGCGCCGGGCTCGGCGGCATCGGTATCGGCAGCCGCCGCGTCCGGCCGGTCGTCCTCGTCGCCGTAGTCGGTGGCCAGGGCGCGGGCGTCCAGGCCCTGCTCGCCAAGCCAGCGCAGCAGGGGCGCGATCTGACCGTGGGTGAGGTAGACGCGCTCGGCCCCGGTGGCGGCAATGGCCTGCAGCAGGCCCGGCCAGTCGGCATGGTCGGAGACCACGAAGCCGCGGTCCACACCGCGGCGGCGGCGCGTGCCGCGCAGCTGCATCCAGCCGCTGGCAAAGGCATCGCGGGCATGGGGCCCGAAGCGCCGGGCCCAGCTGCTGCCGGCGGCCGAGGGCGGTGCCAGCACCAGGGCGCGCGGCAGGGCCTCGCGCGGGGTCTCGCTCAGCAGCTGGGTGGGCGGCAGGGCGATGCCGGCCTCGCGGTAGATGGCATTGAGCGGCTGCACCGCGCCATGGCAGACGATGGGGCCGATGTCCTGCCCCAGCAGGCCGTGCAGCAGGCGCTGGGCCTTGCCCAGGGCATAGGCATAGAGCAGGGAGCTGCGGCCCTGGGCCGCGTTCTCCTGCCACCAGGCCGCGATCTCGGCGCGCAGCGCGGCCTCGCTGGGCCAGCGGTAGATGGGCAGGCCGAAGGTGGATTCGGAGATGAACACATCACAGCGCTGCGGCTCGAAGGGCGTGCAGCTGCCATCGGGCTCCAGCTTGTAGTCGCCCGAGGCCACCCAGACCCGGCCGCGGTGGGCCAGGCGGATCTGGGCCGAGCCCAGCACATGGCCGGCCGGATGCAGGGAGACCTGCACGCCATGGTGCAGCAGGGGCTCGCCATAGCCCAGGGTCTGCAGCCGGATGTCGGCCCCGAGGCGGCGGCGCAGCAGGGCCGCGCTGTCGTGGTGGGCCAGGTAGTGGCCATGGCCGGGGCGGGCGTGGTCGCTGTGGGCGTGGGTGATGAGCGCGCGCTCCACCGGCCGCCAGGGGTCGATGTAGAAGTCACCCGGCGGGCAGTACAGGCCCTCGGGTCGCACGACGATGAGTTCCTCGGCACCGCCCTCCTCGCGCGGTCCCACCATGTCCTGGCTCATGGGGCGGCATGCTAGCGCCGCGGCCGGCGCGCTGCCGGCGGTCGGGAATTAGGCCTCGAAGGGATAGCGCAGGCCCAGGCGGGCGCGGATGGCGTCCATCCAGGCCAGGGTGGCCAGGCTCTCGGCATGGCTGATCTGCGGGCTCTCCAGCAGACCGGCGCGCACGCAGCGCACCGCCTCCAGGATCTCGCCCTCGAAGCCGTTGATGGCCAAGGGGCGCTGCACCCGCTGCTCGGGCTCGTCGCGGCGCTGCAGCCGGGCCTCAGTGGCCTGCCAGAAGCGCTGGGGCAGCTCGATATAGCCGGCCGAGCCGTAGATGCGCAGGGCGTTGTCGGCGCAGGCATCCAGGGCGCAGAGAAACTGCACGCTCAGGCCGCCGGGCAGCTGCAGGCCCACGTTCAGGCGCTGATCCACCCCGGTGGGCGCCAGCATGCCACTCACCTGCAGCTGCTCGAAGTCCGGGCAATGGCCCAGGGCCTGGTGCAGCACCCAGCGGCTGACGCTCAGGTTGTAGATGCCGATGTCCAGCAGGGCGCCGCCGGCCAGGGCCGGGTTGAAGAGCCGGCCCGCCGGATCGTAGGTGGCCGGGAAGCAGAAGCTGGACTGAATGGCGCGCAACTCGCCGATGGCGCCATCGCGCAGCCACTGGCCCACGGTCTCGTAGATGGGCAGGAAGCGGGTCCACACCGCCTCCATCAGAAAGGCGCCGCGCTCGCGCGCCAGGGCCACCAGGGCCTCGCCCTGGGCGCGGTTGGGCACCAGGGGCTTTTCGCAGAGCACGGCCTTGCCCGCGGCCAGCGCGGCCCGCACCGCCTCGCCATGCTGGGCATGGGGCGTGGCCACATAGACGCCGTGAATGGACGGATCGGCCAGGGCCGCGGCCAGATCGCTGCCGGCCTGGGGCAGGCGGCCTTGCGCATCGGGCCAGCGCGCGGCGAAGTCCCGGGCGCGCTGGGCGTCGCGGCCCAGCACATGGCTCAGGCGCATGCCGGGCAGGCGGCCCACAGCTTCGGCAAAGCGGCCGGCAATGCGGCCCGGGCCGATGAGGGCCCAGTGGAAGTCTTCGGCGGCGGCGAGGTCTGGCGTCGTCATGGATTCAGGCGCAAGCGGCCAGGCTCAGCCGCGCTGGGGTTGGAACATGATCAGGCCCATGCCCAGCAGGGCCACGGCGGCGCCCGCCAGATCCCAGGGCGTGGGCCGCAGCCCGTCCACCGCCCAGAGCCAGAGCAGGGCCATGCCGATATAGACGCCGCCATAGGCCGCATAGACCCGGCCCGCCGCCTGCGGATGCAGGCAGAGCAGCCCCGCAAACACGGCCAGGCTGAGCGCGGCCGGCAGCAGCAGCCAGGCCGAGCCGCCCTGCTTGAGCCAGAGCCAGGGCAGGTAGCAGCCGATGATCTCGGCCAGGGCGGTGGCGGCAAACAGGGCCAGGGTCTTGCTGAACTCGTGCATGGATGGGCGACATCATGCACGAGACGGGCTGTCGCCCCAGGACAGGCGATGGGTTCAGCCCGTCTAGGACTTGCCGGGCGAGGCGGCGCGCGCCAGCTCCGCCACCCGACCAATCACCTTGAAAGGCACGCCGGCCTCGTGCAGGGAGCGGGCGGCCGAGGCGGGTTGCAGGGCACCGCTGCGCAGCTGCTCCAGCGTGGCGTCCACCAACCTTCTCATGCCCGTACGACGTCTTGTGTCCATGACCAGCTCCTGATGTGCTGGGCGCCATGCTGGCGGCGGGGGCTGAATGCCAGCTTAAGGCGCAGGCCCCAGGATCTGCAGCTCGGCATAGCCGGCGGCCGGATCGAAGGCCCGCTCGAAGCGCCAGTCCGGCAGGGGCAGGAGCAGGAGCTCGGCCGTGGTTCGCACGCGGCAGCCGGGCGCCACATGGCCGCCCCAGACCCGGCCCTGGACATCGGCCACGCTGGCGTGCAGGTGCGAGCCCTGGGGCGAGAGGCTGCCGCTCAGGCTGAGCAGCTCCACATCACCCGCGATCTCCAGGAAGTCGGAGGCCCCGGCCAGGCGCAGCCGGGTGGGGCTCAGGCTGCCGATGCCGGCCAGCACAAAGGCGGCCTGCAGGCCGCGCTGGGCCAGGGCGGCGTCCAGCGCGCCGCGCAGATCGGCGCCGGGGCTCAGGCGCAAGGGCCAGGGGGACGGCGGGCGTTCAGGCATGGGCATCCTCAGGGGTGGGGGCCTCGGCGCTGCGCCACTCCAGCACCTCGTCGCCCAGGGCGTCGCGCTGGCCGGTGGGGCGCCAGCCCAGATGGCGGTAGAAGCCGTGGGCACGGCAGCCGGGATCGTCCGAGCAGCCCAGGAAGAGCCGCTGGTGGCCGCCCTCGCGCAGCAGGCGCTGCATCAGCTCGCGCAGCAGGCGCCGGCCCAGGCCGCGGCCCTCGGCCTCCGGCCGCAGGGCCAGCACCAGCACCTCGCCGCTGGTCTGGTCGCCGAAGCAGTAGCCCAGCAGGCGCTCGCCCTCCAGGCAGACCCGCCCGGGCAGATCGCCCGCGGCCACACCCGCCGACCAGCGCTCGACGGTGATGCCCAGTTCCGCCAGCTGGGACTCGCTGAGGGCGTTCTCGCGCGTCAGGCCGCGCAGCTGGATGCAGGCGGCCGAGTCCTCGGGCCGGGCATCGCGAAAGAGCAGGTCTTGGGCCATGGGTGCCATGCTAGCCGCTCATCCCCAGTCGGCGGGATGCGTGGGGGCGCGGCGGCCGACAAGCTGGCACGCACAGCGAACCAGCGTCGAGAGGGTCAGATCGTGCGCATTGCCTTTGCTTCCTGCATGTACAACCGCGTGATGGCGGATCAGCCCGTGTGGGACTGGATCGCCGCCCAGGCGCCGGACCATCTGCTGCTGCTGGGCGACTCGCTCTATCTGGACCTGATGACGGCCGAGCATCCCCAGACCCTGGACGACGATGGCTTCGCCCGCCACCTCTACCAGCTCTACAGCGAGCTGATCGCCCAGCCGCAGTTTGCCGCCCTGGTGCGCGCCCTGCCCCCGCGCCGCGTGCACGCGATCTGGGACGACCACGACTTTCTCTGGAACGATGCCTGCGGCGCCGAGCTGCGCACGGTGCAGGGCGGCAAGATCCGGCTCAGCACCGCCTTTCTCGAGGCCTTTCGCCTGAGCCTGCACCACCGCCTGGACCCCGACAGCTTTCCGGGCAGCTATGACGCGCCGGCCTTCTGGAACCTGGCCCAGCCACCGCTCAGCACGCCCAGCCTGGACCTGGGCGAGGGCGTGCTGCTGCACCTCAGCGACGGCCGCACGCACCGCACCCGCAGCTGGCTGCTGGCCGAGGCGCGGCGCAGCCTGCTGGGCCGTGAGCAGATGCAGGCCCTGGGCACGGTGATCGCGCAGGCCCCGGCCGAGACCGTGCATCTCTTCGCCAGCGGCTCCACCCTGGCCGGCTATCAGCGCTATGCGCGCGATCTGGCCTGGCTGCATGGCCTGGCGGCCACGCACCGCCTGCTGGTGCTCAGCGGCGATATCCACCGCAATCAGCTGGATCTCTTCCGCACCGCGGGTCTGCTGCTGCACGAGGCCACGTCCTCGGGCGCCGGGGTGCGCGATGCGGTGGTGGCCGGCGCCGCGCGCCAGAACTACGGCCTGCTGGACATAGTCCCCGAGGCGCTGCACATCCGCCTCTTCAAGAAGAACCGGCTGGAGCTGGAGCGGCGCATAGACCGCACCAGCTGGAACATCCTGGACTGAGGGGCTGACCGGCGCCAGGCCTGCGGCCTCAGGCCTCGGGCGCGCCCGGATCCAGGGGCAGGCCGGCGGCGGCCCAGCCCTCGAGGCCGCCCACCAGGGCGCTGACCCGGCTCAGCCCCGCCTCCAGCAGCTGGCCCACGCCCAGGGCGGCGCTGGCCTCGTTGGGGCAGTTGCAGTAGAGCACCAGCTCGCGGTCGCGCGGCAGGCCGGCGGCCTGTTCGCGCAGCTCGTCCAGGCCCAGGGGCAGGGCACCCGCGATGCGGCGCGCGTCCCCGCCGCGCGCCCCAGCGGCACGCACATCGATGAAGAGGGGCACCGGACTGAGCGCCGCGGCCTCGGCCACGCTGATGCGGCGCACGCCGCGGGTGCGGCGCGCAAAGCGCAGGCGCTGCCACAGGCGCCGGGCGAGCAGGCCCGCGAAGATCAGGCCCAGGGCCAGCAGAGCGAGCAGGCCGGCATCGGCCAGCATGTCCAGGGCCTGCTGGATCTGGTCGGCCAGCATGGCGCCCAGCAGCAAAAAGGCCCCGCTCCAGACCAGACCGGCCAGCAGCTCGTAGCTCAGGAAGCGGCGCCAGCTCATGCCCAGGGCGCCCGCCATGGGCGCAGCCACCACCGAGACCCCCGGCAGGAACTTGGCCGCCAGCAAGGCCTGGCCGCCCCAGCGCAGGATCAGGCCCTCGCTCTGGCGCACGCAGGCATCCGGCGAGAGCGAGATGCGGCACAGCAGCTTCATCACCCGCTGGCCATGGCGCCGCCCGGCCAGATACCAGACGGCGTCGCCACCGATATTGGCCAGCACCGCCACCAGCAGGGCCGCGCTGCCGCTGAGCTGGCCCTCGGCCGCCAGGCCGCCGGCCACCACCAGCAGGGGCGCGGCCGGCAGCGGCGCACCCGCGCGGGCCGCCAGCGTGACCAGAAAGACCAGCAGCACGCCGTGCTGGATCAGCAGTTCGATCAGGGTGCGCATCGCATCAAGGGGCCGCGCCGGGCAGGCCCTGGGCCGCCAGGAAGTCAAAGGCGCGGGCCAGCGTGTCCTGGTAGGCCGAGCGCCCCTGCAAGGCGGCCTCGGGCGTGCGCCGGTGGTAGAAGCTGTGGCCCAGGCCGGCATAGCGCTGCAGCTCGCAGACCCGCTCGCGCGAGCGCGCCCGCTCGCAGAAGGCCTGCACGCTGGTGATGGGCACCACCACATCGGCCTCGCCATGCTGGATCAGGGTGGGCGGCAGGTCCCAGACCGGCAGCAGGCTGGGCGAGATGGCCAGCGCGGCAGGCTTCAGATACCAAGGCGCGGGGCCGAACAGATCCACCGCCGGGTTCAGCAGCCACAGGGCCGCGGGCTGCTCGCCGCTGGCCACGGCCTTCTGCGCCGTGGCCAGGGCCAGATGACCGCCGGCCGAGCCGCCGGCCAGCACGATGCGGCTGCGATCCACCCCCAGGCGAGGCGCCTGAGCCCGCAGCCAGGCATAGGCCGCGCGCGCATCCTCCAGCGAGGCCAGGGGCGTGGTGCCATCGCGGCATTTGACCCGGTAGTCGGCCAGCAGGGCCACATAGCCCGCGTCCACAAAGGCACGCGCCTGACGCTGGAAGGACTCGACGCGACCGGCACGCCAGCCCCCGCCAAAGAAGAAGAGCACGGCCGGGCGCGCCTCGGCGGGGCCGGCTGCGGGCTCGAACAGATGGATGCGCAGCTCGCGTCCCGAGGCCTGCGCGTAGGTAAAGCTGCGCGCGCCGGCCAGCGTGGCCGGCTGGGGCTGCACGCCGCGGCAGCCGCCGAAGACGGCGGCCAGGGCCGGGTCCTGCGGCTCGTCGGCGGCGGGTGCGGACTCCGGCTGTCGCGGCGCCTGCGCGCAGGCACCCAGCAGCAGGGCGAGGCCAAGGGGAAGCAGACAGCGGAGCAGGCGCATGGGACGGGGGCAAGAACGGCAGAAGCGGAACGAGCCGCCATTCTAGAAAGCGCCCCCGGCCCGTGCCGGCACCGAGCTTCAGCTCCAGCCGCCGCCCAGGGCCTTGATCAGGGCGATGGTGGCCTGGTACTGCGCGGCGCGCACCTGCAGGGCCTGGCGGCGATTGGCCAGCTCGCTGCGGCGCGCGTCCAGCAGCTCCAGCTGGCTGACCAGGCCGTTGCGGTAGCGCGAGTCCGAGAGCTGCAGCGCGCGCTGCGCCGAGGCCACGGCCTGGGCCTGCACCTGGCTTTGCGCGGCCAGCAGGCTCAGGCCCGAGAGCTGGTCTTCCACATCCTTGAAGGCCAGCAGCAGCTGCTCGCGGTAGCGCGCCGCGGCCTCGTCGGCCTGGGCCGCGGCGCTCTGCACGCCGGCCTCGCGCCGGCCGCCATCGAACAGCGGCAGGCTCATCAGCGCATTGACGCCCCACAGGCCGGCCGAACGCTTGAACAGGTCCGACAGCTCCGGGGAGGCGCCACCGGCCGTGGCGGTCAGGTTGAAGGTCGGGAACCAGGCCTTCTGCGCCACGCCCAGGCGCTGCTGCGCGGCCTGGAAACCGGCCTGCGCCGCGGCGATATCGGGGCGGCGCTCCAGCATGGCGCTGGGCAGGCCGGCCGGCACCCGCGGCAGGGCCTCGGTCCAGGCGCCTTCGGCCAGGCTCAGGCTGCTGGGCAGCTCGCCCACCAGCACCGCCAGCGCGGTCTCCAGCTCGTTGCGGCGGCGGTCCTGGGCCAGGGCCTGGGCCTCGGTGGACGCCACCTCGGTGCGCACCCGCGCCACGTCCAGCTCGGCGATATCGCCAGCGGCATAACGCCGCTCGGTGAGCTTGAGCGTGTCGCGGTAGGCGGCCACGGTCTCGCGCACCAGGGCGCGTTCGGCGTCCAGCGCGCGCAGCGCGAAATAGGTCTGGGCCACATCGGCCTGCACCAGCAGGCGGGCGCCGGCCAGCAGGGACTCGGCAGCCTGCGCATCGAGGCGCGCGGCGCGGCTGGCCTGGGACAGGCGCCCCACCAGATCCAGCTCGTAGGAGGCTGCCAGGCCCACGTTGTAGACCGTGCCGCGCTGGGCTGCGGCCTCGCCGCCCTGGCGGGCCACGCCGGCCTGGGCGCCGAGCTGGGGCAGGCGGTTGGCGTCGGCGTTCTTCAGCAGGGCGCGGGCCTGGGCCAGGCGGGCCGTGGCGGCCTGCAGGCTGCTGTTGTGGGCCAGGGCCTGGGCGGTCAGCGCGTCCAGCTGCGGGTCGGCGAAGGTCTTCCACCACTCGAGCTGGGCCTGGGTGGCGGCGCCGGGCAAGGCCTGGTGCTTGTAGGCCGCCGGCGTGGCCGGCAGGGCATGGGGCTCGGCCACCGGCACATTCGCGCAGCCGGCCAGCACCAGGGCGGCGAGCAGCGGCGTGAGCAGCGCTTTTCTGTTCTTCAGGAAGGACATTTCTGCTTCTCCTTCTTCTTTACTCATGGCCGTGGCGCGGGGCCGCGGGCAGGGGGCGGGCATCGGCCCCGCCGCCATGCAGCTGGGCGTGCATCTCATCGGTGCCGGCGAAGGCTTCGAGGTGGGGCTCGGCCTGGCCATGCAGCTTGAGCGGACGGTTGCCCGCCAGCCGGCGGAGCAGCACGTAGAAGACCGGTGTCATGAAGATGCCGAAGAAGGTGACGCCGATCATGCCGGAGAAGACGGCAAGGCCCATGGCGGCGCGCATTTCCGAGCCTGCCCCCGTGGAAAGCACCAGCGGCACGACACCCATGATGAAGGCCATGGAGGTCATGAGGATGGGGCGCAGGCGCAGGCGGCTGGCCTCGATGGCGGCCTGTACGGGGTTTCGTCCCTCGAACTCCAGTTCGCGCGCAAATTCCACGATGAGGATGGCGTTCTTCGCCGATAGGCCCACCAGCACCACGAGGCCGATCTGGGTGAAGATGTTGTTGTCTCCACCGGTGTACCAGACCCCGGCAAGGGCCGCGAGCACACCCATCGGCACGATCATGATGATGGCGATCGGCAATGTCAGGCTCTCATACTGGGCGGCCAGCACGAGATAGACCAGCAGCAGCGCCAGCGGGAAGACGACGATGCTCGAATTGCCGGCAAGGATCTGCTGGTAGGTCAGGTCCGTCCATTCGAAGTCGATGCCGGCCGGAAGGGTGTCGGCGGCGATCTTCTCGATGGCCTCCTGCGCCTGGCCGGAGGAGAAGCCCGGCGCCGGCCCGCCATTGATGTCGGCGGCGAGGAAGCCGTTGTAGCGCGTGGTGCGCTCCGGCCCGGTCGTGGCGTCCACCGTCATGAGCGCGGCAAGCGGGATCATCTCGCCCGACTGCGAGCGCACCTTCAACTGGCCGATGTCCTCCGGCTTGGCGCGGAAGGCGGAATCGGCCTGTACGCGCACGCTGTAGGTGCGGCCGAAGGCGTTGAAGTCGTTCACATAGAGCGAACCCAGATAGATCTGCAGCGTCTCGAAGACATCGGTCACCCGCACGCCGAGCTGCTGGGCCTTGGCGCGGTCGAGATCGGCATAGAGCTGCGGCACGTTGATCTGGAAGCTGGAGAACAGGCCTGCCAGCTCCGGCGTCTGGTAGGCCTTGGCGAGGAAGGCCTTGGTCGCCTCGTCCAGCGCCTGGTAGCCGAGGCCCGCGCGGTCCTCGATCTGCAGCTTGAAGCCGCCCGTCGAGCCGAGACCGTTGACCGGCGGCGGCGGGAAGATGGCGATGAAGGCATCCTGGATGCCGGCGAATTTCTGGTTGAGCTGCATGGCGATCGCCCCGCCCGACAGTTCCGGCGTCTTGCGCTCCTCGAAATCGTCGAGCGTCGCGAAGACGATGCCCGAGTTGGAACCGATGGTGAAGCCGTTGATCGACAGGCCCGGGAAGGCGATGGCATGGGCGACGCCCGGCTGTTGCAGCGCGATGTCGCTCATCTTCTTGATGACCTCTTCCGTGCGGTCCAGCGTGGCGCCGTCCGGAAGCTGGGCAAAGCCGATGAGATATTGCTTGTCCTGCGCCGGCACGAAGCCGCCCGGCACGGCGTTGAACACCGTATAGGTGGCGCCAACGAGCGCGAGGTAGATGGCCATGACGATGGACTTGCGCGAGACGAGCCCGCCGATGCCGCGCCCGTAGCCGTTCGACGCCGCGCCGAAGACCCGGTTGAAGCCGCGGAAGAACCAGCCGAACAGGAAATCCATGCCGCGCGTCAGCCAGTCCTTGGGGGCATGGTGGTCCTTCAGCAGAAGGGCGGCCAGCGCCGGGGAGAGCGTGAGCGAGTTGATGGCGGAGATGACCGTGGAGATGGCGATGGTCAGCGCGAACTGCCGGTAGAACTGGCCCGAAAGACCGCTGATGAAGGCGAGCGGCACGAAGACGGCGACCAGAACCAGCGCGATGGCGATGATCGGGCCGGAGACCTCCCGCATGGCGCGGTAGGTCGCCTCGCGGGGCGAAAGGCCGTTTTCGATGTTGCGCTCGACGTTTTCGACGACGACGATGGCGTCGTCCACCACGATGCCGATGGCGAGCACGAGGCCGAAGAGCGTCAACGCGTTCACCGAGAAGCCGAAGGCATACATGACCGCGAAGGTGCCGATGATGGAGACCGGCACGGCAAGCAGCGGAATGATCGAGGCGCGCCAGGTCTGCAGGAAGAGGATGACGACGAGCACGACGAGGGCGATGGCTTCGAGCAGCGTGTCGACGACCTTGTCGATCGAGGAGCGCACGAATTCCGTCGTGTCGTAGACGATCTCGTATTTCACGCCATCGGGCATGGCGAGCTGGAGCTGGTCCATGGTTGCGCGCACATTGTCGGCGATCTCGATGGCGTTCGAACCGGGGGCCTGCAGCACGGCGATGGCGACGGCTGGCTGGCCGTCGAGCAGCGAGCGCAGCGTATAGTCGGCGGCGCCCATCTCGACGCGGGCGACGTCCTTCAGGCGGGTGATCTGACCGCCGGCGCCGGTCTTGACGATGATGTTGCCGAATTCCTCCGGCGTGTGCAGGCGGCCCTGGGCGTTGACGTTGAGCTGGAGGTTCACCTCGTTCGGCGTCGGCGAGGCGCCGATGATGCCGGCGGCGGCCTGCACGTTCTGTTCGCGGATCGCGTTGGTGATGTCGCTGGCGGCCAGCGCGTGCTCGGCCGCCTTCTGCGGGTCGATCCACACACGCATGGCATAGTCGCCGGCCCCGAAGACCTGCACCTGCCCGGCGCCCTCGATGCGGGCGAGGCGGTCCTTGATGTTGAGCGTGGCGTAGTTGCGCAGATAGGTGACGTCATAGCGGTCCGTCGTCGAGACGAGGTTTACCACCATGATGAAGTCGGGCGAGCTCTTGACGGTCGTCACGCCGAGCGCGCGCACCTCCGCCGGAAGGCGCGGTTCGGCCTGCGACACACGGTTCTGCACGAGCTGCTGCGCCTTGTCCGGGTCCGTGCCGAGCTTGAAGGTGACCGTCAACGTCAGCACGCCGTCCGAGGTCGCCTGGCTGTTCATGTAGAGCATGTCCTCGACGCCGTTGATCTGCTCTTCCAGCGGCGTGGCGACGGTCTCGGCGATGACGACGGGGTTGGCGCCCGGATAGACCGCGCGCACCACGATGGAGGGCGGCACGACCTCGGGATATTCGGAAATCGGCAGGGCGCGCATGCCGATGAGGCCTGCCACCACGATTAGGATCGATAGTACCCCGGCGAAGACCGGGCGATCCACGAAGAATTTGGACAGGTTCATTGGGGGATATCTCCCTGATCTTTAGCTCTTGCTCGCGGTGGCGGCCTTGGCCTGCACCTCGGGCTTGGCGTCCATGGCCACCAGCTTGGGCGCCAGCACCGCGCCGGGGCGCACGCGCTGTAGGCCGTTGACCACGATGCGCTCATTGGCCTTGAGGCCGGCCGCGACGATGCGCAGGCCGTTCACCGGCGCACCCAGCTGCACCTCGCGGTACTCGGCCTTGTTGCCCTCACCCACCACGATCACGAAACGCTTGCTCTGGTCGGTGCCGACCGCGCGCTCGTTGACCAGCAGGGCCTGGGTCTTGGCCGGCGCGCCCATGCGCACCCGGGCGAACTGGCCCGGCATCAGTTGCCCATCCTTGTTGTCAAACACCGCGCGCACGCGCACCGTGCCGCTCTTCGCATTGATCTGGTTGTCGATCAGCTGCAGGCGGCCTTCTAGCGGCGTGCCCTCCTGCGCGATGGTGCCCATCTGCACGGGGATGCGCTCCAGCTTGCTGCGCTCGGCCAGGGCCTTGGCGATGACCTGCTCATCGGCATCGAAGCTGGCGTAGATGGGGCTCACCGACATCAGCGTGGTCAGCAGGGGCGCGCCGGGGCCGGCCGCGACCTGGTTGCCGACCGTGATCTCCAGCTTGCCCACGCGCCCGGAGACCGGCGCGCGCACCTGGGTGTAGCCGAGGCTCAGCCTGGCGGCCTGCAGGCCGGCCTGGGCGGCGCGCAGATTGGCCTCGGCCTCGCGCAGACCGTTGCTGCGCTCGTCGAACTCGCGCTGCGCGATCGCCTGCTCGGACAGCAGGGCCTTGGCGCGGGCCAGCTCGGTCTTGGCGTTGGCGGCGCGGGCCTGGGCCGCGGCCACCTGGGCCTCGGCGCGTTCGGCCTCGGCGGCATAGGGCGCGGGGTCGATGGTGATCAGCAGATCACCCTGGCGGACCAGGGCGCCCTCGCGGAAGTGCACAGCGTGCACCGTGCCGGCCACGCGCGGCCGCAGCTCCACGCGCTCCACGGCTTCCAGGCGGCCCGAGAACTCGTCCCAGGTCGAGACCTCGGCGGCCTGCACCACGGCGGCGGAAACCGGCGTGGCCTGGGGCGCGGGCGGCGGCGCTTCCGCGCCCGCGCTCTGCAGGCCGAAGATGGCGGCCGAGACGGCAGCGATCGCCGTCAGCGCGGTGCCGGCGGCCCAGAGGCGGCGGCTGCGCGAGGCGGGAGAGGTGGCGCCGGCCTGGGGCGGGAGCGCGGGAGCGTGGGGTGAATGGTGCTGGCTCATGATGAATGGGAGGCTTGAAATGAAGACAAAGCGCTGCCCACACGGCCCCGGTCTGGGGTCGCGCAAGCGGGTGAGACAAGTCGGATGAAGCGGAGGAGTCGGGCGCTGCAAGCACCGGCTCAGTGGCCAGCGGGCGCCCGCGACGTCAGCAACAGCGGATGCCGCCGACGCACCAGCAGCCCGCTGGTTCGGCCGGTTTCTCGGGGTTCTGGGCCCCGTCCGGCACGAAGAGCTCAATACATGTCATGATGGAGCCTCTGTCGGTATTTCGTAGTGATCGTTACGATAATGTGAGTGGCAATGTAGCCGGCTTGCCTGCCGACGTCAAGACATTTAATATCGATCATTATGAAAATAGCAGCACCGAAGGCCAGCAAGCCCCGCGGTCGCCCGCTGTCCTTTGACCGAGACAAGGCGCTGGAAAGTGCCATGCATGTGTTCTGGCAGCGCGGCTACGAGGCCGCCTCCATCGCCGAGCTGACGGCCGCCATGGGCATCACCGCGCCCAGCCTGTACACGGCCTTCGGCGACAAGGAACGCCTCTTCCTGGACGCGATCGAGCGCTATGTGCTGGGCCCGGCTGCCGGCTTCCCTCGCGCGCTGGAGGAAGAGCCCAGCGCCGAGGCCGCGATCCGCCGCTTTCTGGAAGAAGCCGCCGAGGAGCTGACCCGCCCCTGCCACCCGCGTGGCTGCATGGTGGTGATGGCCGCCACCAACTGCTCCGAGGCCTCGGCCCATGTGCAGGCGGCGCTGGCCAAGAAGCGCGCCGCGGGCGACGCCGCCATCCGTGCGCGCATCGAATGCGGCATCGCCAAGGGCGAGCTGCCCGCGGACACCGATGCCGCAGCGCTGGCCGGCTTCTACAGCACGGTCTACCAGGGCATGTCCATGCAGGCCAAGGACGGCGCCAGCCGCGAGTCCCTGCTGGCCACGGCCCACGCCGCCATGCGCGCCTGGCCCGCCCGGCCGGTCGAAGCCTAGGCGCTGCGCCGCACGGTCTGCGCCACCTGGCGCAGGCAATCGATCAGCTGCTCACTGGCAGGCGTGCGCAGCCGCCCACGCATGGTGATGATGCCCACCGGCGGCAGCTCGATCGCCACCGGAATGCGCACGATCTTCACCAGGCCCAGGGCCTCGTAATGCCGCGCCACCGAGCGTGCCCAGAAGCCCAGGGCCCCACGCTGCTGCATGGTGTTGAGCGTGACCAGGAAGGACGCCGACTCCACGATATCCACGGGCGGATTCACCCCATGGCGATAGAACTGCTGATGCAGCTTGATGCGTGATGAGGCCCAGGGCGGCGGCATCACCCAGGCCGCCTGCGCCAGATGGTCCCACTGGGGTCGGGTCTTGCGCGCCAGCGCATGACCGGCCGGTGCGACCACGCACATGGGCTCCTCGTACAACGCCTCCATCTCCAGATCGGGCGCCGCATAGCCGGGCTCCAGCCGGCCGATGAAGAGGTCCAGCTCACCAACCCTCAGGCGGGGCAGCAGGCGGGTGAGATCGCCCTCCTCCACCGCCACCGTGGTCTGGGCCGAGCGCGCCTTGAGCCGCTCCATCGCACGCGCGAGCAGCACCGGCACGGCCACCACCATGGCGCCCACGCTGGTGCGCCCGGCCGCGCCGCTGGCCACCGCCGCAATCTCGTCGCGGGTACGCTCATAGTCGGCCAGCACCGAGCGTGCAAAGCGCACCACGGCCGAGCCATAGGCCGTGGGCTCGGTACCGCGGGTGGAGCGCACGAAGAGATCCAGGCCGAAGAGGCGCTCGATCTCGGCCAGGGTCTTGGAGACGGCCGGCTGGGTCAGCGCAAGAAACTCCGCCGCACGGCCCAGATGGCGGAACTGGTCAAGCGCGACCAGCAGCTGCAGATGGCGCAGCTTGAGGTTGGACCGCAGCACGCGATCAATCTTGTCGCTCATCGAGGGGCTCTCCGAGGGTCTGCCGGCTACATGCCGAAATTGGCAAGAAGACAGTCCCATTCTTCATTGGATCGCCATGATAAGAGCGCCAACAATGAGCCGCACAGATCAAAACAGGAGACAAGCCATGATCCGATCGAGCCGCCGCCAGTTCGTCCTCGGCAGCCTGGGCGCCGCGGGTGCCGCGCTGTTGCCGCAGGGCCGCGCCCTGGCCGCGGGCAGCTATCCCGAGCGCCCCATCACCTTTGTCTGCCCCTGGCCGGCTGGCGGCACCGCCGACATGACCATGCGCGCGCTCTGCGCCGTGGCGGCCAAGACCCTGGGGCAGACCCTCATCGTGGACAACAAGGCAGGCGCCACCCATGTGGGCATGGAGGAGTTCGCCCAGGCCGCCGGCATCGAGATGCTGCACATTCCCTACAAGGGCGGCGCGCCGGCGCTGCAGGGCGTGCTGTCAGGCGAGGTCAATCTGCTGATCGACTCCAGTTCCTGGGCGCCCCATGTGCAGGCGGGCAAGCTGCCCAATTATGTGGCGCCCACGGTGCTGGCCGAGCCGGCCATCACGGCCCAGCTCTGCGGCGAAGAGACCTTCGGTCCCGTCGTGCCCCTGTTCCGATTCCAGACCGAAGAGCAAGTCCTGACCCTGGCCAATGACACACCATTCGGGCTGGCCGCCTATTTCTACTCGCAGGGCGTACAGCGCATCCACCGCGTGGCAGCGGCGCTGGAAACAGGTATCGTGGGCATCAACGAAGGGGCGGTGGCCGCCGAGGCCGCGCCCTTCGGAGGCGTCAAGGAGTCGGGCTATGGCCGCGAGGGCTCTCGCCATGGCCTGGATGACTACCTGCACATCAAGTATCTCTGCCAGGGCCAGCTGGGCTGAGCCCGCGTCCGCATCAAGACCATGAGCAATCCCTTCAAGGCCGCGCTGCAGCGCGGCGAGGCGCAGATCGGCCTGTGGCTGTCCATGGCCCAGCCCTATAGCGCGGAGATCTGCGCCACGGCCGGCTTCCAGTGGCTGCTGATCGATGGCGAACATGCACCCAACGATGTGCGCTCCACCCTGGCACATCTGCAGGCGGTGGCGGCCTATCCGGCCCACCCTGTGGTGCGTGCCGTGCAGGGCGAGACAGCCCTGATCAAGCAGCTGCTGGACATCGGCGCTCAGACACTGCTGGTGCCCATGGTGGACACGGCCGAGCAGGCTCGCGCCCTGGTGGCGGCCTGCCGCTACCCGCCCGAGGGCGTGCGCGGCGTGGGCTCGGCGATTGCACGCGCCTCGCGCTGGAGCGCGCGCAAGAATTATCTGGACGAGGCGAACGACGATGTGTGCCTGCTGGTGCAGGCCGAGACCGTGACGGCTCTGCAGAACCTGGAGGCCATCTGCACCGTGGACGGCGTGGACGGCGTGTTCATCGGCCCCGCCGATCTCGCAGCCTCCATGGGCCATCGCGGCCAGCCGGGCCATCCGGCGGTGCAGGCGGCCATCGAACAGGCCATCAAGACGATTACGGCCAGCGGCAAGGCGGCCGGCACCCTGACTGGTGATGTGGCGGCGGCACGCCGCTATCTGGCCTTGGGCGCCCGTTTTGTGGCCGTGGGCATTGACGTCACATTGCTGGCCCAGGCCAGCCGCCGCCTGGCTGCCGAGTTTGGCCTGCGCGAAGCCCTGCCCCCGGGGCTGAGCGGCGCCTACTGAGTTTTCTGAACAAGGACCACCTGATGAGCAAGCGCTACAAGATCGCCGTGATTCCCGGCGACGGCATTGGCAAGGAAGTGATGCCCGAGGGCCTGCGCGCCCTGCAGGCGGCCTCGCAACGTTTCGGCTTCGAGCTGGAACTCGAGCACATCGAATGGGCCAGTTGCGACTACTACGCAGCCCATGGCCAGATGATGCCGGACGACTGGAAGGCCCGCCTGGCGGGCAAGGACGCCATCCTCTTTGGGGCCGTGGGCTGGCCGGCCACCGTGCCCGACCATGTCTCGCTCTGGGGCTCGCTGCTGAAGTTCCGCCGCGAGTTCGATCAGTACATCAATCTGCGGCCCGTGCGCCTGTTCGAGGGCGTGCCCTGCCCTCTGGCCGGCCGCAAGCCCGGCGATATCGACTACCTGGTGGTGCGCGAAAACACCGAGGGCGAGTACACGAATCTGGGCGGCGTGATGTATGCCGGCACCGAGCGCGAGATCGTGATCCAGGAATCGGTGTACTCGCGCTTTGGCGCGGACCGCGTGCTGAAGTACGCCTTCGAGCGTGCCCAGCGCCGGCCGCGGCAGCACCTGACCGTGGCCACCAAGAGCAATGGCATCGCGATCTCCATGCCCTGGTGGGACGGCCGCGCCGATGCCGTGGGCCAGGCCTATCCGGGCGTGACGGTGGACAAGCAGCACATCGACATCCTGAGCGCGCGCTTTGTGCTGCAGCCGGGCCGCTTCGATGTGGTGGTGGCCAGCAATCTCTTTGGCGACATCCTCTCTGACCTGGGGCCGGCCACCACCGGCACCATCGGCCTGGCCCCCTCGGCGAACCTGAATCCGGAACGCACATTCCCCTCGCTCTTCGAGCCCGTGCATGGCTCGGCGCCGGACATCTACGGTCAGAACATTGCCAACCCGGTGGCCATGATCTGGTCGGCCGCCCTGATGCTGGAGTTTCTGGGCGAGCAGGCGGCGCACGACGCCATCCTGAAAGCCGTGGAGGCCGTGCTGGTGCAGGGCCCGCGCACGCGCGACCTGGGCGGGCAGGCGTCCACCACCGAGATGGGCGAGGCCCTGGCGAGACTGATCTGAGTGCAGTCCTGCGCGGTGCACGCGTGGCGCCGTCCCGATCTGTCCTGGTCAAGCCGAAAACAAAAAAGCCTTCGCATTGCTGCGAAGGCTTTTCGATTGGTTGCGGGGGCAGGATTTGAACCTGCGGCCTTCAGGTTATGAGCCTGACGAGCTACCGGGCTGCTCCACCCCGCGACTGAAGGGTACCGGGAAACAAAAGCCGCCTGTGCGGGCGGCTTTTTATCCACATCGACGGCAGCGCAATGGCTGCCATCGTTTTGAATTCTGGTTGGTTGCGGGGGCAGGATTTGAACCTGCGGCCTTTGGGTTATGAGCCCAACGAGCTACCAGGCTGCTCCACCCCGCGACTGAAGCTAGCAGTATAGCATAGATTCACGACATTGCCGAGTCTGAAGCACGCGGACAAAGAAAAAGGCCAGCAAAGCTGGCCTTCTTGTTTGCATGCCGACGCCGCAGGCGTCAGCAGGGCAATGTGCTTACTCAGCGGCGGCTTCGGCCGGAGCGGCTTCTTCAGCGCGGTCCACCAGCTCGACGTAGGCCATTGGTGCGTTGTCGCCCACGCGGAAGCCCATCTTCAGGATGCGGGTGTAGCCGCCCGGACGGGTCTGGAAGCGAGGGCCCAGCTCGTTGAAGAGCTTGGTGACGATGTCGCGGTCGCGCAGGCGGTCAAAGGCCAGACGACGGTTGGCCAGGGTCGGGACCTTGGCCAGGGTGATCAGGGGCTCGACAACCTTGCGCAGTTCCTTGGCCTTGGGGACCGTGGTCTTGATGGCTTCGTGCTGCAGCAGCGACACGGCCATATTGCGCAGCATCGCGGCGCGATGCGAGCTGGTGCGGTTGAGCTTACGGGGACCGTTACGATGACGCATGGTGCTTTTCCTTTCCTACTGTGTAATGGCCGGCAGCCGGATCAGGTACTGCCGGGTGCACCGGGTGGCGTTTGTCAACGCGCCACCCTTCTCTCTTCAAAGAATCAACGCTTGTCCAGACCTTGCGGCGGCCAGTTCTCCAGGCGGGCGCCCAGAGTCAGACCACGCGAAGCCAGCACTTCCTTGATTTCATTGAGCGACTTGCGACCCAGGTTGGGGGTCTTGAGCAGCTCGGTCTCGGTGCGCTGGATCAGGTCGCCGATGTAGTAGATGTTCTCGGCCTTCAGGCAGTTGGCCGAACGCACCGTCAGTTCGAGCTCGTCGACCGGACGCAGCAGGATCGGATCGAAGCTGCTGGAGCGCTGGGCCGGCTGGTCGAAGGCGTCCACCAGATCGGTGCCTTGCAGCTGGGCGAAGACGGCCAGTTGCTCGACCAGAATCTTGGCGGAGGCACGGATCGCTTCCTCGGGCGAGATGGCGCCGTTGGTTTCGATTTCCATGACCAGCTTGTCCAGGTCGGTACGCTGCTCGACGCGGGCATTTTCGACGGCATAGCTGACGCGCTTGACCGGCGAGAACGAGGCGTCCAGCACGATGCGGCCGATGCTCTTGGTCGGCTCGTCGCCGTAGCGACGCATATTGCCGGGCACATAGCCTCGGCCCTTCTCGACCTTGATCTGCATGTCCAGCTTGCCGCCTTGCGACAGGTGGGCGATCACGTGCTCGGGATTGATGATCTCGACGTCGTGCGGGGTCTGGATGTCGGCGGCCGTGACCGGGCCTTCACCTTCCTTGCGCAGGACCAGGGTGACTTCCTCGCGGTTGTGCAGACGGAAGACCACGCCCTTGAGGTTCAGCATGATGTGAACCACGTCCTCTTGCACGCCATCGATGGCCGAGTACTCGTGCAGCACGCCGGCAATCGTCACTTCCGTCGGCGCATAACCCACCATCGAGGACAGCAGCACACGGCGCAGGGCGTTGCCCAGGGTGTGGCCGTAGCCGCGTTCGAACGGCTCCAGAGTGACCTTGGCGCGATGACCGCCCAGGGGCTCCACATTGATGGACTTGGGTTTGAGCAGATTGGTTTGCATGAGGTCTTTCTTTCAATACCCTCGGTTCGTTACACCGATAAGGCTGAGGGACCAACCAGGCGCGGCACAAACAGCCCGCGCCCGGACGAGGAAAACGGCAAAGCCGAGCGGGCCTTTGTGGGACCGCCCGGCCGGAACTTCACGATTAACGCGAGTACAACTCAACGATCAGGGATTCGTTGATTTCGGCGCCGAACTCGTCGCGGTCCGGCGTCTTCTTGAAGATGCCTTCCAGCTTGCTGCCGTCGACCTGAACCCAGGCGGGCATGCCCACGGATTCGGCCAGCTTGAACGCGTCCAGCACGCGCAGCTGCTTCTTGGCCTTTTCACGCACGGCAACCACGTCACCGGCCTTGACCAGGTAGGAGGCGATGTTCACGACTTCGCCGTTCACGGTGATGCCCTTGTGGGAGACCAGCTGACGCGCTTCAGCGCGGGTCGAGCCGAAGCCCATGCGGTACACCACGTTGTCCAGACGCGATTCCAGCAGTTGCAGCAGGTTCACGCCGGTCGAACCCTTGCGGCGCTCGGCTTCGGCGAAGTAGCGGCGGAACTGACGCTCCAGCACGCCGTACATGCGCTTGACCTTCTGCTTTTCACGCAGTTGCAGGCCGAAGTCGCTGGTGCGCTGGCCCGAGGTACGGCCATGCTGGCCAGGCTTGCTGTCGAACTTGGCCTTGTCGCTGATGGCACGGCGGGCGCTCTTCAGGAACAGGTCGGTGCCTTCGCGGCGGGAAAGTTTGGCCTTCGGGCCGAGGTAACGTGCCACTTTGAGTGTCCTTGTTCAATCTGACGCCTCAGCGCTCATTGCTGAGCGTCCAAAGCGCGAGTCCGGCCGGTGTTGTCATGGGCTCGGACGGTGGGCTTATAGAGGCCGCGAGGCCTCTGGAGAAACCGGCGGGAAGCCAAGGCCTGCCGCCGTTGAGCACTGACGCGCCACCCGGAGGGCGATGCGCAAGCATCTCAGCAAAACGGCCGGCTGGCGCTTGAGGCACCAGCCGGCTGGGTAATCGAACTAACGATTATCGCACAAACTTCGATTTGACTCGAAGCTTAGATGCGGCGGCGCTTCTGGGGGCGGCAGCCGTTGTGCGGGACCGGGGTCACATCGGAGATCGAGTTGATGCGGATGCCCAGGGCAGCCAGTGCACGCACCGAGGACTCACGGCCGGGACCGGGACCCTTGATCTTGACGTCCAGGTTCTTGATGCCCTGCTCCTGAGCAGCGCGGCCGGCCACTTCGGCAGCCACCTGGGCCGCGAAGGGGGTCGACTTGCGCGAGCCCTTGAAGCCCTGGCCACCGGAGGAGGCCCAGCTCAGAGCACCGCCTTGACGGTCGGTGATGGTGATGATGGTGTTGTTGAACGAGGCGTGCACGTGGGCCACGCCGTCGGCCACGTTCTTGCGGACCTTCTTGCGAACGCGCTGGGCAGCCGAGTTATTGGGTGCTTTTGCCATATTGACCTTCTTTCAGTACGGTTGCCGCGAGATCACTTCTTGCCGGTAGCCGCCGACTTGCGCGGGCCCTTGCGGGTGCGGGCGTTGGTGTGCGTGCGCTGACCGCGGACCGGAAGGCCACGACGGTGACGCAGGCCACGGTAGCAACCGAGGTCCATGAGACGCTTGATGTTCATCGAGGTCTCGCGACGCAGGTCGCCTTCGATGGTCAGACGGCCCACTTCTTCGCGGATCTTTTCCAGATCAGCGTCGTTGAGGTCCTTGACCTTCTTGTCGAACGGAATACCGCAAGCGGTGCAGATCTTCTGCGCGGTCGTACGGCCAATGCCGTAGATCGAGGTCAGACCGATCTCGGTGTGCTTTTGCGGCGGAATGTTGATACCAGCAATACGTGCCATGTGCGTTCTCTCTCGCTATTAGTCGTGCTGCAATCAGCCTTGACGCTGCTTGTGGCGCGGATCGGTACAGATCACACGCACCACGCCCTTGCGACGGATGATCTTGCAATTGCGGCACATTTGCTTGACGGATGCCGAAACTTTCATGGTCTGCTCCTTGACCTACTCTTTAGCGCTGCGCGCGTCCCCGGGGGTACTCAAAAGCTCACTTCGCCCGGAACACGATGCGAGCACGACTCAAATCGTAGGGCGTCAGTTCAACAGTCACTTTGTCGCCAGGCAGGATGCGGATGTAGTGCATACGCATCTTGCCGGAGATATGACCGAGAACGATGTGCCCGTTCTCCAATTTCACACGAAACGTAGCGTTGGGGAGGTTTTCAAGAATCTCGCCCTGCATTTGAATGACGTCGTCTTTCGCCATGCCCTGCCTACGTTTCCCGCTACGGAGGAGTGTTGTTAATCCAATCGAACTGGCTGATCAGCTGGCCTTGAAATTAGCCTTCTTCAGCAGCGACTCGTACTGCTGACTCATCACATAGGACTGAACCTGGGTCCAGAAGTCCATCGTGACGACCACGATGATCAACAGGGACGTGCCACCGAAATAGAACGGAACGTTGTACTTCAGGACCAGGAACTCCGGCAGCAGACACACTGCCGTGATGTAGACCGCACCAACCAAGGTCAGGCGGGCCAGGATCTTGTCAATATGCTTGGCGGTCTGCTCACCAGGACGAATCCCGGGGATGAAGGCGCCGCTCTTCTTCAGGTTGTCTGCGGTCTCACGGCTGTTGAACACCAGGGCCGTGTAGAAGAAGCAGAAGAACACGATGGCAGCAGCGTAGAGCAGCACATAAATGGGCTGACCCGGGCGCAGCATGTCTGCGATGTCCTTCAACCAGCGCAGGCCGTCACCCGTGGCGAACCAACTCACGATCGTGGTCGGCAGCAGGATGATGGACGACGCGAAGATCGGGGGGATCACGCCGGACATGTTGAGCTTGAGCGGCAGGTGCGAGCTCTGGCCGCCGTACACCTTGTTGCCCACCTGGCGCTTGGCGTAGTTCACCAAGATCTTGCGCTGACCGCGCTCGACATACACCACCAGATAGGTCACGGCGCCGACGATGGCCACGATGAGGATCGAGGAAATGATGCTCATCGCGCCGGTTCGCACCAGCTCCAGCAGGCCACCGATGGCGCTGGGCAGACCCGCGGCGATACCCGCAAAGATCAGGATGGAGATCCCGTTGCCCAGACCACGTTCCGTGATCTGCTCACCCAGCCACATCAGGAACATGGTGCCGGCCACCAGGCTGGTCACCGCGGTCAGGCGGAAACCGAAGCCCGGGCTGATCACCAGCCCCGGCGAGCTCTCCAGCGCGAGCGCAATGCTCAGCGATTGGAAAACCGCCAGTGCCAGCGTGCCGTAGCGCGTGTACTGCGTGATCTTGCGACGCCCTGCTTCGCCTTCCTTCTTCAGCGCCTCCAGGCTCGGCACCACGTAGCCCATGAGCTGCATGACGATCGAGGCCGAGATATAGGGCGTGATGCCCAGCGCGAAGACGGTAAAGCGCGACAGCGCACCGCCCGAGAACATATTGAACAGGCTCAGGATGCCACCTTCCTGGCCTTTGAAGAACTGCTGCAGCTGGGCCGGATCGATGCCCGGCACGGGGATATGCGCCCCGATCCGGTACACGACCAGCGCCAGCAGCAGGAAAACAAGCCGGCGACGCAGGTCACCGAACTTGCCGCTCTTGGCCAGTTGGTTTGTGTTGGTAGCCACTGTGCCCCGTTCCTAAAGCTTTAAGCGACCGAACCGCCAGCGGCTTCGATGGCAGCCTTGGCACCAGCCGTCGCGCCCACGCCCTTGAGCGTGACCTTGCGGCTGATTTCGCCCGACTGGATGACCTTGACGGTCTTAACCAGCTCGGACACCAGGCCGACGGCCTTCAGGGTCAGCAGATCGATCTCTTCGCCGGCCAGCTTCTGCAGGTCGGACAGGTTGATCTCAGCCACGAAGGGCTTGTTCTGCGACTTGAAACCGCGCTTGGGCAGACGGCGCTGCAGCGGCATCTGACCGCCTTCAAAGCCGACCTTGTGGAAGCCGCCAGCACGCGACTTCTGGCCCTTGTGGCCACGACCAGCGGTCTTGCCCAGGCCGGAGCCGATGCCACGGCCCACGCGACGCTTGGCGTGCTTGGCGCCGGTCGCAGGCTTGATGGTATTGAGTTGCATCTCTTGTCCTCTGTTCGGCCGGTGCTTACAGCACCTGCACGAGGTAAGCGATCTTGTTGATCATGCCGCGCACAGCCGGCGTGTCTTCCAGCGTCTTGGTGCTGTTCAGCTTGCGCAGGCCCAGACCAACCACGGTGGCACGGTGGGAGGCACGGCAGCCGATGGGGCTGCGGACCAGCTTGACCGTCAGGGTTTTCTTGTCAGACATCTGTCTCTCCAGTCGGCTGATCAGTTGAAGATGTCTTCAACAGTCTTGCCGCGCTTGGCAGCGACTTCCGCAGCGGTGGTGGAGCGCTTGAGCGCGTCCAGCGTAGCGCGGACCATGTTGTACGGGTTGGTCGAACCGTGGCTCTTGGACACGATGTCGGTCACACCCATCACCTCGAAGACGGCACGCATCGGGCCGCCGGCGATCACGCCGGTACCGGTCGGAGCCGGAGCCAGCATGACGCGCGAAGCACCGTGCTCGCCCACCACGTTGTGGTGCACGCTACCGTTCTTCAGGTTCACCTTGAACATATTGCGGCGAGCCGATTCCATGGCCTTCTGCACGGCGACAGGAACTTCCTTCGCCTTGCCCTTGCCCATGCCGATACGGCCATCGCCATCGCCAACCACGGTCAGGGCTGCGAAGGACAGCGTACGGCCGCCCTTCACCACCTTCGTGACGCGGTTGACCGCAATCATCTTCTCGCGCAGGCCGTCATCGTTGCCTTCAGTCTGCGCGCGGGGTTGAAACTTTGCCATTTCCTAATCCTTTGTGCGTCAGAACTGCAGGCCGGCTTCGCGGGCGGCTTCGGCCAGGGCCTTGATACGGCCGTGGTAGGCAAAGCCTGCACGGTCGAAGGCAACCTTCTCGATGCCAGCAGCCTTGGCCTTCTCGGCGATGCGCTTGCCGATCAGCGTGGCGGCGGCCACATTGCCACCCTTGCCGGAGGTGCCCAGCTGAGCACGGACTTCCTTCTCGGCGGTCGAAGCGCTGGCCAGCACGCGGCCACCGTCTTCGGAAATGACGTTGGCGTAGATGTGCAGGTTCGAGCGGAACACGGTCAGGCGGGCGACGCGCTGCAGGGCAATGCGGGCACGGGTCTGACGCGAGCGGCGCAGGCGCTGTTCTTTCTTGGTCATCATGGCGCTGCTCCTTACTTCTTCTTGGTCTCTTTGAGGGAGACCTTCTCGTCGGAATAGCGGATGCCCTTGCCCTTATAGGGCTCCGGCGGACGGAAGGCACGCACTTCGGCGGCGATCTGACCCACCACTTGGCGGTCCGCACCCTTGATCAGGATTTCGGTCTGGCTCGGGCACTCAACCTTGATACCAGCCGGCATATCCTTCACCACGGGGTGAGAGAAACCGATCTGCAGGTTCAGCTTCTGACCCTGGGCTTGAGCGCGGAAGCCCACGCCAACCAGGTTCAGCTTCTTCTCGAAGCCCTTGCTGACGCCGTTGACCATATTGGCCACCAGGGCGCGCATCGTGCCGCTCATCGCATCGGCCTCAGCCGATTCGTTGGCGGGCACGAAGTTCAGCTTGCCGCCTTCGTTCTTCACGCTCACGAGGGCATTGGCCGGGCGCACCAGCGTGCCCAGCGAGCCCTTGACGCTGATCTGCTCAGCGCTGATGGTCACGTCCACGCCTTGCGGGACGACGACCGGCATTTTTCCAACGCGGGACATTGTCTGTCTCTCCTTGCGCTTAGGCGACGTAGCAGAGCACTTCGCCGCCGATACCGGCTTGACGTGCCTTGCGGTCAGTCATCACACCCTTGGGGGTGGTGACGATCGCCACGCCCAGGCCATTCATGACCTGAGGAATGTCGTGGCGGCCCTTGTAGATGCGCAGGCCGGGACGGCTCACGCGCTCGATGCGCTCGATCACCGGACGGCCGGCGTAATACTTCAGCGCGATCTCCAGCTCGGGGCGAGCGGCGTCACCGCGCACCGCGAAACCGTCGATATAGCCCTCGTCCTTGAGGACCTTGGCGATCGCAACCTTCAGCTTGCTGGAAGGCATGACGACGCTGGCTTTCTCAACGCTCTGGGCGTTGCGAATGCGAGTCAGCATATCGGCGATAGGATCACTCATGCTCATTTGCGATTTCTCCTAATCGGGCCGATTACCAGCTAGCCTTGACGACACCGGGGATGTCGCCCTTGAAAGCCAGTTCACGAATCTTGTTACGGGCCAGGCCGAACTTGCGGAAGGTACCGCGGGGACGACCGGTCAGCTCGCAGCGGTTACGCAGGCGAGTGGGATTGGCATTGCGGGGCAGCTTTTGCAGCTCGAGACGGGCTGCATAGCGCTCTTCGTCCGACTTCTTGGCATCATCAATGATGGCCTTGAGCTCGGCGTACTTCTTGGAGAACTTGGCGACCAGTTGTTCGCGCTTCAGCTCACGTTGCTTGATCGAGAGTTTTGCCACGGGTCACCTCAGTTCTTGAACGGGAACTTGAACGCGGCCAGCAGGGCCTTCGCTTCGTCGTCCGTCTTGGCGGTCGTCGTGATGCTGATGTTCAGACCACGCAGAGCATCCACCTTGTCGTATTCGATTTCGGGGAAGATGATCTGTTCTTTGACGCCGATGTTGTAGTTGCCACGGCCGTCGAACGAGCGACCGGAGATACCACGGAAGTCACGCACGCGCGGCAGGGCGATGGTCACGAAGCGGTCCAGGAATTCATACATCTGGACGCCACGCAGGGTCACCATGCAGCCGATAGGCACGCCGTCACGGATCTTGAAGCCGGCGATGGCCTTCTTGGACTTGGTGATCACGGGCTTCTGGCCGGCGATCTTGGTCAGGTCGCCCACGGCGTGGTCCATGACCTTCTTGTCAGCGACGGCTTCACTCACACCCATGTTCAGGGTGATCTTGGTGATGCGCGGCACTTCCATCACGGACTTGTAGCCGAACTTCTCGGTCAGGCCGGGAACGACTTTTTCGCGATAAAACGCTTGCAAACGAGCCATGTCGGACCTCTTAAGCCTTGATCTCTTCGCCGGTCGACTTGTAGACGCGCACCTTCTTGCCATCGGCGAGCAGCTTGATGCCCACGCGATCGGCCTTGCCGGAGGCGGCGTTGAAAATCGCCACGTTGGATTGATGGATAGGCATGGTCTTGTCGATCACACCACCGGTGGTGCCCTTCATGGGGTTGGGCTTGGCGTGCTTCTTCACGACATTGATGCCTTCCACCACCAGGTGGGAGTCATCGACACGCTGCGACACGATGCCGCGCTTGCCCTTGTCGCGGCCGGTCAGCACGATGACCTCGTCGCCCTTACGAATCTTGTTCATGGCAGTACCTTTGATCTGCGGCGAAGTGCTTACAGCACCTCGGGCGCCAGCGACACGATCTTCATGAAGCGCTCGGTACGCAGCTCGCGCGTCACGGGGCCGAAGATACGGGTGCCGATAGGCTCCAGTTTGGCGTTCAGCAGCACGGCGGCGTTGCCGTCGAACTTCACCAGAGAGCCGTCCTGGCGGCGCACGCCCTTGGCGGTACGTACGACCACAGCGCTGTAGACCTCGCCCTTCTTGACGCGGCCACGCGGCGCAGCTTCCTTGATGCTGACCTTGATGATGTCGCCAATATGGGCATAACGGCGCTTGGAACCACCCAGCACCTTGATGCACATGACGGACTTGGCGCCAGTGTTGTCCGCGACATCAAGCCGCGATTGCATTTGAATCATGTCTGTCCCCAACTTTTCCCGCATCACCCTGCTGCGACCATCGCAGCAGACCTCAGCGGTCAGTCTTGGGCCCGTGGACCGTTCGCTCGGCATCCATTGCAGACACCTTGCGCCCGGCGGTTGAGGGCGAACCCGAGGCCGTAAACGCACCACTAGATGCGCCCGACGTTCGGCGAAGCTTTGTATTGTGCGGGCAGTTGCACCCTTGTGTCAAGAGCCTGCCTCGCAAAAACCCGTAGCCACCGAGGTTTGGCGGCTACAGGCTAGATCGTCAGAGAGCCTTGGCCTGGGCCAGCAGGGTGTCAGCATCGCTGACTTCGAACTTGCCAGGGGCCTCGACATTGAGCGTCTTGACCACGCCATCAACCACCAGCATGGAGTAGCGCTGCGAGCGCAGACCCATGCCGCGGGCGATCAGATCCAGGGTCAGGCCGGTGGCCTGGGCGAAGGCGGCGCTGCCGTCGGCCATCATGCGGACCTTGCCGGCAGTCTTCTGCTCTCGACCCCAGGCGCCCATGACGAAAGCGTCGTTCACGGACACGCACCAGATCTCATCCACGCCAGCAGCCTTGAAGGCCTCGGCCTGGGCCACATAGCCTGGCACATGCTGGGCCGAGCAGGTGGGCGTGAAGGCGCCAGGCAGGGCGAAGATGGCAATCTTCTTGCCAGCGGTCACCTTCTCGATATCGAAGCTGTTGGGCCCCAGGGAGCAGCCATTGCCCTCGACCTCGATGAACTCCTGCAGCGTGCCCGCGGGCAGCTTGTCTCCGACCTTCAACATGATGATCTTCTCCAGATAAAAAGCAAAAAGGCCGGCCGCCGGTTACCCGACCTGCCGGCCCTCAGCACAGCGGAGCGAACTCCGCCGGCATGATCAGACCTCTTGCGCCTTCTCGACCAGGCGGGTCACAACCCAGCTCTTGGTCTTCGAGATGGGACGGCCTTCGGCGATCTCGACGATGTCACCCATCTTGTACTCGCCCTTTTCATCGTGGGCGTGGTACTTGCGGGAGTGAGCGACGATCTTGCCGTACAGCTCATGCTTGGAGCGACGCTCGATCAGGACCGTGACGGTCTTGGCGCGCTTGTCGCTGACCACGCGACCGATCAGGGTGCGCGTGTTCTTGGTTTGAGCTTCCGTCATTTCGCGGCCTCCTTCTTCTTCTCGGCCAGGATGGTCTTGGCGCGAGCGATGTCGCGACGGACCTTGCCCAGCTGGGTATGGTTGCCCAGCTGTTGGGTGGCCTTTTGCATGCGCAGGCCGAAGTGGGCCTTGAGCAGATCGGTCACTTCCTTCTCGAGGGCAGCGACGTCCTTGCCACGCAGTTCAGATGCTTTCATGGTGTTCCTTCCAATCAGGCGCCGATCTGACGGGCCACGAAGGTGCAACGCAGGGGCAGCTTGGCAGCGGCCAGCGTGAACGCTTCGCGAGCCAGAGCTTCCGGCACGCCATTGATCTCATAGAGCACCTTGCCCGGCTGAATCTCAGCCACATAGTACTCGGGGTTGCCCTTACCGTTACCCATACGGACTTCGGCAGGCTTCTGGGAGATCGGCTTGTCCGGGAAGACGCGGATGAAGATGCGACCACCGCGCTTGATATGGCGCGAGATGGCACGACGAGCCGCTTCGATCTGGCGAGCCGTGATACGGCCGCGCTCGGTAGCCTTCAGGCCGAAGTCACCAAAGGACACGGCTGCGCCACGAGTGGCGACGCCGGTGTTACGGCCCTTCTGCTCCTTGCGGAATTTGCGACGAGCTGGTTGCAGCATGTTTATTCTCCTTTGGTCTCACCGGCCGCGGGGGCCTTGCGGACCACGCGAGCACCGGCGGGACGCGCACCCGGCTTGCCATCACGGCTGCCAGGAGCACCCGGACGGGCATTGCGACGCGGACGACGGTCGTCTTCGGCACCAGCCGGCGTGTTGATCACCGGAGCCTCGCCATTGGCCAGGCGGTCACCGCGGTACACCCAGACCTTGACGCCGATGACGCCGTAGGTGGTCTTGGCTTCCGAGAAACCGTAGTCGATGTCGGCCTTCAGGGTGTGCAGGGGCACACGACCTTCGCGATACCACTCGGTACGAGCGATTTCGATGCCGTTCAGACGGCCGGCGGACATGATCTTGATGCCCTGGGCACCCAGACGCATGGCGTTCTGCATCGCACGCTTCATGGCGCGACGGAACATGATGCGCTTTTCCAGCTGCTGGGTGATCGAGTCGGCGATCAGCTGAGCATCGATTTCGGGCTTGCGCACTTCCTCGATGTTCACGGCCACCGGCACGCCCAGACGCTTGGTCAGTTCGGCCTTCAGGTTCTCGATGTCCTCGCCCTTCTTGCCGATCACCACGCCCGGACGAGCCGAGAAGATGGTGATGCGGGCGTTCTTGGCGGGGCGCTCGATCAGGATGCGCGAGACGGCGGCGTTCTTGAGCTTGGCCTTCAGGTAATCGCGAACCTGCAGATCTTCGGCCAGCATGGTGGCGAAGTTCTGATTGTTAGCGTACCAGCGCGAAGCCCAGTTACGGGTGACAGGCAGGCGGAAGCCAACCGGATGGATTTTCTGTCCCATAGTCTTCCTTGCGCCTTAGTTGCCGACGGTCACGAAGATGTGGCAGGTGGGCTTGCTGATGCGATTGCCGCGGCCCTTGGCGCGAGCCGAGAAACGCTTCAGCGTGGCGCCTTGCTCCACATAGATCGTCTTGACCTTCAGTTCGTCAATGTCGGCACCGTCGTTGTGCTCGGCATTGGCGATAGCCGATTCCAGCGCCTTCTTGATGATGAGGGCAGCCTTCTTCTGGGTGAATTCCAGGATGTTGAGCGCCTGGTCCACCTTCTTGCCGCGGATCAGGTCGGCCACCAGTCGACCTTTGTCGACAGACAGGCGGACGCCGCGAACGATTGCACGGGTTTCCATCGTCTCAGTCCTTACTTCTTCCCGGCCTTCTTGTCGGCCGGGTGGCCCTTGAAGGTGCGGGTCAGTGCGAATTCACCCAGCTTGTGACCGACCATCTGGTCAGACACATAGACCGGCACATGCTGCTTGCCGTTGTGCACAGCGATCGTCAGACCGATGAACTCGGGCAGGATCGTCGAGCGACGCGACCAGGTCTTGATGGGCTTCTTGTCCTTGATCGCCACAGCCTTTTCGACCTTGGCCATCAGGTGATGGTCCACAAAGGGACCCTTCTTGAGGGAACGAGCCATGGTGGTCTACCCCTTACTTCTTGCGACGCGAGACGATGAAGGTCTGCGTGCGCTTGTTGTTGCGAGTGCGGTAGCCCTTCGTCAGGGTGTTCCACGGCGACACAGGAGCCTGACCTTCGCCGGTGCGGCCTTCGCCACCACCGTGCGGGTGGTCCACCGGGTTCATGGCGGTACCGCGGACGGTCGGACGGATGCCCTTCCAACGGATCGCGCCGGCCTTGCCGTATTGGCGCAGGCTGTGCTCTTCGTTGGACACCTCGCCGATGGTGGCGCGGCAGTCGATGTGGATCTTGCGCACTTCACCCGAGCGCAGGCGAACCTGGGCGTAGGTGCCTTCGCGGGCCATCAGCACGGCGGAAGCGCCGGCCGAACGAACCAGCTGGGCGCCCTTGCCGGGCAGCAGCTCGATGCAGTGGATGGTCGAACCCACGGGGATGTTGCGGATCGGCAGGGTGTTACCAGCCTTGATCGGCGCTTCCGAGCCGCTCAGGATGGTGGAGCCCACTTCCAGACCGCGCGGGGCGATCACATAGCGACGCTCGCCGTCGGCGTAGCACACCAGAGCGATGTGAGCCGTACGGTTCGGGTCGTATTCGATGCGCTCGACC
Organism: Shinella sp. XGS7; assembly: GCF_020535565.1. NCBI lineage: Bacteria > Pseudomonadati > Pseudomonadota > Alphaproteobacteria > Hyphomicrobiales > Rhizobiaceae > Shinella > Shinella sp. XGS7. The sequence continues at coordinate 1,682,781 of NZ_CP084758.1, read as the reverse complement.
TTGGCCGGGATGCCGTCCTTGTTGCGACGGAAGTCCACCACACGGTAGTGGTGCTTGTGACCACCGCCCTTGTGGCGCATCGTGATGTGACCGTTGTTGTTACGGCCAGACTTCTGCTTCTGGGGTTCCAGCAGCGAAGCCTCGGGAGCGCCCTTGTGCAGGTGCTTGTGCACCACCTTGACCACGGCACGGCGGCCAGGCGAGGTCGGCTTGACTTTAACGATGGCCATTTACGCAGCCTCCCCGGAGAAGTTGAGCTCTTGGCCAGCCTTCAGGGACACATACGCCTTCTTGACGTGGTCGCGACGGCCGACACGGCCACCGAAGCGCTTGACCTTGCCCTTCACGTTCACCACGGACACGGACTCGACCTCGACCTTGAACATCAGTTCAACAGCGGCCTTGATCTCCGGCTTGGTGGCGTCGCGCAGGACCTTGAACAGGACTTGGTTGTGCTTCTCAGCAACCGCCGTGGCCTTCTCGGACACGATGGGAGCCAGCAGCACCTGGGCCAGACGGCCTTCTGCATACTTGGGGGCGCTCATGCCAGCATCTCCTTGAGTTGCTCCATCGCGGCCTTGGTGACCAGCACCTTCTTGTAGAAGACCAGCGACAGGGGATCGGCGTAGCGCGGCTCGACAACCAGCACATTGGCCAGGTTGCGCGAAGCCAGGGCCAGGTTGTCGTCCACCTGGTCGGAGATCAGCATGACGCTGTCCAGACCCATGGCCTTGAACTTGGCGGCCAGCAGCTTGGTCTTGGGGGCGTCGACCGAGATCGAATCCACCACGGCCAGGCGGCCTTCGCGAGCCAGCTGCGACAGGATGGCAGCCATACCAGCGCGGTACATCTTCTTGTTCAGCTTGTGCGAGAAGTTCTCGTCAGGCATGTTCGGGAAGATGCGACCGCCCCCGCGCCACAGCGGCGAGGAGGTCATACCGGCACGTGCGCGGCCGGTGCCCTTCTGGCGGAAAGGCTTCTTGGTCGAGTGCTTGACCTGCTCACGGTCCTTCTGGGCGCGGGTGCCTTGACGGGCGTTGGCCTGATAGGCCACGACCACCTGGTGCACCAGGGCTTCGTTGTAGTCGCGAGCGAAGACGGCGTCAGGCGCGTCCACCTTGGAGGTGGCCTGACCTTGTTCGTTCAGGAGCTCGAGCTGCATCAGTTGGCTCCTTTCTTGACCTTGACCTTGACGGCAGGGCGCACGACCACATGGCCGTTCTTGGCACCCGGCACAGCGCCGCGAACCATCAGCAGCGAGCGGGCTTCGTCCACGCGGACGATGTCCAGGTTCTGCACGGTCACCGTGACGTCACCCAGATGGCCCGACATCTTCTTGCCGGGGAACACGCGGCCCGGATCTTGCGCCATCGAGATGGAGCCCGGAACGTTGTGCGAGCGGCTGTTACCGTGCGAAGCGCGCTGCGAACCGAAGTTGTGGCGCTTGATGGTGCCGGCAAAGCCCTTACCGATCGAGGTACCCTGCACGTCGACCAGCTGGCCGGCGGCGAACAGGGTCGCGGGCACCTGAGCGCCGGCCTTGTATTCGGCAGCGACGTCAGCGGCGACGCGGAATTCCTTGAGGATTTCACCAGCTTCGACACCCGCCTTGGCGAGGTGGCCGGCTTCCGGCTTGGTCACGCGCGAAGCTTTGCGCGCACCGAACGCCACTTGAATGGCGCTGTAGCCGTCGGTCTCTTCGGTCTTGACCTGGGTCACGCGGTTGTTGGACACGTCCAGCACGGTCACAGGGATGGCGTCGCCATCGTCCGTGAAGATGCGCATCATGCCCACCTTGCGGCCCAGCAATCCGAGACGATTGCTAAGACTCATGGTTTTTCTCCAGACCTTCGGATCGCATGCTTCGGAGACACCGAAGCCCACAAACCGGCAGTCATTTCACACACCCGACATCGATTGGCCGGGCTGACAAATGCACCACTTGCACCAGAAGACCGGGGGTAAAGGCCCAAATCCCCTCGCACGCACGATGCGACGAAGCCGCGCAGGCACTCACCAGCGCGGAAAAGCTTGCGAGTATAGCGTCAACCCTAGGCCAACCGCAAGCACTCACCGCACAGACAAGAAAAAGGGCGACCCGGAGGTCGCCCTTTGCACGCCGGCCACAAAGTGGCTGGGGTGAATTACTGCAGCTTGATTTCCACGTCGACGCCGGCAGGCAGGTCGAGCTTCATCAGCGCGTCAACCGTCTTGTCGGTCGGGTCGACGATGTCCATCAGGCGCTGATGGGTACGGATTTCGAACTGGTCGCGCGAGGTCTTGTTGACGTGCGGCGAGCGCAGGATGTCGAAACGCTCCATACGGGTCGGCAGGGGCACGGGGCCCTTGACGATGGCGCCGGTGCGCTTGGCGGTTTCCACGATTTCCAGAGCCGACTGGTCGATCAGCTTGTAGTCGAAGGCCTTCAGGCGGATGCGGATCTTTTGCTTTTGCATGACTATTCCTTCAAAGAGCGAAGCGGTCATTGACCGCGGTTTAGTGAGGCCAGGCACCACGAGTGGCACCCGGCCGGTCACGCAAAAGACTTACTCGATGATGGTCGCGACGACGCCGGAACCGACGGTACGGCCACCTTCACGGATGGCGAAGCGCAGGCCTTGCTCCATGGCGATGGGGGCGATCAGCTTCACGGTGATGCTGACGTTGTCGCCCGGCATGACCATTTCCTTGTCCTTCGGCAGCTCGACGGCACCGGTCACGTCCGTGGTACGGAAGTAGAACTGGGGACGGTAGTTGTTGAAGAACGGGGTGTGGCGGCCGCCCTCTTCCTTGCTCAGAACATAGATCTCAGCGGTGAAGTGGGTGTGCGGCTTGATGGTGCCGGGCTTGCACAGAATCTGGCCACGCTCGACGCCGTCACGGTTCACGCCGCGCAGCAGCGCACCGATGTTGTCGCCGGCCTGGCCCTGGTCCAGCAGCTTGCGGAACATTTCAACGCCCGTGCAGGTCGTCTTCGTCGTCGGACGGATGCCGACGATTTCGATTTCTTCACCGACCTTCACGATACCGCGCTCAACGCGACCCGTAACAACCGTACCGCGGCCCGAGATCGAGAACACGTCTTCGATCGGCATCAGGAACGGCTGGTCGATCGGACGCTCCGGCGTCGGGATGTACGCGTCGACTTCTTCCATCAGCTTGCGGATGGCGTTCTCGCCGATTTCCTTGTTCGAGTCTTCCAGAGCGGCAAGAGCCGAACCCTTGACGATCGGAATGTCGTCGCCCGGGAAGTCGTAGGACGACAGAAGTTCGCGAACTTCAAGCTCGACGAGCTCGAGAAGTTCGGCGTCGTCAACCTGGTCGACCTTGTTGAGGAACACGACGATGGCCGGAACGCCAACCTGACGGGCGAGCAGGATGTGCTCGCGCGTCTGCGGCATCGGGCCGTCGGCAGCCGAGCAAACCAGGATCGCGCCGTCCATCTGGGCAGCACCGGTGATCATGTTCTTGACGTAGTCGGCGTGGCCGGGGCAGTCAACGTGGGCGTAGTGACGGTTCGCCGTCTCGTATTCGACGTGCGCCGTCGAGATGGTGATGCCGCGCGCCTTTTCTTCCGGGGCAGCGTCGATCTGGTCGTACGCCTTGAACTCGCCGAAGTACTTCGTGATCGCTGCCGTCAGCGACGTCTTGCCATGGTCAACGTGGCCGATCGTGCCGATGTTTACGTGAGGCTTGTTGCGCTCAAACTTACCTTTTGCCATTTCAATTCTCCAAAAAGAGCATTCATCCGGTCTGTTGGTTTAGCGTTTCCGCCGCAGTCTTGAACCCCGACGACCGGCAATCGGGAGAGCTGCGACGAAGACGAATCGAGAGCCGGCCCCTGACGAGGCCGGCTCAGCCAATTACTTGGCGCGCGCGGTGATGATGGCGTCGGCGACGTTCTTCGGCGCCTCGCTGTAGTGCTTGAACTCCATCGTGTAGGTCGCGCGACCTTGCGTGGCCGAGCGCAGGCTGGTGGAGTAGCCGAACATCTCGCTCAGCGGCACCTCGGCCTTGATGACCTTGCCACCGCCGACCATATCGTCCATGCCCTGCACCATGCCGCGACGGCTGGACAGATCGCCCATCACGTTGCCGGCGTAGTCTTCCGGGGTCTCGACTTCCACGGCCATCATCGGCTCCAGGATCACCGGGCTGGCGCGGCGGCAGGCTTCCTTGAAGCCCATCGAGGCGGCCATCTTGAAGGCGTTTTCGTTCGAGTCCACGTCATGGTAGGAGCCGAAGGTCAGCGTGACCTTCACGTCCACCACCGGGAAGCCGGCCAGCACGCCGTTCGGCAGGGTGTCGATGACACCCTTCTCGACCGCCGGGATGTACTCGCGCGGCACCACGCCGCCCTTGATGGCGTCCACGAACTCGAAGCCCTTGCCGGCTTCCTGCGGCTCGACGGTCAGCACCACGTGGCCGTACTGGCCCTTGCCGCCCGACTGGCGCACGAACTTGCCTTCGACATCGACGGCGCTCTTGCGCGTGATCGTTTCGCGGTAGGCAACCTGCGGAGCGCCGACGTTGGCTTCGACCTTGAACTCGCGACGCATGCGGTCGACGATGATGTCGAGGTGAAGTTCACCCATGCCTGCGATGATCGTCTGGCCGGACTCTTCGTCGGTCTTGACGCGGAAGGACGGGTCTTCGGCGGCCAGGCGGTTCAGGGCGAGGCCCATCTTTTCCTGGTCGTTCTTCGTCTTGGGTTCCACGGCCTGCGAGATCACGGGCTCGGGGAAGACCATCTTTTCCAGGGTGATGACGGAATCCGGATCGCACAGGGTCTCACCGGTGGTGACTTCCTTCAGACCCACGCAGGCGGCGATGTCGCCGGCCAGAATTTCCTTGACCTCTTCACGCTGGTTGGCGTGCATCTGCAGGATGCGGCCGATGCGTTCCTTCTTGCCCTTGATGGGGTTGAAGACGGTGGAGCCGGACTGCAGCACGCCGGAGTACACGCGCACAAAGGTCAGCTGGCCCACGAACGGGTCGGTCATCAGCTTGAAGGCCAGGGCGGCGAACTTCTCGTTGTCGTCGGCCTTGCGGGTGACTTCCTTGTCGTCTTCGTCGGTGCCGGCGACCGGGGGGATGTCCACCGGGCTGGGCAGGAAGTCGATCACCGCGTCCAGCATGCGCTGCACGCCCTTGTTCTTGAAGGCGGTGCCGCAGAGCATGGGCTGGATCTCGGTGGCGATGGTGCGGGTGCGGATCGCCAGCTTGATCTCTTCCTCGGTCAGTTCGCCCGACTCGAGGTACTTGTTCATCAGCTCTTCGCTGGCTTCGGCCGCAGCCTCAACCATCTTCTCGCGCCATTCCTGAGCCACTTCGGCCAGATCGGCGGGGATGTCCTGGTACTCGAACTTCATGCCCTGGGAAGCCTCGTCCCAGATGATGGCCTTCATCTTGAGCAGGTCCACCACGCCCTTGAAGTTTTCCTCGGCGCCGATCGGGATCACGATGGGCACGGGGTTGGCCTTCAGGCGGGTCTTCATCTGGTCAACGACCTTGAAGAAGTTCGCGCCGGTGCGGTCCATCTTGTTCACAAAGGCAAGACGGGGCACCTTGTACTTGTTGGCCTGGCGCCAGACGGTTTCCGACTGGGGCTGCACGCCACCCACGGCGCAGTAGACCATGCAGGCACCGTCGAGAACGCGCAGCGAACGCTCGACTTCGATGGTGAAGTCGACGTGGCCGGGGGTGTCGATGATGTTGAAGCGGCGGGTCTTGCCGTCACGGCCCTTCCAGAAGGTCGTGGTGGCAGCCGACGTGATCGTGATGCCGCGTTCCTGCTCCTGCTCCATCCAGTCCATGGTCGCGGCGCCGTCATGGACTTCGCCGATCTTGTGGGACTTGCCGGTGTAGTAGAGGATGCGCTCGGTCGTCGTGGTCTTGCCGGCGTCGATGTGCGCCATGATACCGAAATTACGGTAGCGCTCGATGGGGGTCTTGCGGGACATGGTGTCACTCCAAATGCAGTGAGCCGCCAGCGGATCAGTAAAAACCCGCGGCGGCTGAGACGAGGTGGTTTAGAAGCGGAAGTGCGAGAAGGCCTTGTTGGCTTCTGCCATGCGGTGGACTTCGTCACGCTTCTTCATCGCGCCGCCACGGCCTTCGGAGGCCTCCAGCAGCTCGTTGGCCAGACGCTGGGCCATGGACTTCTCACCACGCTTGCGGGCCGAATCCTTCAGCCAGCGCATGGCCAGGGCCATACGACGGACGGGACGAACTTCCACGGGAACTTGGTAGTTCGCACCGCCGACGCGGCGGGACTTCACTTCGACCATGGGCTTCACGTTGTTCAGCGCGATCATGAACACTTCCAGCGGGTCCTTGCCGGCCTTCTTCTCGACCTGCTCCAGGGCACCGTAGATGATGCGTTCTGCGACCGCCTTCTTGCCCGATTCCATGATGACGTTCATGAACTTGGACAGATCGACGGAACCGAACTTCGGATCCGGCAGGATTTCGCGCTTGGGTACTTCGCGACGACGTGGCATGGGAATCTTCCTCTTGCTTCAGTTGGCGAGGCTTTCGCCTGCACCATGGACGACCACCAACATCAGGGGGCATCCACTTACTCGGTTGCTGCGCTCCACTCAGTGAGTCGCACGAACCGCAAAAATCCGGCTCAGCTTAAACGCTGGGCCATGACAACCTGGTGGCTGATTAGGCCTTCTTCGGACGCTTCGCGCCGTACTTGGAGCGGCGCTGCTTGCGGTTCTTGACGCCCTGGGTGTCGAGAACGCCGCGGATGATGTGGTAACGCACGCCCGGAAGGTCCTTTACGCGGCCGCCACGGATCATGACGACAGAGTGTTCCTGCAGGTTGTGGCCTTCGCCCGGGATGTAGCCGATGACTTCGAAGCCATTGGTCAGGCGGATCTTGGCGACCTTACGCAGAGCCGAGTTCGGCTTCTTCGGGGTCGTCGTGTAGACGCGGGTGCAAACGCCGCGGCGTTGCGGGCAATTCTGCATTGCCGGCGACTTGGACTTGGTGACCTCGGCTTCACGGCCGTGGCGCACCAGCTGGTTGATAGTTGGCATAAGTAACTTGTTCCCGTTTGAAGTCACAGAATCCCCGGCCGCACGGTCCGCGCGCACAGATCCACCAGAATCCGAACCCAAAAACGGAAAGACGAAACGCACCGCGCCGCCTCAAGAGGCCGAGCGAAGTGCGCAATCTTCCAGTTCTCAGGCGTGCGCTAGACGCAGCTCCGCCAGCCGAAGAGCCCGCCATTCTAGCGCAGCAAGGGTTTTCGATACAAGCGGCGTGTGTGCAGCAGTTGGGTATTCGGACTGCTGGGCTATGCTGCGCGCCCTATGCCCACCCCACCCGAACGCATCGTGCTGGACACCCAGGTCGTGATGGACTGGCTGGTGTTCAGGGAAGCCTCCATACAGCCTCTCACTCAGGCCGTTAGCGATGGCTCACTTTTATGGATTGGCCACCCGGAGATGCTGGCGGAGCTCCAGCATGTGCTGGGGCGCGGCGTGGCCGCGGCCTGGGCGCCGGACCTGGCCGAGATCGAGGCCTGTTTCGAGCGCTTGTGCCAGATGCAGCCCCAGACTCCGGCGCCGGCGGTGCGCCTGGTCTGCCGCGATCCGGACGACCAGATCTTCATCGACCTGGCCCTGGCCGCGGGCGCGCGCTGGCTGATCTCGCGCGACCGGGCCGTGCTGGCCCTGGCGCGCCGGGCCCGCAAGCTGGGCTTGGAAATTCTGACGCCCGCCGCCTGGATCAAGAGCCGGCAGGCCGAAGCCACCTCCCCCACCCCCGACGTACAGACGTAAAAAAAGGCCGCCCGAGGGCGGCCTTGTCGCTTGACGCGTGGGGAGCCGATTACTCGGCCGAACCCTCGGCAGGCGCATCCACGCCAGCCATCTGGGCCGCAGCCAGCTCCTCGGCTTCTTGCATGGCGATGGCGCGACGCTCGGCGTCGTCCATGGCTTCCTTGGCACGACGGGCGTCATGGAAGGCCATGCCGGTACCCGCGGGGATCAGGCGGCCGACGATCACATTCTCCTTCAGACCGCGCAGCTCGTCGCGCTTGCCCATGATGGCAGCCTCGGTCAGCACGCGGGTGGTTTCCTGGAAGGACGCCGCGGAGATGAAGGAGTCGGTCGACAGCGAGGCCTTGGTGATACCCAGCAGCACGTCGGAATACGTGGCCGGCAGCTTGCCTTCGGCACGCAGACGGTCGTTGGTATCCAGCAGCTCCGAACGCTCGACCTGCTCGTTGACGATGTAGCTGGAGTCGCCCGAGTTGACGATCTGCACGCGACGCAGCATCTGGCGAACGATCACCTCGATGTGCTTGTCGTTGATCACAACGCCCTGCAGTCGGTAGACTTCCTGGATTTCGTTCACGAGGTAGGAAGCGAGTGCTTCCACGCCCAGCAGGCGCAGGATGTCCTGCGGATCTGCAGCGCCGTCCACGATCAGTTCGCCGCGGTTCACCACCTGGCCTTCGTGCACCAGGATGTTCTTTTCCTTGGGCACCAGCACCTCGTGCTTGCGGCCTTCCGGATCGGTGATCTCGAGGCGAACCTTGCCCTTGGTCTCCTTGCCGAAGGACACGGTACCGGTCTGCTCGGCCAGCACGCCGACATCCTTGGGCGAACGGGCTTCGAAGAGCTCGGCCACACGCGGCAGACCGCCGGTAATGTCGCGGGTCTTCTGACCTTCCACCGGGATACGGGCCAGCACCTCACCAGGCGCCAGGTCCTGGCCGTCGCGCACCTGGATCAGGGCGCCGACCTGGAAGCCGATGGTCACCGAGTGGTCGGTACCGGGGATCTTCACCTCGTTGCCATTGGCATCCAGCAGCTTGACCTGCGGCTTGACGACCTTGGCTGCGCCGCGGCGCTTCGGGTCGATCACGACCAGGGTCGACAGACCGGTGACTTCGTCCACCTGCTTGGCGACGGTGACGCCTTCCTCGACGTTCTCGAACTTCGCCTTACCGGCGAACTCGGTGATGATCGGGCGGGTCAGCGGATCCCAGTTGGCCAGGATGGTGCCAGCCTTGATGGTCTGGTCGGCCTTGATGTTCAGGATCGCGCCGTAAGGCACCTTGTGACGCTCGCGCTCACGGCCGTGCGGGTCGGTGATGACGATCTCGCCGGAGCGGGAAATCACCACCAGCTCGCCCTTGCCGTTCGTGACGTAGCGCATCGTGGCATTGAAGCCGATGATGCCGTCCGACTTGGCTTCCACGCTGGAAGCCACGGCCGCACGCGAAGCCGCACCACCGATGTGGAAGGTACGCATGGTCAGCTGGGTACCCGGTTCACCGATGGACTGTGCGGCGATCACGCCCACAGCCTCACCCTGGTTCACCAGACCACCACGGCCCAGATCGCGGCCATAGCACTTGGCGCACAGACCGAAGCGGGTGTCGCAGGTCAGCGGAGTGCGGACCTTGATCTCGTCCACGCCGGCCTGTTCCAGCACGTCCAGCACGTCCTCGTCCAGCATATTGCCGGCGGGCAGCAGCACCGCTTGCGTCTCCGGGTGGATGACGTCGATCGCCGCCACACGACCCAGCACGCGGTCGCGCAGCGATTCGATGACTTCACCGCCTTCGACCAGGGCACGCATATTCATGCCGTTGTCGGTGCCGCAGTCGTTCTCGGTCACGACCAGATCCTGGGTCACGTCGACCAGGCGACGGGTCAGGTAGCCGGAGTTCGCGGTCTTCAGCGCCGTATCCGCCAGGCCCTTACGAGCACCGTGGGTGGAGATGAAGTACTGCAGAACGTTCAGACCTTCACGGAAGTTCGCGGTAATGGGCGTCTCGATGATCGAGCCGTCCGGCTTGGCCATCAGGCCGCGCATACCGGCCAGCTGGCGGATCTGGGCCGCGCTACCGCGGGCACCGGAGTCGGCCATCATGTAGATGGAGTTGAAGGACTCCTGATCCACTTCCTTGCCATGGCGGTCCAGGACCTTCTGCTTGGCGAGCTGGGCCATCATGACCTTGCCCACTTCGTCACCGGTCTTGCCCCAGATGTCCACGACCTTGTTGTAGCGCTCGCCGGCCGTCACCAGACCGGAGACGTACTGCTGCTCGATCTCCTTGACTTCCTTCTCGGCGCGCTCGATCAGCTCGTACTTCTGCTTGGGCACCAGCATGTCGTCCACCGCGATGGAGATGCCGGCGCGCGTGGCGAGCTTGAAACCGCTTTGCAGCAGCTTGTCGGCCAGCACCACGGTTTCCTTCAGACCGCACTTGCGGAAGGAGGTGTTGATGAGGCGCGAGATTTCCTTCTTCTTCAGCGCCTTGTTGATGTTCGAGAACGGCAGGCCCTTGGGCAGGATCTCGGACAGCAGGGCACGGCCGACGGTCGTGTCCACCAGCTTGGTCTCGGGGATCCACTCGCCCGTGTCCTTGTGCTTGCTGTACTCGGTCAGGCGCACGCTGATCTTGGCGGTGATCTCGACCACGCGGTTTTCCAGCGCGCGGATGACTTCACCCACATCGCTGAACACCATGCCTTCGCCGCGGCCGTTGGTACGCTCGCGGGTGGCGTAGTACAGGCCCAGCACCACGTCTTGCGACGGGACGATGGAGGGCTCGCCCGAGGCCGGGAACAGCACGTTGTTGGAGGCCAGCATCAGGGTGCGGGCTTCCATCTGCGCCTCGATGGAGAGCGGGACGTGAACGGCCATCTGGTCGCCATCGAAGTCGGCGTTGAAGGCCGTGCAGACGAGCGGGTGCAACTGGATGGCCTTGCCTTCGACCAGGATCGGTTCGAAGGCCTGGATGCCCAGGCGGTGCAGCGTCGGCGCGCGGTTGAGGAGAACCGGATGCTCGCGGATGACCTCGTCGAGGATATCCCAGACTTCCGGCTTTTCCTTTTCGACCAGCTTCTTGGCCTGCTTGACGGTCGAGGAGAAACCCTTGGCGTCGAGGCGGGCGTAGATGAACGGCTTGAACAGTTCGAGCGCCATCTTCTTCGGCAGGCCGCACTGGTGCAGCTTGAGTTCCGGACCCGTCACGATGACCGAACGGCCGGAATAGTCGACGCGCTTGCCGAGCAGGTTCTGGCGGAAGCGGCCCTGCTTGCCCTTGAGCATGTCGGACAGCGACTTCAGCGGACGCTTGTTGGCGCCGGTGATGACGCGGCCGCGGCGGCCGTTGTCGAACAGGGCGTCAACCGATTCCTGAAGCATGCGCTTCTCGTTACGGATGATGATGCCCGGTGCGCGCAGCTCGATGAGGCGCTTCAGACGGTTGTTGCGGTTGATGACGCGGCGATAGAGGTCGTTGAGGTCCGACGTCGCGAAACGGCCGCCGTCGAGCGGAACGAGCGGACGCAGGTCCGGCGGGATCACCGGCAGCACGTCCATCACCATCCAGTTCGGCTTGATGCCCGACTTCTTGAAGGCTTCCATCACCTTGAGGCGCTTGGAATTCTTCTTGACCTTGAGCTCGGAGCCGGTCATGTCGTTGCGCAGGCGATCGATCTCGATGTCGAGATCCATCTCCTCCAGCAGCTTCTTGATGCCCTCGGCGCCCATCAGCGCGATGAACTCGTCGCCGAATTCGGCGCGCTTCGCGTCGTAGTCGTCCTCGGACATGATGCTGAACTTCTTCAGCGGGGTCATGCCCGGATCCACCACCACATAGGCTTCGAAATAGAGAACGCGCTCGACATCCTTCAGCGTCATGTCGAGGAGCGTGGCGATGCGCGAGGGCAGCGACTTCAGGAACCAGATATGGGCGACGGGCGCGGCGAGCTCGATGTGGCCCATGCGCTCGCGGCGAACGCGCGACAGCGTGACTTCGACGCCGCACTTTTCGCAGATGATGCCCTTGTACTTCATGCGCTTGTACTTGCCGCACAGGCACTCGTAGTCCTTGATCGGCCCGAAGATGCGCGCGCAGAAGAGACCGTCGCGTTCCGGCTTGAACGTGCGGTAGTTGATGGTTTCCGGCTTCTTGATCTCGCCATACGACCAGGAAAGGATCTTTTCCGGAGACGCGATCGAGATGCGGATGGAGTCGAACGTCTGCGCAGGCACCTGCGGGTTGAAAAGGTTCATGACCTCTTGGTTCATGCCTATCTCCTTCGTGGGCCAGTGGCCCTCTGCTTAGCAGTCAATTGCGGCGATACCCGGGTGCCGCAAGACTGCCTGAAACGGATGAGCCGCCCCTGCCCGACCGGGCCGAGGCGGAAACGGTGCGCGCCGTTCCGGCGCGCACCTGATCAGGCGCTTATTCCGCCGCGTCGGGAAGCTGGCCGGCTTCCGCAGCGGGGTCGACCTTGGAGTTCTCGAGCTCGACCGACAGACCGAGCGAGCGCATTTCCTTGACGAGAACGTTGAAGCTCTCCGGAATGCCCGCTTCGAATGTGTCGTCGCCACGCACGATCGCCTCGTACACCTTGGTGCGGCCCGCGACGTCGTCCGACTTCACGGTCAGCATTTCCTGCAGCGTGTAGGCGGCGCCGTAGGCTTCGAGCGCCCAGACCTCCATTTCCCCGAAGCGCTGGCCGCCGAACTGCGCCTTGCCGCCCAGCGGCTGCTGGGTAACGAGCGAGTACGGGCCGATCGAACGGGCGTGGATCTTGTCGTCCACGAGGTGGTTCAGCTTGATCATGTACATGTAGCCGACGGTGACCTTGCGGTCGAAGGGCTCGCCCGTACGGCCGTCGTAGAGATACGCCTGGGTGCGGGTCGGGGTCAGGCCCTTCTTCGCGGCGATATCGTCCGGGTAGGCCAGCTTCAGCATGGCGCGGATCTCTTCTTCCTTGGCGCCGTCGAACACCGGGGTCGCGAAGGTCACACCCTTGGCCAGGTTGCGCGCCATCTCGACGACCTCGTCGTCGCTCAGCTCGTCCAGGTTCTCGCTCTTGCCGCCATGGCCGTTGTAGAGCTCGTCCAGGAACTTGCGCAGCTCGGCCACCTTGGCCTGCTCCTGCAGCATGTCGCCGATGCGCAGGCCGATGCCCTTGCCGGCCCAGCCCAGATGCACTTCCAGCACCTGACCGACGTTCATGCGCGAAGGCACGCCCAGCGGGTTCAAGCAGATGTCGACATGCGTGCCGTCTTCGAGGAACGGCATGTCCTCGATCGGCAGGATGCGCGAGACGACACCCTTGTTGCCGTGACGGCCGGCCATCTTGTCGCCCGGCTGGATCTTGCGCTTCACAGCGACGAAGACCTTGACCATCTTCATGACGCCCGGGGGCATTTCGTCGCCTTGCGTGAGCTTCTTGCGCTTCTCTTCGAAGGCGAGGTCGAAGCTGTGGCGGGTCTGCTCCAGCGAGTTCTTGATCGACTCCAGCTGGTTGGCCACATCGTCCTCGGCGGGACGGATGTCGAACCAGTGGAACTTCTCGACCTCGGCCAGGTAGTCCTTGGAGATGACCGTGCCCTTGCTGATCTTCTTGGGACCGCCATTGGCGATCTTGCCGATCAGCAGCTTCTCGATACGGTCGAAGGCGTCGGCCTCGACGATGCGCAGCTGGTCATTCAGGTCCAGGCGGAAGCGCTTGAGCTCATCGTCGATGATCTGCTGGGCGCGCTTGTCGCGCTGGATGCCTTCACGGTTGAAGACGCGAACTTCGACGACCGTGCCGAAGGTGCCGGGCGGCATGCGCATGGAGGTGTCGCGAACGTCGGAGGCCTTTTCACCGAAGATGGCGCGCAGGAGCTTTTCTTCCGGCGTCATCGGGCTTTCGCCCTTCGGGGTGATCTTGCCGACCAGGATGTCGCCCGGCTGAACCTCTGCACCGATATAGACGATACCGGCTTCGTCGAGGTTCTTCAGCGCTTCTTCCGAAACGTTCGGAATGTCGCGCGTGATTTCTTCCGGGCCCAGCTTGGTGTCGCGGGCCATGACTTCGAATTCCTCGATGTGGATCGAGGTGAACACGTCGTCGGAGACGATGCGTTCGGACATCAGGATCGAGTCTTCGTAGTTGTAGCCGTTCCACGGCATGAACGCGACGAGCGCGTTGCGGCCGAGCGCGAGGTCGCCGAGGTCGGTCGACGGACCGTCCGCGATGATGTCGCCCTTGTTCAGAACGTCGCCGACGGTGACCAGCGGGCGCTGGTTGACGCAGGTGTTCTGGTTGGAACGCTGGAACTTCTGCAGGCGGTAGATATCGACGCCCGACTTCGACGGATCGAGGTCTTCGGTGGCGCGGATAACGATACGGGTCGCGTCGACCTGGTCGACGACACCGCCGCGGCGGGCCGCGATGGCGGCGCCCGAGTCACGGGCGACGACCGGCTCCATGCCGGTGCCGACGAACGGAGCTTCCGCCCGCAGGAGCGGCACGGCCTGACGCTGCATGTTCGAGCCCATGAGCGCGCGGTTCGCGTCGTCGTTCTCGAGGAACGGGATGAGCGCGGCCGCGACCGAAACGAGCTGCTTCGGCGAAACGTCCATGAGGTTGATCTGGTCGCGCGGGGCGAGCATGACTTCGCCGGCGTGACGGCAGACGACGAACTCTTCCGAGAACGAGTTGTCGGCTTCGAGCACCGAGTTGGCCTGGGCGACGTGGTACTTGGCCTCTTCCATGGCGGAGAGGTAGACCACCTCGTTCGTGACCTTGCCGTCGACGATCTTGCGGTACGGGCTTTCGATGAAGCCGTACTTGTTGACGCGGGCGAAGGTGGCGAGCGAGTTGATCAGACCGATGTTCGGGCCTTCCGGCGTTTCGATCGGGCAGATACGGCCGTAGTGGGTCGGGTGAACGTCGCGCACTTCGAAGCCGGCGCGCTCGCGGGTCAGACCACCCGGGCCAAGAGCCGAAAGACGGCGCTTGTGGGTGATTTCCGACAGCGGGTTCACCTGGTCCATGAACTGCGAGAGCTGCGAGGAACCGAAGAATTCGCGAACGGCGGCGGCCGCCGGCTTCGCGTTGATCAGGTCCTGCGGCATGACCGTGTCGATCTCGATCGAGGACATGCGTTCCTTGATCGCGCGCTCCATGCGCAGCAGGCCGAGACGGTACTGGTTCTCCATCAGCTCGCCGACCGAACGGACGCGGCGGTTGCCGAGGTTGTCGATGTCGTCGATCTCGCCCTTGCCGTCGCGCAGCTCGACCAGCATCTTCACGACGGCAAGAATGTCGTCGTTCGACAAGTTCATATTGCCTTCCGGCGTGTCGCGGCCCACGCGGGCGTTGAACTTCATCCGGCCGACGCGGCTCAGGTCGTAGGTGTCGGTGCTGTAGAACAGGCGGTTGAACAGGGCCTCGACGGCGTCTTCCGTAGGCGGCTCGCCGGGACGCATCATGCGATAGATGGCGACGCGGGCAGCCAGCTGCTCGGAGGTTTCGTCCGAGGCCAGGGTCTGGCTGATGTAGGCGCCTTCATCCAGCTCGTTGGTGTACAGGCACTGGATGTCCTTGATGCCGGCCTGGCGCAGCTTCTTCAGCAGGCTGTCGGTCAGCTCGTCATTGGCCTTGGCGATGATCTCGCCGGTGTCGCCGTCCACCATGTTCTTGGCCAGCACGCGGCCGACCAGGAAGTCTTCCGGCACGGTGATGTGCTGGGTGCCGGACTGCTCCAGCTGACGCACATGGCGGGCGGTGATGCGCTTGTCCTTCTCGACCAGCACATTGCCGCTCTTGTCCGTGATGTCGAAGCGGGCGACTTCACCCTTCAGGCGGTCGGCCACGAATTCCATCTGGGCACCGGAGTCCATCAGACGGAAGTTGTCGAACACGAAGAAGTGGGCCAGGATCTGCTCGGGGTTCAGGCCGATGGCCTTGAGCAGGATGGTGACCGGCATCTTGCGACGGCGGTCGACGCGGAAGTACAGGATGTCCTTCGGGTCGAACTCGAAGTCCAGCCAGGAGCCGCGGTAGGGAATGATGCGGGCGCTGAACAGCAGCTTGCCGGACGAGTGGGTCTTGCCCTTGTCGTGCTCGAAGAACACGCCGGGCGAGCGATGCAGCTGCGAAACGATGACACGCTCGGTGCCATTGACGATGAAGGAGCCATAGTCGGTCATCAGGGGCACTTCGCCCATATAGACCTCTTGCTCCTTGATCTCCTTGACGGTCTTCGCCTGGGGCGACTCACGGTCGTAGATGATCATCTGCAGGCGTGCACGCACGGCGGCTGCATAGGTCAGGCCGCGCTGCTGGCACTCGCGAGTGTCGAACGGCGGCTTGGCAATGTTGTATTCGAGGAACTTCATCTCCACGAACCCGTTGTGCGACACGATCGGGAACGCCGAGAGGAAGGCTGCCTGCAAGCCTTCGGGCTTGCGCTTGGCGGGAGGAACGTCCTTCTGCAGGAAGGCAACGTACGAATCCTTCTGCATGGTCAGCAGATAGGGCACGTTGAGAACGCTAGCACGCTTGCCGAAGCTCTTGCGGATACGCTTGCGCTCGGTATAGCTGTAGGGGGTTGTTTGCGCCATAAACACTCCGTGTCGAGAGCCCATCCCTGGCCGTGGGACGGACTTCGTCGGCGACTGGCTATTCGGGCATTGCGCCCGAAGCTTGGTGGTTGGCCACTACCAACCGCTGGCGGACAACCTCGGCATTGCACCGAGGCCCGACCAAACCGGCTCCCTGCAGTCGGATCAGAGAACACTTGAAAGAACCGCGCATCATACCGCAGCAGTGGCTCTTTCAACTGCACTCAATGGGACTAACCCTAGACGACGAAAGGGGAGGCCTTTGCAGACCACCCCTCTCGCATTGGAGGCAGGGTTCGCACCCCGCCTCCCCAAAGTCGAATTACTTGAGTTCGACCTTGGCGCCGGCTTCTTCCAGCTTCTTCTTGGCGGCTTCGGCGTCGGCCTTGGCAATGCCTTCCTTGACGGGCTTCGGAGCGCCGTCGACCAGGTCCTTGGCTTCCTTCAGGCCCAGGCCGGTGATTTCGCGCACGGCCTTGATCACGCCCACCTTGTTGGCGCCGGCTTCGGTCAGCACGACGGTGAACTCGGTCTTCTCTTCAGCGGCAGCAGCGCCACCAGCAGCAGCGCCGCCAGCAGCCGGAGCAGCCATCGAAGCGGCGGACACGCCGAACTTCTCTTCAATTGCCTTGACCAGGTCGTTCAGTTCCAGAACGGTCATGCTGTCCAGGGCAGCCAGGAAAGCGTCTTTGTCGAATGCCATGATGTGTTCCTAAAAACAGATAAGTTGCTTGTGGGTTGTGTGCCTGGATCAGGCAGCAGCGGGGGCTTCGGCGGCTTGTTCGCCACCACCCTTTTGCTGAGCCAGGGCAGCCAGCACGGCCGCGGTGCGCTGCACCGGCGACTTGAGCAGGCCAGCGATCTGCGACAGCAGGACTTCCTTGCTCGGGACAGCCGCCAGCGCCTTCACGCCATTGACGTCCAGAGCCTTGCCGCCGTAGGCACCACCCTTGATGACGAGCTTGTCGTTGGTCTTGGCAAAGTCAGCGATGACTTTGGCAGCCGCGACAGCGTCTTCCGAAAAGCCGTAGATCAGCGGACCGACCATGCTCTCCGAAGCAGCCTCGAACGAGGTGCCGGCGACAGCACGACGTGCCAGGGTGTTCTTCAGCACATGAAGATACACGCCTTGGGCACGCGCATTGACGCGCAGCTTGTTCAGGGCTTCCACGGTGAGGCCACGGTACTCGGCCAGCGCCAGCGTCTGGGACTTGGCGGCTTGCGCTGCCACTTCCGACACAACGGCTGCTTTCTCGTTGCGATTGAGACTCAAGGTCTACTCCTCACATTACGCCCCTCGGGCCTTGCGGCCTCCGGGACACCGGAATCAGCGACCTTCTGTTCGGGAACCACGAGAATTCCTTTGCAGCGGGACCGCCATCTGCGTTGGCCGGAGGACAGACCTCCGATTAAGCGTTGCCCCCATACAGCAAGGCTTCACACCAACGGTCTTGGATGACGCACCGCGCGGCTGACGCCGCACGGTGCCCCACCAATTCATCAGCCCGCCGCCAGACTCGCGGCAGACCTCATCTGAAAAGCCTTAGGCTGCAGCAGCCGAGGCGTTGATCGAGGCGATTTCCACGCGGGCGCCAACGCCCATGGTGGAAGACACGGCGACCTTGCGCAGGTAGACACCCTTGCTGGAAGCCGGCTTGGCCTTGTTCAGGGCCTCAACCAGAGCACGCAGGTTGTCCTGCAGCTTGTCGGTGTCGAAGGAAGCCTTGCCGATGCCGGCGTGGATGATACCAGCCTTCTCGACGCGGAACTCGACAGCACCGCCCTTGGATGCCTTGACGGCGCCTGCAACGTCCATGGTGACGGTGCCGACCTTCGGGTTCGGCATCATGCCGCGCGGGCCGAGAACCTTACCGAGACGGCCGACGAGCGGCATCATGTCCGGGGTCGCGATGCAACGATCGAAGTCGATCTTGCCGCCCTGGACGATTTCGACGAGCTCTTCGGCGCCAACGATGTCTGCGCCGGCAGCCTTGGCTTCGTCAGCCTTGGCGCCACGGGCGAAGACGGCGACGCGCTTGGTCTTGCCGGTGCCGTGCGGCAGCACGACGGCGCCACGAACGACCTGATCCGACTTCTTGGCATCGATGCCCAGCTGGACAGCGACGTCGATCGACTCGTCGAACTTGGCGGTGGCCAGGCTCTTCACCAGATCCAGGGCATCGCCCAGACCGTACAGCTTGGTCGTCTCGACCTTGCCCTGCAGGGCCTTTTGCTTCTTGGTCAGCTTAGCCATTTCACACACCCTCCACGATGATGCCCATCGAACGGGCAGAACCAGCGATGGTGCGCACGCCAGCGTCCAGATCGGCCGCGGTCAGGTCCTTCTGCTTGGTCTTCACGATCTCTTCCAGCTGGGCGCGGGTCAGCTTGCCGACCTTGTCCAGATGAGGACGCTGCGAACCCTTCTCGATCTTGGCGGCCTTCTTCAGCAGCACGGTCGCCGGGGGCGACTTGATCACGAAGGTGAAGCTCTTGTCCGCGAAGGCGGTGATCACCACCGGCAGCTTCAGGCCCGGCTCATAGCTCTGCGTCTGGGCGTTGAACGACTTGCAGAATTCCATGATGTTAATGCCACGCTGACCAAGCGCCGGGCCGATCGGCGGGGACGGGTTTGCCTTGCCAGCCGGGATTTGCAGCTTGATGAAGCCGACAATCTTCTTGGCCATGTTTTCTCCTAGAAGCGCTGCGGCGGCCTCGCCGCTGCGCCTGAGTGCTAGCGCGAAGGACTGGGGCTTGCGCCCTTACCTTCACTCCTCTTGTCCGCCTCTCGTTGCAGACTGACTACGGGCAGCTTTGGGGCAACTGCCAGGCCCTGGAACCTTGCCTTCGACTCCGTCGAGCCTCGGCGAAGTTTGACGCCCCTATCGGCTCGTCAAACCTTCTCCACCTGACCGAAGTCCAGCTCGACCGGCGTGGCGCGGCCGAAAATGGTGACCGACACGCGGACCTTGGACTTGTCGTAGTTGACCTCTTCCACCGAGCCGTTGAAGTCGGTGAAGGGACCTTCCTTGACGCGCACGATCTCGCCCACCGTCCACTCGACCTTGGGCCGGGGCTTCTCGATGCCTTCCTGCATCTGGTTGACGATCTTCATCACCTCAGCCTCCGAGATCGGAGCCGGGCGGTTCTTGGCGCCGCCGATGAAGCCCGTCACCTTGGAGGTGTGCTTCACCAAGTGCCAGGTGTCGTCTTCCATCACCATTTCGACGAAAACATAACCCGGGAAGAAGCGGCGCTCGGACACGGCCTTCTTGCCGTTCTTCAGCTCGACGACTTCTTCGGTCGGCACCAGGATGCGGCCGAACTTCTCCTGCATGCCGGCGCGGTCGATGCGCTCACGCAGATTGCGCTCGACGGCCTTCTCCATGCCGGAATAGGCATGCAGCACGTACCAGCGCTTGGGCAGGCCGACGGGGGCTGCGGCTTCGCTGGCGACGATGTTTTCTTGCTCTTCGCTCATGACTTCCTCTTCAGCGCTTCCAGCCCAGGACCAGGTCGTACAACACCCATTCCAGCGTCTTGTCGGTCAGCCACAGGAACAAGGCCATCACCACCACGAAGGCAAACACGTACAGAGTCATCTGACGCGCCTCCTTGTGGGTGGGCCACACCACCTTGCGGACTTCCTTGATCGAGTCCTGACCGTAGGCGATCAGGGACTTGCCGGATTCCGAGGTGAAGAAGGCCCCCGCAGCGGCAGCCAGCAGCACCAGCAGGGCCGCCCACTGCGCCAGCGCGCCCTGCTTGCTGAGGGCGTAGAACGCCACCAGCGCAGCAATCAGCAGCAGCACGGCGCCAGCCAGCTTGACCTTGTCAGCGCCGGTCGTGACCGTTTCGACTTGAGGATTGGACATTGAACGGATGCTTCTTTTGAGACGCCAGCGGATCTTTCAAGACCCACCAGCAGCAAAGCCCGCCGGGATCAACTCCCGCGGGCTATTGCCTGACCACTGGAACCAGCGATTATCGCTGATGATTTTCGCTGGCAGGGGCAGAGGGTCTCGAACCCCCAACCTTCGGTTTTGGAGACCGACGCTCTGCCAATTGAGCTATGCCCCTGTGGTCCTTGGAAAAAATTACTCGACGATGGAGGCAACGATGCCTGCGCCGACGGTACGGCCGCCTTCGCGGATAGCGAAGCGCAGCTTTTCTTCCATCGCGATCGGAACGATCAGCTCGACGTCAACCGTGACGTTGTCGCCCGGCATAACCATTTCCGTGCCTTCCGGAAGCGTTACGATGCCCGTAACGTCCGTCGTGCGGAAGTAGAACTGCGGACGGTAGTTCGTGAAGAACGGCGTATGACGGCCGCCTTCTTCCTTCGTCAGGATGTAGGCTTCTGCCTTGAACTTCTTGTGCGGCTTGACCGAACCCGGCTTACACAGGATCTGGCCACGCTCGACGCCGTCACGGTTCACACCGCGCAGCAGCGCACCGATGTTGTCGCCGGCCTGGCCCTGGTCGAGCAGCTTGCGGAACATTTCAACGCCCGTGCAGGTCGTCTTCGTCGTCGGACGGATGCCGACGATTTCGATTTCTTCACCGACCTTCACGATACCGCGCTCAACGCGACCCGTAACAACCGTACCGCGGCCCGAGATCGAGAACACGTCTTCGATCGGCATCAGGAACGGCTGGTCGATCGGACGCTCCGGCGTCGGGATGTACGCGTCGACTTCTTCCATCAGCTTGCGGATGGCGTTCTCGCCGATTTCCTTGTTCGAGTCTTCGAGAGCGGCAAGAGCCGAACCCTTGACGATCGGAATGTCGTCGCCCGGGAAATCGTAGGACGACAGAAGTTCGCGAACTTCAAGCTCGACGAGCTCGAGAAGTTCGGCGTCGTCAACCTGGTCGACCTTGTTGAGGAACACGACGATGGCCGGAACGCCAACCTGACGGGCGAGCAGGATGTGCTCGCGCGTCTGCGGCATCGGGCCGTCGGCAGCCGAGCAAACCAGGATCGCGCCGTCCATCTGGGCAGCACCGGTGATCATGTTCTTGACGTAGTCGGCGTGGCCGGGGCAGTCAACGTGGGCGTAGTGACGGTTCGCCGTCTCGTATTCGACGTGTGCCGTCGAGATGGTGATGCCGCGCGCCTTTTCTTCCGGGGCAGCGTCGATCTGGTCGTACGCCTTGAACTCGCCGAAGTACTTCGTGATCGCTGCCGTCAGCGACGTCTTGCCATGGTCAACGTGGCCGATCGTGCCGATGTTTACGTGAGGCTTGTTGCGCTCAAACTTACCTTTTGCCATCTTGCGCTCCTGGAGGCGAACAGATCAGAGAAGGAATTTGGTGGTGCCCATGACGCGGATCGAACGCGTGACCTCTCCCTTACCAAGGGAGTGCTCTACCCCTGAGCCACATGGGCATCGACACAGGTTTGGCGACTCATGACAATCACCAAACCAGTGCCGACTACGACGACACAACTTCCAAGCCTCTGGAGCGGGAGACGGGAATCGAACCCGCGTCATTAGCTTGGAAGGCTAAGGTTCTACCATTGAACTACTCCCGCCCGGGAGCGCCAGTCTCAACAGCTCTCGCGACACGCTCAAAACGCATCGCATGCGAGGCCACTTGGACCTTGTTTGCCTTGGTGGAGGAGGCTGGATTCGAACCAGCGTACGCGTTAGCGGGCAGATTTACAGTCTGCTGCCTTTAACCACTCGGCCACCCCTCCGAGGCAAGCCCTAGACTATAGCACAGCATTTTTCCTCTGCAAATGTTTTTGCAAAGAATTTTGCTGAGGGCCTCGAAGGCCGCCCGGGGCCACCGCCTTGCGCAAGCCCCACACCTCCCGCGCAAGGCATTCCAGAAGCCGGCAAGCACTCAAGCACCGGATCACACCGCAAGGCAAGCCAAGCTGCCGGCGCATTCCGACAATGCCCGCCGCAGATCCATGACGAATGCCACTGGCATTCCGGATGGCAATACCACTTCGCTACCAAGCACCCACTCAAGAGTCCGCGAATGCCCGTAGAAGCAGGGCTTCAGGGCGGTCGCGCGCCCGCCACAGCAGGGAAAACACGCCCCCAAAACTGGTAGCAAAGTGGCACTAGCGACCGCTATAGTGGCATGGCATTGGTTGCATCGAGGTGCATCTTGGGGGCACCAGGCGCATGCCGCTTCCTGACAGGCATGGGTCCAGGTTCCACGTCGTAACAGGCCGTATACGAATCAATAGGCCATATCGAGGAGCAGTTCATGAAGGTCAGTAAGAAGACCCCTATCGCGGCCGCCGTGTCGCTGACCCTGCTGGGTGCGGCATTCGCCGTGCAGGCGCAGGAAGCCAAGAAGGAAGCCGCTCAGCTGGATCAGGTGGTGATCACCGGTATCCGCGCATCGCTGGAATCGGCGACCAACATCAAGCGCAATTCCAACGCCGTGGTGGACGCCGTCTCGGCCGAGGACGTGGGCAAGCTGCCCGACGCCGACGTGGGCCAGGCCCTGGGTCGCATCCCCGGTATCTCGGTGGGTCGTGACTTTGGTCAGGGCGCCTCCGTCTCCATCCGCGGCACCGACCCGCAGATGACCTACACCACCTTGAATGGCCAGACCGTGGCCTCCACGGGCTGGTTTGACCAGAAGGACATCGATCGCTCCTTCAACTACTCGCTGCTGCCCGCCGAACTGATCGGCGGCATGGAGGTCTACAAGTCCTCCCAGGCTGACCTGACCGAAGGCGGCATCGGCGGCACGGTGATCGTCAAGACCCGCAAGCCGCTTGACCTGGACGCTGGCACCGCCTTCGCAGGCGTGAAGCTGGGCAAAGGCAGCATCAGCGATGAGCTGAACAAGGAGGTCTCGGGCCTGTACAGCTGGCGCAACCCCGCCAAGACCTTCGGCGTGCTGATCGCCGGCGGCATCGACAAGGGCGAGTACGTGCGCAAGGGCGTGGAAGCCGATATGCGCTGGTCCGGCGATGTGGCGCCGTCCACCTTCGTGCAAGATCGCAAGCGCACCGCGCTGAATGTCACGCTGCAGGCCCGCCCGGCATCGAACATCGAGCTGGGACTGAACTACACCCGCCTGGAGCTGAACGCCAACAACTCCAACACCAGCCACTACATCTTCACCGGCAACGGCGACGCTTCGGACTGCAAGCAGACCAATCCGGTGAACGGCCTGTGCGTGGTGCACACTCGCGCCACTGCGGACTACAACAAGCACAACGTCTTCCTGCAGAACTGGGTGCGTTCAGCCTCCATGACCTCGGACAGCCTGGTGCTGGACGGCACGTTCAAGGGCAACGGCTTCAAGCTCAGCGCCGTGGGCGGCACGACCAAGGCTGACGGCGGCACCGATCAGACCGCCAATTTCGCCTACGGCCAGTTCACTCCTGACTTCGCGAAGGGCGAGCCCGCCCACACCAAGGCCCCGGGCAACATTCCCTACTGGACCGGCACGATCGACGCCACCGGCAAGACGATCTCGCTGCAGCCTTCGTCCAACCAGAACGTGGGCGTGAGCAATCTGCCGGCGCAGTCCTCGCCCGAGCTGTGGGCGAACGGCCGCGGTCCGAACAAGGACAAGGAAAACTTCTTCCAGGCCGATGCCACCATCGATCTGTCCTGGAACATGCTGACCGCCTTCAAGACGGGCGTGCGCTTCACCGACCACACCTTCACCAAGAGCGGTGCTCGCGGCTTGCGCCCGGCGACCGCCAAGGCTGTGGACACCGCCTCGCTGTATGACGGCTCTCTCGACATGGTGGGTGGCTGGTCCGTTCCCAAGCCCAATATGGACGCCATGCTGGCCGCCGCACGCGCCAACGTGACCGGCTGGGTGGAAGACCGCTCGGCCTACGGCGAGCTGAAGGAAAAGAACAGCGCCATCTACGGCATGTTCGACTTTGACGCCGACAAGCTGCACGGCAACTTCGGCCTGCGCTACGCCCGCACCAAGGCCACGGCCACCGGCTATGTGTTCGACGGCACGAAGTGGTCCGGCGACTACAAGACCGACGCCGAGCAGAACAACGGCTGGGGCACGACCAAGACCTCCAAGAGCGCCAGCTACAACGATGTGCTGCCCAGCTTGAACGTGGCCTACGACCTGCAGCGCGACACCATCCTGCGCTTCGCATTGTCCAAGGCCATCACCCGCCCGAACTTCGTCAATATGTTCAACACGGCGGTGGTCGGCTTTGCTGATACCAACAAGGCGAACGACGCGTTCAACTACGGCACGCCTGCGCTGAAGCCCCAGTCGTCCAAGCAGTTCGACCTGGGCATCGAGTACTACTACGGTCGCGGTAATCTGGTGTCGGCCGCCTTCTTCTACAAGAAGATCGACAACTTCATCACCACCCAGACCCTGACCAACCAGAAGGTCGGCGTGGTGAGCCCCGACACGGGCGTGGACAGCTGGACGATCAACCGCTACATCAATGCTGGCGGCGGCAAGATCCAGGGCATCGAGCTGCAAGGCAACCATGCCTTCAACAACGGCTTTGGCGTGTCGGCCAACTACACCTACTCGGACGCCAAGGCGCCTTCGTCGAGCTACCAGGACGAGCTGAACATGTTCACGCTCTCCTCGAAGCACAACGCCAACCTGGTGGGCTACTACGAGAACCAGACCTACTCGGCCCGCCTGGCCTACAACTGGCGTTCCAAGTACATGGTTCGCGAAAGCGGCTGGTATGGCAATCGCATGCATGACGCCACCGGCAGCCTGGACCTGAGCCTGGGCTGGAACATCACCGACAAGCTGCGCCTCTCCTTCGAGGCCATCAACCTGCTGAAGCAGGATGATGTGCAGTACGGTGCCGCCGGCGCCGCCAGCACGGTCCGTCCTTCGCTGAAGGCCGGCTTCCCGACCTGGTACTTCGAAGGCGAGACCACCTACCGCGTGGGCCTGAGCGCCAAGTTCTGATCCAGTCCTGGATCCTGCAAAGAGAAACCCGGCCAAGGCCGGGTTTTTTTATGGTGCTGGGCGGTCGGCCCACCAGCGAAACGCCGCCCGTGTTGGCTCAAAAGTCGTAGAAGGTGTTCACCGTAAGCCGACCGCTGCGCGGGTCAGCGTTGATGCCGCAGGCCGGATTCACCACAGCCGTGTGCAGCAGACTGCCGCGGTAGACCACCAGACGATTGAAGCGCGCGGGCATGCGGCCCAGGAACTCAAAACTCTCGTCGCCGTGGTCAAAGTAACGGGCCGCCGGTGGTCGCCTCTCCAGCTCCGCGTTGTAGGCCGAGAGGAAACGCTCGCGGTTTTCCGCCGTGATTTGCTGGATGCCGGTGGCGCGATGCCGGTAGAAGGCCGTCCCCCCATGTTGCTCATCGCAGAGGTAGAGCAGCACGGCCATGTGATGCGGCGTGCTGGCATCGAAGTGCGGCGTACGCTGCAGCGTGCCCAGGGTCTCCGGGGCTGCCGTGGTTAGTGAGAAGGCACAGATGCTCTTGCGCAGGGGCAGCGCCTCCGGCACGCCGAAATTGAGCCGGATCAGCGGATCCATCAAGGCCGTCAGGTTCTGCGAATAGCCCGCGGGGGCCTCGGCCCGGATGCCCGGATAGCCTTTGCGCTGATCCAGGCCAGGATAAGGCTCGAAGCGGCTGCGGCAGGCGACCTCCAGCAGGGCCTCGGGATCCTCAAGGAAATCATCGATGAAGACCAGTTGGTGCTCGCCGATCTGGATCGATTGCACATCCGGCGGCATGCGAACCTGGAAAGACTCACTCATTGCGCGGTACTCCGCAACTCAGGAAAGAAAACAGGCCCGGCTTGCGCGCGGGCCTGCACAACTGTAGAGCCTTGCACAGAACGCCTGGCAGGCACACCGACATCAAACCTTGATATAGATCCGCCGCCTGTCCAGGGCCCGCACCACCATGGCCCAGATGAGCACAAAGCTCAGGGCAAAGGCCAGGGAGGCCGGGTGCGGCCCCAGACCGCGGGCGATCCAGCCGAAGCCCTGGGCGTAGATCGGGGCGGCCCAGCCCAGGCCTTCCAGCAGCACGGCCATGATCCAGGCGCCGGCATAGGCGGCAATCGCGTTCACGCCGAAGCTGCGGCCCAGGGCCGGCCAGCCGCGTCCGTCCACCAGGCGGTGGGCGGCCAGCAGGGCCAGGGCGGCCCAGCCACCGGTCCAGAGCACGAAGCTGCTGGTCCAGAGCTGCTTGTTCCAGGGCAGCAGGCCCTGCGCCGCATAGCCCAGGGCCAGGGCCGCGACACCCAGCAGGGCCAGACGAGTGCTCTCGCCGCGGCGCAGCAGCTCGCCCGCGCGCAGGCCCAGCAGACAGGTGGCCAGGGCGCCCAGGGTGCTGAGCAGGCCCTCGGGCTCATGGGCCAGGCCGCGGGCCGCGTCCCACTGATAGGCCAAGGGGCCCAGCAGCGCGCTGTCCAGGCGCGCGGCCAGATTGCCTTCCTTGCTCAGATCTCCGCCCGCCAGCAGCAGGGCTCCGTAGCCCAGCAGCAGGGCGGCAATCAGGGCCCATTGGGCACGGGCGCGCAGGTAGAGCGCGGCCAGGCCCGTGAGCGCAAAGCACAGGCCTATGCGCTGCAGCACGCCCATCAGACGGAAATGCGGCTTGTCCATCAGCCACCAGGCCAGGGCGTGCAGCACCAGGCCCAGCAGCAGGATGCGCAGGGCGCGCTCCAGCACCGTGCGCGCCAGGGGCGCGGGCGCGGCGCCGGCCGCGATGCGGCCGCCCATGCTCAAGGCAATGGACACGCCCACGATGAAGAGGAAGAAGGGAAAGATCAGGTCGGTGGGCGTGCAGCCCTCCCAGGCCGCATGCGCCAGCGGCGCATAGACATGGCCCCAGTCGCCCGGGTTGTTGACCAGCAGCATGGCTGCCACGGCCAGGCCGCGCAGCGCGTCCACCGAGGCCAGGCGGCCGGAGGCGGCGTTTACAGCAGACATCTCTTCTTCCAGCTTTCCATCAGAAATTGCAACGACTCTCCAGCGCCGGCTCGGCCGCCGGCACCCGGTCCACGCGGCGGGTGCCGCCCTTGCGCAGGGCGGCCACCTCGGCCATCACCTGCTCGGGGCTGAGCCGGGTGTTGCGGGCATGAAAGACCCAATCCACATCCTGTTCCCAGACCCGCGGCTCGGCGCTGGCCGGCAGCAGGCCGCCGGGCGAGAACCAGAGATTGAAGTTGATGGACATGGGCACCACCGGGTAGTTGCGCCCGCCCTGCTCCGCGACCTGGCGGCCGTCGATGAAGAGCCGGGTGCGGCCGTCCAGGATCTGCATCATCAGCACATGCCAGCCGTCCAGGGAGCCATGCTCCTGGTGCTGCTGGTGATAGGGCGTCCAGGGCTCCAGCTTCACCGTCTGCCAGGTGATGCCGTAGATGCGCGTCTTCTCGCTGCCCCAGCCGCCATTGGGCAGGTACTCCCAGTCCAGCTCGCTGAACTCGGGATCGAAGTCGTAGCGCAGGGGGCTGACCACGTAGAAGGTCTGGATCACCGGATCGCCATCCACGCCAGCGCTGGGCAGGTCGCGAAAGCGCACCCGCGCGGCATAGGTGCCCTCCAGGTATTTGCGCTGATGGCAGACCTGGCTCTGCTGGGTGCCGGGCCCCGTGCCGTCGGTCTGGGCGCGCAGGCGCAGCAGGCGGTTGCCGCGCTGCTCGGGATCGTCCTGCAGGCTCAGGCCCTGGGGCGACCAGCTGGCGCCACTGACACCCGGATGGCCGCTCTGGCTGCGCGGCGTCCAGCCGCCCTCGCGCCACATCTCGGCCGTCGAGCCGTAGCTGAAATCATCAAAAAAAACCTGCCCGGCTTGCGCCGAGGCAGGTTGGCACAACAGCATGGCAGCGCCGCTGAGCGCCGCCATAGCCCCTCTCAAACTCATACCGTCTCCCTCGCGAGGATGGATCTCTTGTGTTCAGCGGCCCGCCGCCGGGGCGGCTCCGCCCTCGCCCGCCCCGCTCGCCGGCAGGGTCTCGAGCTCGTCCTGTGCGGCCGCGCCGGACTGCGGGATGCGCACGAAGAACAGCAGCAGCAGGGCCGGCACACCGCAGACGATGGTCCACAGGAAGAAGTGCTGGTAGCCCATGGCCAGCTGGATGTCGCCGCTGATGGTCTTGCTCAGGATGAAGCCCAGCTGCATCACGCCCGAGCCCAGGGCGTAGTGCGCGGTCTGGAACTTGCCCGGCGCCACCGCCTGCATGATGTAGAGAATCATGCCCACGAAACCGAAGCCGTAGCCGAACATCTCGATGCCCACCGCGGCGCCGATATGGAAGAGATCGGCCGGCAGGGTGCTGGCCAGGTAGTAGAAGGTCACATTGGGCACCGCCATCGCGACGATCAGGATGGGCATGGCGCGCTTCAGGCCCAGCCAGCTGGTGAAGTAGCCGCCCAGGATGCTGCCCACCAGAAAGGCCGCCGTGCCCACGGTGCCGTAGATGCCGCCGATCTGCTCGGTGCTCAGGCCCAGGCCGCCGCTCTCGCGCGCCTCCTTCAGGAACAGCGGGCCGATGGTCTGCACCTGCCCTTCCGCGAAGCGGAACAGCACGATGAAGAGAATGGCCATCCAGATGCCGGGCTTTTGCAGAAAGTCCGCAATCACCTCGCGCAGGGTGCGCCAGATGCCGGCCGCGGTCAGGTCCGCATGCTCGGTGTTCAGCGCGCCCGGCAGGGCCCAGGCGTTGTAGCTGGCCAGCAGGGTCAGCAGCAAGGCCAGCAAGGCAAAGATCACCGACCAGGCGTTCATCACGCCCATGCTGCGCTCAAGCTGGCCGGCCAGCACCAGCAGGCCGCCCAGGGTCAGGAACTTGGAGGCGTTGAAGAAGGCGCCCTGCCAGCCGGCATAGGCGGCCTGCTGCTTGGCGTCCAGGCTGGCCATATAGAGGCCGTCACAGGCGATGTCATGCGTGGCCGAGGCGTAGGCCAGCAGGAAGAGCACCGCGATGCTGGCGGCAAACCACATGGGCAGCTGCAGGGCCGCAGCCATCAGGCCAAGCCCCACCGCGCCGGTGAACTGCATGGCCACCACGATCAGCTTCTTGCTGCGCGCCAGCTCCAGAAAGGGGCTCCACAGCGGCTTGAAGGCCCAGGCCAGGCCCAGGGCGCCGGTCCAGCGCGCGATCTGGTCATTGGCCACGCCCATGTTCTTGAACATGAGGCCGGCAATCAGCATCACGACAAAGAACTGCAGGCCCTGCACGAAGTACAGGCTGGGCACCCAGCGTATGGGCGAGCGCATCGGCGTCTGGGTCATGAGGGGCCTTGGACGAAAGAATGCCGTGGAGGGAAGCGATCAGTTCAGGGTCACGGGCGGCACGCCGGCCGCGGCCTGCGCGCCCTGCAGCCAGGCGCGCAGCGCGCTCATGGCGCCCTCGGCATAGCCCCAGGTCACGAGGGCCGGCGCCTGCGGCAGGTCCAGCACCTGGAAGGGATTCCAGATGGCCAGATGCAGGTCCACCGCGGCCTCGGCCGCCGTCGCGCCGTAGCGCGCACGCTGGTTGGAGACCAGCACGTTCAGGCGGCCATCACGCGGCAGATCGGCCGCGCTCAGGGCGCTGAGCTTGGGCAGGTGCAGGAACTCCACATCGCTGAAATGCCCGGCAAAGAGCGCGGCCACCTGCTCCACCGGCAGGCCGGCTTCGGACACGCCGTCGCTGGCCACGCTGGCCTGGGTGATCACGCGCAGGGCGCGGTCGGCGGCGGGCGGCTGGGCGCCGCGCAGCGCGCTCAGGGACTGGGCCCAGGCGCGGTGCATCAGGGCGTCGTCGGCCTCGCGCTGGCCGGCGGCGTAGTCGCGGCGCGCCAGGGGATAGGCACGGGCCAGGGTCTCGATGCGCGCGGCCGCAGCCTGCACCTCGGCCAGGCTCAGCTGACCAGCGACCAGGGCGGCAGCAATCGCGTCCAGCACCTCGGCCTGCTCGGCGCGGCTGCCCTGGGCCAGCGGCATGTCGGCGCCGGCCTGCAGGGCCAGCACCGAGGCGCGGGCATAGCCATAGCGCTCGAACACGGCCTTCATCATCAGCGCGTCGGTGATGACCACGCCGCCAAAGCCCAGGTTCTGGCGCAGCACGCCACCCAGAATGGTCTTGGACAGGGTGGCCGGATGCTCGGCATCCAGCTGCGGGTAGACGATGTGGGCGGTCATCACCGCCGGCGCCGCCTCAGCCCCCGAGGCCAGGGCGCGGAAAGGGCGCAGCTCCAGGGCTTCCAGCGCGGCCAGGGACTTGTCCACCGTGGGCAGGGCATGGTGCGAGTCCACATGGGTATCGCCATGGCCGGGGAAATGCTTGACGCAGCAGGCCACGCCCTCGCGCAACGAGCCGCGCATCCAGGCCCGGGCCAGGCGGATCACCTGCTCCGGGTCCTCGCCGAAGCTGCGCTCGCCGATCACCGGATTGGCCGGGTTGTTGTTCACGTCCAGCACGGGCGCGAAATTCCAGTTGATGCCCAGATGGCGCAGGGAGCGGGCCACGGCGGCGCCCACCTCCTCGGCCAGGGCCTCGTCGCCGATGGCACCCAGGGCCATGGCGGCCGGGGCCTGGGGCACGCTGGTAGCGCGGATCACCGAACCGCCTTCCTGGTCGATGCCGATCAGGCCCAGCGGGCCCATGACCTCGCGCAGGTCGGCGGTCAGGCGGCGGATCTCATCCTCGCTGCCGAGGTTCTTGCGGAACAGGCAGACCGCGCGGATCTCGTGCTCGCGCAGAAAGGCAGCGGTCTCGGCATCCAGGGTCTTGCCGGGGATGTCGACCATCACCAGATGGCCGGGGCGGAAGGCAGGGGTCGCGCTCATGCTCGTGGGGATCAATGCGTCTTGGTCACTTTGGCCAGATGGCGCGGCTGGTCGGGGTTGAGGCCGCGCGCACGCGCCAGGGCCTCGACCATGGGATAGAAGCTCTGCACCGCGGCGATGGGGTCCAGGTCCTCATTGCCGGTGGTGGCCAGCTCCAGCTCGGCGCCGGGCGTGCCGGCCGGTGCGGCCAGCAGCACGCGGGCGCCGCGGCCGCGCATCTCCTCGGCCAGGGCCACCAGGCCCGCCTGGGCCGGACCGCGCGGGGCAAAGACCAGCAGCGGATAGCCTTCCTCGACCAGGGCCATGGGGCCATGCTTGACCTCGGCGCCCGAGAAGGCCTCGGCCTGGATGCCGCAGGTTTCCTTGAACTTGAGCGCGGCTTCCATCGCGATGGCCAGGCCGGTGCCACGCCCGATCACGAAGAGCTTGTCGGCGTCCTTGAGCGCTTCCACCGCGGCGTCCCAGCGCAGGGCGGCGGCCTTGCTCAGGGCTTCGGGCAGGGCCTGCAGGGCGGCGGCCAGATCCTCGTCATCCTGCCAGGCGGCCACCACGCGGGCACCGGCCACCAGCTGGGCGATATAGCTCTTGGTGGCGGCCACGCTCTGCTCGGGGCCGGCGTGCAGGGAGAACACATGCTGGGCGGCCTCGGCCAGGGGCGAACCCGAGGCGTTGACGAAGGCCACGGTGCGGGCGCCCTGGCTGCTGAAGTACTGGGTGGGGGCCACCAGGTCGGGGCTCTGGCCCGACTGCGAGAAGGCCAGCGAGACCAGGCCCTTGCTCTCGATCTTGCTCTGGTACAGCGTGACCAGGGACATGGGCAGGGAGGTGACCAGGCGGCCCAGGCGGGCCATCACCAGATAGGCCATGTAGTGGGCGGCGTGATCGGAGCTGCCGCGGGCAATGGTCAGCAGGCTGCTGGGCGGCTGGGCGCGCAGGGCCTCGCCCAGGGCCGCATAGGCACCCTGATCGGCGGCCAGCTGGCGCGCCACGGCGGCGGGGGCGCTCAGCGCTTCTTCAAGCATGCGCGAGCCGTTCAAATTACTCGAGGTCAATCTCATCTCCTTCAACCACCACGCGCTGCAACTGCAGGTCCCGGTTCATCACCACGAAGTCGGCCCAGGCGCCCACGGCCAGGCGGCCGCGGTCTTCCAGACCCATGTAATCCGCCGCATGGGTGGAGACGCGGCGCGAGGCCTCCTCGATCTCCAGACCCAGGCCCACCAGATTGCGCAGCGCCTGATCCAGGGTCAGGGTGCTGCCGGCCAGGGTGCCGTCGGGCAGACGCACGCCGCCCATGCATTTCTGCACCTTGTGGCGGCCCAGGCTGTACTCGCCATCGGGCATGCCGGCCGCCGCGGTGGAATCGCTCACGCAGAACAGGCAGGGGATGGCGCGCAGCGCCACCTTGATCGCGCCGGGGTGCACATGCAGCAGGTCCGGGATGATCTCGGCGTACTGCGCATGGGCCAGGGCCGCGCCCACCATGCCGGGCTCGCGGTGGTGCAGGCCCGTCATCGCGTTGAAGAGATGGGTGAAGCCGCCGGCCCCATGGGCCAGGGCGGCCACGCCGTCCTCGTAGGTGCCCAGGGTGTGGCCGATCTGCACCTGGAAGCCCGCCGCGCGCAGCGTGGTGATGAGTTCCAGATTGCCGGGCAGCTCGGGCGCCAGCGTGATCAGGCGGATGGGCGCCAGGGCGTGCAGGGCCAGGATCTCCTCGATGCTGGCGGCCTTGGCGAAGTCGGGCTGGGCGCCCAGCTTGCCGGGGTTGATGTAGGGGCCTTCCAGATGCACGCCCAGCACGCGCGCGCCCTGCGGGTCGCGCTCGCGGCACAGCGGGCCCACGGCGGCGATGGCCGCGCGGATCTCGTCCATGGGCGCGGTCATGGTGGTGGCCAGCAGGGCCGTGGTGCCATGGCGCGCATGCAGGCGGGCGATGGCCTGGCCGGCGTCACCGGCCTCCATGGTGTCGCGGCCGGCGCCGCCGTGCACATGCACGTCGATGAAGCCGGGCAGCACCAGGGGCAGGGCCTGGCGCCCATGGCGCACTTCGGACTCGGGGACCGCCTCGCCCTCGATGCGGACGATGCGTCCGCCTTGCTGTTCCAGCACGCCGCGCACAAAACCCTGCGGCGTCAGGACATAGCCTTCAATCTGTTCAACAGCCAAAACTCATCCCCGTCCCGTCAGCGCCCTGCTAGCCCTCGCGTCGCATCTCGGCGACGAAGTCGTAGTAATCGCTGCGGCAGTAAGAATGGGTCAGTTCCACGGCCTGACCCGACTCCAGAAAACCCACCCGTGTGATGAAGAGCACCGCCTGGCCCACCGGCACCTCCAGCAGAGAGGCCAGCTTGGGCTCGGCATTGATGGCGCGGATGTGCTGCAGCGCGCGCACCGGCGCCCCGCCCTGCTTGGACAGGTGGGCATACAGCGAGGCATCCACCGCCTGCGGGTCCGGCAGCACCGCCTCGGGCAGCACGCTCACTTCGTAGGCCATGACCACCGAATCGGCCAGGCGCAGGCGCTCCAGGCGCGAGACGCGCGCCCCGGTGGCCAGGCCCAGGCTCAGCTGCTCGTCGGGCGCCGCTTGGGCGAAGCCGCGGGTCAGCCATTTGGAGCTGGGCTTGAAGCCGCGCTGGTGCAGTTCTTCCGAGAAGCTGGTCAGGCGCGAGAGCGGCTGCTCCAGCTTGGGCGCGATGTAGTTGCCCGAGCCGCGCTTGCGGATGATCAGGCCCTGCTCCACCAGGCGGTCAATGGCCTTGCGGGCGGTCACGCGCGAGAGGTCCAGCGATTCCGACAGCACCCGCTCCGAGGGCAGGGCCTCGTCGGGGTGGTAGTGGCCGTCGCGGATGGCCTGGGCCAGCTTGTGCGCCAGCTGCATGTACAGCGGCGAAGCGGCCTGCGGGTCGGGCTTGAACTGGAAGGGCAGCTTGGAAGCGGGGGCGGTAGCAGTCATCAGAGTCCCATCTCGGTGAGTGCGCCGCTGATCATCAGCAACGCGCCGTGCGCCGAATCGCCTTGCGGCTCGACGCAACGGGCACGAATGGTGCCTGAGAAATGGCCTGCCACCCGCCGGGCGATGCTGCCGCACAGCGCCAGGGGCAGGCGCCCTGAAGGGTCGAGGGCCAGGGCCAGCTTTTCCAGCTCGGCCACGGTCTCGTCCACAAATGCCTGGGCCACGGCGTCCGCCGCGGCCTGTTCGAACACCAGGGGCGCCAGGCCCGCATAGGCATGCTGGC
Organism: Shinella sp. XGS7; assembly: GCF_020535565.1. Taxonomy (NCBI): domain Bacteria; kingdom Pseudomonadati; phylum Pseudomonadota; class Alphaproteobacteria; order Hyphomicrobiales; family Rhizobiaceae; genus Shinella; species Shinella sp. XGS7. Next base: position 1,648,419 of record NZ_CP084758.1, on the reverse strand, counting down.
CCGCGCCGGCACACCAGTCGGCCAGCGCATCGCGCTGCGTGCCGGTGGCGGCCCAGATGGCCTGCGCCAGCGCACCGGCGGGCACGCGGCCGTCCATGGCCTGCTGGGCATGGCGCACGGCCTTGATGCCCAGCCAGGCACCGCTGCCCTCGTCGCCGGTGATCCAGCCCCAGCCGCTGATCAAGACGCGCGAGCCATCCTCGCGCAAAGCCTCGCCCACGGCGCCGGTGCCCGAGGCCACCACGGCGCCCGGCCGGCCGCCATGGGCGCCCAGCACGGTGGTGTAGCCGTCGTTCTCCAGCTGCACATGGGCATAGCCCGGCTGCTGCTGCAAAAAGGCCTGGGCCTGTTCCGCAATCGTGGCGCCCGAGAGCCCCAGGCCGATGGCGCATGTCGAGAGATCCGGCGTGGCGATGCCGGCCTGCTGGCAGGCAGCCTCGAAGGCCTGCTGCACATGGCGCCAGGCCTGGGCCACGCCCTGACCCAGGGCCGAAGGCCCCGCCTCGCCCTGCCCCAGCAAGCGGCCCTCACGGTCCGCCAGGCGCAGGCGCGTGCCGGTGCCGCCTCCATCCACGCCCAGCAGATAGAGGACGGGTTTCTTGGCAGAATGCGAGGGCGCGCCCGAGGCGCGTGCAGAGGCCGTATTCATATTTAATACCAGTCTAGTACCAGAGACGATTGGACGTCAATTGGTATTCACCGGTATCTCGATGAAACGGCCGCCGCTCGGCGCTTTGGCGGCAGTTGGGTGGCGATTTCGCGGGTTAATACCAATAAGGCACCAGCGCCCGCCTCAGCCCTCAGCCAGGGTTTCTACGAATCCTGCAGACTCCAGTCCATGGGCCGGCCACGCTGGGCCAGCCAGGCCGCGGCGCGCGAGAAATGCCCGCAGCCGATGAAAGGCGTGGGCGGCCGCAGGGCCGAGAGCGGCGATGGATGGTTGGCCTGCAGCACCAGATGGCGGCGCGCCGTGTCAGCACCCTCGATCAGCTGGGCCTTGGCCTGGGCATGGGCGCCCCAGAGCAGAAAGGCCTTGGGCGCAGCATCGGTCGCGGCGCGCAGGATCAGGGCGTCGCTGAGCGCTTCCCAGCCCTTCTTGGCATGGCTGGCCGGCGCGCCGTCCTCCACCGTCAGGCAGGTGTTGAGCAGCAGCACGCCGCGGCGCGCCCAGGCGCCCAGATGACCGTGGGCCGGCGGCGGCAGGTCCAGATCCCGCTGCAGCTCCTTGAAGATATTGCGCAGGCTGGGCGGCAGCTTCTTGAGCGTGGGTGGCACCGAGAAGGCCAGCCCCTCGGCCTGGCCGGGGCCGTGATACGGGTCCTGGCCCAGGATCACCACGCGCACCTGGTCCAGGGGCGTGAGCGTGAGCGCCCGGAAAGGCTCGGGCGGATAGATCTGGGCGCCGGCCGCGCGGCGCTGGGCCACAAAGGCCTCCAGGCCCCGGCCCGCGGGCGAGGCCTGCCAGGCCTCGACCACCTCCTGCCAGCCCGCGCTCACGAGGCGAACAGGGCCGAAAGCGCCTGACCCGGATCGGGTGCGCGCATGAAGGCCTCGCCCACCAGGAAGGCGTGCACCTGAGCGGCCCGCATGAGTTGCACATCGGCCGGGGCCAGGATGCCGCTCTCGGTCACCAGCAGACGGTCGGCCGGCACGTCCTTGAGCAGGCCCAGGGTGGTGTCCAGCGTGACCTCGAAGGTGCGCAGATTGCGGTTGTTGATGCCCACCAGGGGCGTCTTCAGGCGCAGGGCCCGCGCCAGCTCCGCGCCGTCGTGCACCTCGACCAGCACGTCCAGGCCCAGCCCCAGGGCACAGGCCTCCAGATCGGCCATCTGCGCGTCGTCCAGGCAGGCGGCGATCAGCAGGATGCAGTCGGCCCCCATGGCCCGCGCCTCGAAGACCTGGTACTCGTCGACCATGAAGTCCTTGCGCAGCACCGGCAGGGCCACGGCCGCGCGGGCCTGGCGCAGATAGTCGGCCGAGCCCTGGAAGAACTGCTCGTCGGTCAGCACCGAGAGGCAGGCCGCGCCGTGACGCTCATAGCTCTGTGCGATCTCGGCCGGGCGGAAATCGGCGCGGATCACGCCCTTGCTGGGGCTGGCCTTCTTGATCTCGGCGATCACACCGCTGTGGCCCGCGGCGATCTTGGCGCGCAGCGCGCGCTCGAAGCCGCGCGTGACGCGGTCGGCCTCGGCCTCCTCGCGCAGGCTGGCCAGCGAGCGGCGGGCACGCGCCGCCTTCATCTCCTCGTGCTTGACCGCGACGATGCGCTTCAGGATGTCGTCCATCATCAAGCTCCCCGGCCCAGCGCCTGCGTGGCGGCCACAAACTGATCCAGCTTGGCACGCGCGGCACCGCTGGCAATGGCCTCGCGTGCCCGGTCGATACCCGCCGCGATCGAGTCCACCACATTGGCCGCGTAGAGCGTGGCGCCGGCGTTCAGCAGCACGATGTCGCGCGCGGGGCCGGGCTCGTTGGCCAGGGCGCCCAGCAGCATCACCCGGGACTCCTCCGGTCCGCTGACCTTGAGGCTGCGGTTGCTGGCCATGGCCAGGCCGAAATCCTCGGGGTGGATCTCGTACTCGCGCACCTCGCCGTTCTTCAGCTCGCCCACCAGGGTGGCGGCGCCCAGCGAGATCTCGTCCATGCCGTCCTTGCCGTAGACCACCACCGCATGCTCGGCGCCCAGGCGCTGCATCACGCGCACCTGGATGCCCACCAGGTCCGGGTGGAACACGCCCATCAGGATGTTCTTGGCGTCGGCCGGATTGGTCAGCGGGCCCAGGATATTGAAGATGGTGCGCACGCCCAGCTCCTTGCGCACCGGGGCAATGTTCTTCATGGCCGGGTGGTGGTTGGGCGCGAACATGAAACCGATGCCGGTCTGCTGGATGCTCTGCGCCACCTGGGCCGGCGTCAGCATGATGTTGGCGCCCAGGGCTTCCAGCGCGTCGGCGCTGCCGGTCTTGCTGGAGACGCTGCGGTTGCCATGCTTGGCCACCTGGGCGCCGCCCGCAGCGGCCACGAACATGGAGCAGGTGCTGATATTGAAGGTGTGGGCGCCGTCGCCGCCGGTGCCGACCACGTCGACCAGATGCGGGCTAGGTGCCACCGGCACCTTGTGGGCCAGCTCGCGCATGACCTGGGCGGCGGCGGTGATCTCGCCGATGGTTTCCTTCTTGACGCGCAGGCCGATCAGCAGGGCCGAGGCGATCACGGGGGACATCTCGCCGCCCATGATGCGGCGCATCAGGGCCAGCATCTCGTCGTGGAAGATCTCGCGGTGCTCGATGACGCGGGTCAGGGCTTCGTTGTCGGTGATAGGCATGCTGTGTAGCTCCAGCGAAATTCGATCAGTAGGGGCCGGCCGGGCGGGCGGCTGCGGCCGCGGGCGCAGCCGGCGCAGCGAAGAACTCGCGCACGGCGTCCACGGTGCGGCGTATGCCCTCGGCATCCACATCCAGATGGGTGACAAAGCGCAGGCCGATCAGGCCCGTGGCCAGGATGCCGCGCGCCTTCAGATGGGCCAGCAGGTCGGGGCCGCGGCCCTCGGCCACGTCGACGAAGACGATGTTGGTGTCAACCGGACGCACCGTCAGGCCCTCGATGCCGGCCAGGCCCTGGGCCAGGCTCGCGGCCAGGGCGTGGTCCTCGCGCAGACGCTGCACATGGTGGTCCAGCGCATGGTCGGCCGCGGCCGCCAGCAGGCCCACCTGGCGCATGCCGCCGCCCACCATCTTGCGAATCCGCAGGGCCCGCGCGATCAGCTCGCGCGAGCCGCAGAGCATGGAGCCCACCGGGGCGCCCAGGCCCTTGCTGAAGCAGATCGAGACGCTGTCGAAATAGGCCGTGATGCGTGCCAGCGCGGCGAACACATCGCCGCCCTCGCCCGCGTCGGCCACCGCCGCGTTGAACACCCGCGCCCCGTCCAGATGGCAGCGCAGGCCGTGGCGGCGCGCCAGGGCCGTGGCCTCGGCCAGATAGTCATGCGGCATGACCTGGCCGTTCCAGGTGTTCTCCAGACACAGCAGGCGGCTGCGCGCGAAATGCGGGTCGTCGGGCTTGATGGCGGCCGCGATATCGGCCAGGGCCATCCGGCCGCACGCGTCCTGGCTCAGCGGCTGGGGCTGGATGCTGCCCAGCACGGCCGCACCGCCGCCCTCGTAGCGGTAGGTGTGGGCCAGCTGGCCGACGATGTACTCGTCGCCGCGCTCGCAATGGGCCAGCATGGCGCAGAGATTGCTCTGCGTGCCCGAGGGCATGAAGAGCGCCGCCTCCTTGCCGCTCAGCGCGGCCATGCGGGCCTGCAGGGCCTGCACCGTGGGGTCGTCGCCGAACACATCGTCGCCCACCTCGGCGCGGGCCATGGCCTCGCGCATGGCCGCGGTGGGCCGGGTGACGGTGTCGCTGCGCAGGTCAACCAGGCTCATAGCACGCGCTCCAGAAAGTTCTTGAGCATGGCGTGGCCATGCTCGGAGAGGATGGATTCCGGGTGGAACTGCACGCCCTCCAGCGGCGTGGCCGTGCCGGCCAGCTCGCGGTGGCGCACGCCCATGATCTCGCCGTCCTCGCTGCGGGCGCTGATCTCCAGTACCGCCGGCATCGTGGCCTCCTCGATCACCAGCGAGTGGTAGCGGATCACGCTGAAGTCCTTGGGCAAGGCCTTGAACACGCCCTTCTGGTCGGTGCTGATCGTGCTGGCCTTGCCATGCATCTGGTGCTTGGCGCGCACGATCTTCCCGCCCAGCGCCGCACCGATGCTCTGGTGGCCCAGGCACACGCCCAGGATGGGCAGCTTGCCCTGGAAGGCGCGGATGGCCTCCACGCACACGCCCGCCTCGGCCGGCGTGCAGGGGCCGGGCGAGAACACCAGGTGATCGGGCTTGAGCGCGCCGATCTCCTCCACCGTGATCTCGTCATTGCGCACGACCTTGACGTCCGCGCCGAGTTCGCCGAAGTACTGCACCAGGTTGAAGGTGAAGCTGTCGTAGTTGTCGATCATCAGCAGCATGTCAGAACCCCTCTTCCACCAGTTCAGCAGCACGGATCAAGGCACGGGCCTTGGCCTCGGTCTCCTTCCATTCCAGCTCGGGCACCGAGTCGGCCACGATGCCGGCCGCGGCCGAGACGTAAAGCGTCTGGTCCTGCACGATGCCGGTGCGGATGGCGATGGCCAGATCCATATCGCCGGCAAAGCTCAGGTAGCCGCAGGCGCCGCCATAGATGCCGCGCTTGACGGGCTCCAGCTCGTCGATGATCTGCATGGCCCGGATCTTGGGCGCGCCGCTGAGGGTGCCGGCCGGGAAGGTGGCGCGCAGCACGTCCATATTGCTCTGCCCCTGCTTCAAGGTGCCCTCGACATTGCTGACGATGTGCATCACATGCGAGTAACGCTCCACCGCGAAGGCGTCGGTCAGCTTGACCGAGCCGGTCTCGGCAATGCGGCCCACATCGTTGCGGGCCAGGTCGATCAGCATCAGATGCTCGGCGCGCTCCTTGGGGTCGGCCTTGAGCTCGCTCTCCAGCGCCTGGTCCAGCTCGGGCGTGGCGCCGCGCGGGCGGGTGCCGGCCAGGGGGCGGATGGTGATGCGCTCCTCATCGGCAATGCGCTCGTGGCGCACCAAGATCTCGGGCGAGGCGCCGACGATCTGGAAGTCCCCCATGTCATAGAAGTACATATAGGGGCTGGGATTCAGCGAGCGCAGCGCGCGGTAGAGGCTCAGCGGCGACTCGGTATAGCGCTTGGCCAGGCGCTGGCCGAAGACGATCTGCATGCAGTCGCCGGCGGCGATGTAGTCCTTGGCCTTGAGCACCGCGGCCTCGAAGTCCTCACGCTTGAACTCGCGCTGCACCGGATGCGACTGGCCGCGCTTCACCTGGGGCGCGCTGACCGAGTAGGCCAGCTTGTCGCGCAGCTCGGTCAGGCGCTTCTTGCCACGGAAATAGGCCTCGGGCTGGGTGGGGTCGGCGTAGACGATGAGGTACAGGCGGCCGGAGAGGTTGTCGATGACCGCCAGCTCCTCGCACTGCAGCAGCATCACGTCCGGCGTGGCCAGGCCGCCGCTCTTGTGCGTCCGAGCCAGCTTGGGCTCGATATAGCGCACCGCGTCGTAGCCGAAGTAGCCGGCCAGGCCGCCGCAGAAGCGCGGCATGCCGGGGCGCAGCGCCACCTTGAAGCGGCTCTGATAGGCCTCGATGAAGTCCAGCGGATTGCCCTCATGCGTCTCCACCACGGCGCCGTCGCGCAGCACCTCGGTCTTGAAGCCCTCGCTCTTCAGCACGGTGCGGGCCGGCAGGCCGATGAAGGAATAGCGCCCGAAGCGCTCGCCCCCGACCACCGATTCCAGCAGAAAGCTGTGGCGGCCCTGGCCGGCACCGGCGCAGAGCTTGAGGTAGAGGGACAGAGGGGTTTCGAGATCCGCAAAGGCCTCGCTGATCAGCGGGATGCGGTTGTAGCCGTCGGCGGCCAGGCTCTGGAATTCCAGTTCGGTGATCACGTCGTCAAACCTCGGATACGGGGGCGCAACGCCGGCTCACGCAAGGAGCAGGATAAGGAAAAAGGCGCGCGCCCAGGGCTTCAGGTCGCTTGACTGCGGCCAACTCCCCGGGAGGGAGCTATCGAGCGGATTTCGATTGTGAGGCCCGCGGATGACACGTCGTGCGGTCATCGGGGCGGCAAGCATCAGTCAGGCGGCTTCAGATGGCGAAGTCGTTCGAGCGACGCCAGGGCCAGGCTCCCCGGTCGTTCGACCCCTTGATGTGCTTGCGCGTGATGAACATGATGCGGCCGAGTGTAGCAGGCAGGTGGGCGCGGCCCCATGCGGGAAGCCCCCGGGGCCGCGTGTGACGCCCGCCACGGACAGGGCCGTGCGCTTCGCGCCATACTCGCGCCTGCCCGCTGGACGGGCGGGACGGATGGAGACAAACAAGATGAAGACACGCTTTGCAGCCCTGCTGCTGAGCGCCGCGCTGTGCGGCGCGGCCGGGGCCCAGCCGGTGGAAGTGGCCGGCGTCAAATACGAGCCCCAGGCCGAGGTGGGCGGCCAGAAGCTGCAGCTCAATGGCGCGGGCATCCGCTACAAGGCGGTGTTCAAGGTCTATACCGCGGGCCTGTACCTCACGGCCAAGGCCGGCACGCCCGACGCGGTGCTGGGCAATGGCGGCCCCAAGCGCCTGCACATCCAGATGCTGCGCGATATCGATGGCAGCGAGCTGGGCAAGCTCTTCACCAAGGGCATGGAGGAGAACTCCACCCGCGAGGAGTTCGGTCGCTCCATCTCCGGCGTGCTGCGCATCGCCGATATCTTTGCCAGCAAGAAGAAGCTGGCCAGCGGCGAGAACTTCAGCGTGGACTGGCTGCCGGGCACCGGTGCCGTGGTCTTCGTGAACGGCGCCCGCGTCCCGGGCGACCCGATCAAGGAGCCCGAGTTCTTCAATGTGCTGCTCAAGATCTGGCTGGGCAAGTCGCCCGCCGATCACCAGCTCAAGGACGCCCTGCTGGGCGTGCAGCGCAGCAGCGGCCGTCAGGCCGGGTCGGGCAACTGAATCTGGTCCAGCCGGTCCAGGTGCTGCAGGGCCGGCACCGCATCGATGGGCTCGCCGTGGTTGTAGCCATGGCGTAGCAGCACCACCGGGCAGCCCGCGGCGTGGGCGGCCTGGGCGTCATTGCTGCTGTCGCCGATCATCCAGCTGGCCGCGGGCGGTGTGCCCAGGGCCTCGCAGGTCTTGAGCAGGGGCAGCGGGTCGGGCTTCTTGCGCTCGAAGTCGTCACCGCCGAAGACCTTGTCGAAATAGCCCGCCAGGCCCTTGCGCGCCAGCAGCTCGCGGGCGAAGGCGGCCGGCTTGTTGGTCAGGCAGGCCATGGGCAGGCCGCGCGCGCGCAGGCGCTCCAGGCCCTCCAGCGTCCCGGGAAACAGATCGGAATGCTGGCCGTTGAGCCGCTCGTAGTGATGCTGATAGCGGGCCCAGGCCGGCTCGTAGAGCGCCGGCGCGCCGCCCACCGCCGCCAGGGTGCTGCGGATCAGGTGCTCGCTGCCGCGGCCCACGGTGTGCTCGACGAAGTCGCGGCTCACCGCCGGCAGGGCCAGCTCGGCCAGCACGGCATTGAGCACGGCCACGAAATCGCCCAGGGTGTCGACCAGGGTGCCGTCCAGATCAACCAGAAAGGCCTGGGGCGGAAGTTGGTGTGAATGAATAGAGTTCACAAATTGAAAATGGAGTTCAAAAACTTTGCCTTCATTGTCGCGCCCCAAAAAAATAGAGTTCGAAAAGAGAGCGTCCACCAGAGGCGTTCTTGCTGGACTTTCTCGCTCTATGACCAATTGCGAAGATTCTTAGTCCTTCACGGCCACCCGAGTTGCCCCGCCGTGCTGCGTTACCCTGGGTCTGCACCGAAGCTTGACGGCTCCCTTGGAAAACGACTCATCCGTCGCCTTGCTTGACCACACATAAGCCTCTCCGGCTTTCAGCAGGGCCATGCGCTCTGGCGTCAGGTTGCCGAGTGCAGCGTTGGCTTTCTGGATGTGCTTCAACCAAGCAGGCGAGTTGAACTTGTGCATGATGATCTGGCTGGACAGCTCGATCAGGCTGACAGGCACAGATGGTGGGTCTTGGCTTGCGACCATGATGCTGACGCCTTTGTGCCGCATCTCTCGGACCACTTCGATGAGCCCGGCAACCAGGTCGGGACTCTCGATGTATTTGTGGGCCTCATCGAACACCACCAGCTTGTTGAAGCTGCGCCCATCGATGCGCGCATCAGCGAACAACTGCAAGAGCACGACGAACAGTCCGAGGGCTTCGTCCTTCTCGATGAATTCGTCCCGCAGGTCCACAATGATCAGTCGGCCAGGCCTCACCACCTCAGTGAGCGAGGTTCCGTCGTTGATGTACTCAGCGGCCAGTTCGAGGCGCATCCGAGCCAGCTCCTTGAGGTGATCGGGAACCGACGATGCATCGATGCCTGCACGCAAGCCCTCAAGGGTGATGTCGTCGCGCATCGCCTTCATGATGCGCATGATCTGACGAATGTACGTAGCTTGATTGCCCACGGCGCCCATCAAAAATTTCCAGTGCGAAGCCTTCAGCTCTGAAGCCGAGAACTGCAAAGGCCGCACTTCGATGTCGGGGTACTCGGCCTGACGCTCTTCGATCTTGTCGGCGGGTACGAGAAGCAACACATCCGCGAGCGCCTTCGGCTCCGCGCCATACACTTCCTTCAGCGCACGAACCTGATCTTCCACCGAGTTCGCCCCCACCATTGACGTGAACTCGGGCTTGTAGTCCATCGTGGGGCTGTAGTGGAAGATCACCGTGGACAGCGGCTCGGGAAGGCAGTTGATACCAGGGATCTGCAGCGAAGCCATCTCTGCGACGCTGCCCAAGGTGTAGCTCTTGCCGCCGCCCTGAACGCCGAACAGGCTGATGGTGTGGGTCTGATTGAGGTCAAGTGCCACCTTGCGCCCAGACACTTCACCAATCAGGCCGTACTGTGGTGTTGCTCCCGTGGCACCGAGCATGATGTCGTAAGCCACGCGGCTATCGGTAGCCTCGCCATCTTGAGTCTGCGGCCGTGTAACGGTCGCACCCTGGGGAGCCTCTTTCTTCGCAACAAGAACCGACGCAGGCGCCTGTTCCGCCGTCGCAGTCGCATCCGCACTCGGCTCGTCTACTGGCAGTGGTGGCTTGTCAGTGCTTGCAGCCTGTACGGTTTCAACTGGCAGAGGAGCCACCTGCGCCAAGGCGGCGGGTTCCGGCTCCCTCACGGGCGCGTTGGCAACCACCTCATGCTGCGTGTATTTGACCCTCGGACTGTCATCCCACGCGAGTGTTCGATCCCGTGGCGGGCTGAGGAAGGCCGCCGTTTCAAAGGTAGGAACAGCTGGCGCCAACTCCCTGCGACGAAGCAGTTCCTGCGTGACCTCTCGCGCTGTGTCGGCAGCGCGTACGTACTGGACGCTGGCCACCGTTTCAGTGTCCGTCACGGCCGATTCCACCAGCTGCCGGATCAAATCACTACCGATCCGATAGAACTCGATGCCATTTTCATGCTCGGCGGGCTCAGTACCTGGCTTGCTGAAGTCAAACACCACGGCACTTCGTGTGAACTGCAGGGTGTAAGGCCGCTCATCAAGGCGTCGCAGGAAGTAGTGCGCCTCTTCGGCGGCTTCTGGCAAGACCACGCCATAGCGTTCGGATCGGTCTAGGTAAAAGCCCAGCAGTGCGGCAAGATCGCGATTCTTGACGGGGCGGTCAGGCCGATCTACGTCAGCCATCCTGGGGTCGAAGTGATAGGCCAAGACGTGCTCGGACTGAGCGATCTGCTCGGCGATCGAGGCCTTCAACTGCGCGTAGGCAGCAACGTCACCCACTTGGCTATAGCACTTCACTTCGACCAACCGACATGTCACCACACGGCTTGCTGGGTCGAGGTCGAACAGGGCAAGGTCAGTCCGACGGAAGCTGACTTCATCGCCCATTTCTTCAGCGCTTTGCTTCAACGCCTTGTACAACTCCAAGTGCGCGTCCAACGGCACGACGACCTGGTTCTGGAAAACGCCTTGGTGTTCGAGGAACAAACGCGAGAGCGCCAAGCCCATCGCCTCAGCGCGCTGGGATGAGGAGGACAGTAGCTTCAAGGCCAGCCTGCCGGACAACGATCGAAGCTGATCCAGCATCACCAAGGCATGTCGGCCCGTATTGGGCAATCCGTACTCGCCCAAGATGGGAATCAGCAAAGACTCCAGCTCAGCAACGGACCGCGAGGTAATCGCCAATCGATGGCTCATCGCGCTCGCCATGTCGGGCGAGTGATCGATCAGATAGTCTGGCCGTGTGGCATGCCGACGATGGTCGAAGAACTCGATCCCCAAGTTCCGATCAATCGTAAGCACCCAATCACTGACCTCATGAACCTGATGGAGCATGGCACGCTCATCTGCGGACAGGCTCAGCGCAACAACAGGGCGCGCATGCGGCAGGTATTGACTGCGAGCAACTGTCGCCACTGCGACCGAGACAGCACGGGAAACGCCACCCATGAGGTCGGATAGCGCCTCTGCCCCCTCCAGCGGCTGCGCCGCGCCATGAAGCGGACGACGCAGCCAAGTGATGGACTGCTCGTCTTCCAGATAGTCCACTTCGAAGGGCTGAACCAGACCATGGACAAACGAAGAGTCGTCACTGTCCTGAACATCAACTGCTCGAATTTCCTCAGCAGGGAACAAGTCAAACAAGAAAGACAGGTGCGCCGCATGCAAATCCGGATCCTCACGGAATTCCTTGATCGCACGAATGGCCAGTCGCAGCTTGGGGTGCAAATGACTGTTGGTCGGCGTCGAAAAAGCGTCTACCTCCTTGGCGCTCGTTCCCGAGTCTGGCGACAAGAGTTCCAGCAACGCTTCCCCGGTCGAGGGCGCTGCAGGATCAAGCACGAAGAGTCGGATGTCGTAACGCAGATCGGCGAAATCAGGATGTCGCTGGAGTGCCAGCAGCACCTCGGCCATTGCACCTGCGCGCCCCGCGTTGAAGGCGTTGATCGTCAGCGTCTCCACATATGGGTGCTGGACAAGATAACGCTGCACGCGCGCGGCAAGATAAGCACTATCTATGGTTGCCCCGCCGATGGCTGGTTCTGGCAAGCCCAAGGCAGCACAAACCTCGCCAATCAGGCCACGAGGGTCTTTCTCATCGGTCGCCGCGTACAAGGACCAGAACGGGTTGATGTTGTCCACAGCCAGCGCTGTCCGCCCCAGCTCCTCACCGAAGGGAACAACCGGCGGAAATGCCGCTGGCGCAAGCTGCTTGATCACTGCGTCACGTGTCGGGATCACAAACTCTTTGTTGCTAACCCGGCTCTGCTCCATCCAGGCCTGGCCGAGATGGCTCCATGCAACATGCCAGTTGGCACGCAAAGGATGCGTTGGGCCCAGCAGCACAGCATCTCGTCGCCTGCCTTGGTAGTCCTCCAGCACGAGGGCCACTGAATCGATGGTGAGCGCATAGCGAAGCTCATCCATTGCTTGCCGCGCAACGGCCGTCTCTGTGGAGCTGGCACGTGCAAGCGCTGTGTCGATCCAAGCCAAGTAGGCGGACGCGTAGTTCTGAGCCGGTTCCTGAAGGGACAGAAGATCGCTGGCCTGCATGATCAGCCGTTGGTCTCCCTTGAGCACTGCGGCGAAGAACGACTGTCGAGCCTGTCGGAATCGGGTCACCTCGTCCGAGCCTGGCCACTTGAATGACGTCGTAGATCGGGTGGCAACACCCGAAGCGCTTATCGAAAGTCTCAAGCGGTTAAGACCTTCCGTGTCTTCAAGAAACGCGCGCTCCAGGTTCGCCAAAAGGCTGGACACCAAGACGTTCGCCTTACCCTCCTTGCCCAGGCGAATCTCCAAGGTTTCGCCGCTGGCCATGGCCTTGCTATTGCGCTCCACCCAGCCGCAGCCGGTCACAGTAACGGCTCCAGGATCACGATCCTGAGTCACCGCTGCAAAACGTGCACGTAGCACCGCATGCATCAAGCTTGCCTCACGCGGGACCGCACGCTGTGGTGGTTCTACCTCCACCTCGTCGTCGGTGACCACGTAAAAGAGGTCACTTTCGTTGGGGCTGGCGTGCGTCTCCGCTGCATCAGTGTTGAACCGGATGGGATTGCCTTCTCCGTCCGCGAGAGGGATGCGATCACCGTCCTCGGTCTCTGCATACACCCGCACGTAGTGCCAGCCTTCCTCCCAGTCGATCTTGCCAATCGACGAAAAAGAAATCGCGCCGGAGTCGGTTCCTTTGGTCCAGGCGGCCTTTCGCCTACGCAGGCCTGTCGGCCCGTTGTCGCGCGACACAACTTCTGCCACGAAGCGCGACAGCCCTTCGACCTTGGACGGCACCGGGTCAACACGGAAAGAAACACTGAACTTCTTGAGCCCGGTTTTTGAGATGGGCAGCACCTTGTGCCCGATCAACTCAGCCAACCTGGGGTCTTCGTTGTCATCCTTCACCACGGGCAAGTCAGGCAGTGCGACATCGCCGATGTAGATGGCGTCGGGGTTGACTCCCCCGTCCTCAAACAACCATTTGTTGAACGCAAGTGGCCAATTCACGCGGTCACGAACGATGGCTTGCGTCCACTCCTTGGGATTGGAGACGCCGATGCGGGAGAAGAACTCGCCAAGCTGCTTGCAGAACACGGGGTCCAGCAAGCCCAGCTCAAGCGCGCGAACGCGCTCTGTCTTGGTAGACCAGGTCACGCGCTCAACGCACTCTCGGTTGCGCGCCACCCGCGCAGGTGCGCGCTCGGACTGTTGGAACAACTCAAAGTCCGGCACCAGAGCAAGTTCAAACAGCGCTGCGCCCATCGCGTCCGGATCAAACTCATTGATCTGGCAGGTGAGCAGGTAACGAGCCACAGCAGCGTCATCGGCATACCGCCACCGGCTATCACGCCGCCGCAACTCGCTCAAGCAGGCCTCCACGGCCATCCGCAAGTTGGCAGGAACCTGAGCCAGCAACTGCCCATTCAGCTCCGCATACGCGCCATCGATCGAGACCTCTTCGAACGTTGCGACGCCAAAAGAATCTTCCGCTGAAGCACGCAGGTCGTTCGGCACGAAGACCAGCAATGGGGGCCGAAGCTCATCGTTCGGTAGCGGATTCCGCAGCTCAACCAGCTTGGTGCTGCTGACAGCCATGTCCGGCGCCATCGCTCGCAAGCCCTCGTCCGCCAGCACCACGACGTTCGCTGCCGGCACGGCAGCCCGCAGGCCGCCAGCCAAGCGGATCATCAGCTCTCGATCCAAGTCTGTGACCCGCATGCAATGCCCAAGCTCGCGAGCGGCAAGCAACTGGGATAGCTTTGGAAGCAGAACGGATTCCAGCGCGGCGTTCAGTTCTTGATTGTTGAGTTCACGCAGTCCCTGACTCATGCGCGCGCTCCTTCGTTTCGTTCTGCAATGGTGTAGCGCGGCACCACGGTCTGGGTCACGTAGGCATCAGACAAATCTCGATAGAAGCCAATCTCACGGAGGCGTCTGGTGAATGCCTGCACATTGCTGCGCAGTGCCTTCCGTTCGTCGATGGTCGGAGCGCTGAACCCCTCACCGGGCGGCAGCTGATCGATGTAGAGCCCATAGCGTTCACGCAAGAACGACAGCAAGTCGTCGATCCGCATCTCGCCGGTGAAGTAGCCCTGGTCCCCACCGGGTCGCAACACTGCGATCTGCAGCAGCACCTCCAGCAAGCGACTCTCCAAAGCGAACCGCCTTGAAGATTTGCTGGCCCGAGGCTGTGCCAATAGCGCTCCCGGCTTGTTCTTGAGCATCGTGGCGTCGAAAGACTTGATCACGAAATCTCGATGAAAATCTCCGCGCAAGGTCACAAGGATCTCGATATAGGTATCGAAGTCAGACAGCCCGAGGGTCAATAACTGCTGCGTGCGTTCATCCAATCCGCTTTCGTCATCACGGATAGAGTCAACCAGCTCGCGCAAACGACCATTGAAGTACTTTTCTCGTTCTTCTCTGAACGCCTCGCCTTGAAGAGCAAAGATTTCGCCGACCGTGAGGTGCTTAGAGATGGTTCGAATGAGCTTTCCTCTCGAAAGCAAAAATTCACCAAACTCATCAAGCTTCCTAGCCATGAAATACGCGCGAATGAAGGTCGGAATTCGCCGGAAATATCCATCGGCGCTGCGCTCAGCCAGTGCTGCAGTTGAAGACTCTGCACTGCCAGACAGATCAACGAACAGGCCGAGCTTGTAGGGGCAGTCGCCCTGAGGCTCGCGTTGTTCTCGAGGGTTCATCGGGCATGCCGACTCAGCACAAATCGAGTTCGCTCCCTCCAACTTTTGCCATGCGGGCAGCAGCTTCAGTAAGCGAAGGTGGTACAGCGCCAAATGGAAGGACAGCAACACCTTCAGGTACTCCACCATCACCGAGCGCGGCATGTGTCGCTTGTAGAACAGTAGTCGTTGAATGTCCTCCGCCATCAAGTCGGCCGCACCGATACAAACTGGCGCAAAACGGTCGCCGCCACTCTTCGTATCCGCCGTGTCTTTCCGCTGAGACAAGAAATGCAGCAGCGTCGCCGTCTCGATGTCGGTCAGCGCCTTGTCGTTCAGCTCTCTTGTGAGCTTGTCGAACCCGTCGAAGAAGAAGCCCTTGAGATGCTCGATGGCCTTGTGGCCGGCGAGGTGGCGCGCGTGGTGCAGCATCTGGTAAAGATGCTGTGCAGCCCCGTAGTCACGCGAGTGCTTCGGGTTGCGAAAGCGATAGGTATAGCCATGCAGCGGTCGCGGCCCTGCCACGGCGGCGTTTTTCTTGCCTCGATTCACGATGTCCATCAGGTGGGTTTCCACCCAACGCTCCACCATGTCTCGGTGCTGGGTAAAGCCCAAGAACTTGTCGCTGGCATCGAGGATGTCATCAACGAACTTGTCCACGGTCAGCTCACGCTTGTCGCGGAAAACGCTCGGATAGCCCCCATGCTCCAACCGCTCGAACAAGCCGGTCAGCACCCGATCCATCTCGATGGTCTTGAAGTCGAGATAGCTGATCTTCGGGAGTCGGAACTCCCTGTCTTTCTTCTGCAATGCCATCAGTTCCCCCTGGCGCCGCTCTCTGCGGCTTCTTCTTGGCGAGCGCCCCCCACCGGGCCGTGCAGCAAACGCATCTCCACCCGACCATCGTCATGGCGGGCCAAACGGAAGAAGTCGTGCCCCGTGGTGGTCAGCAGAATTTCGCGGTAAGGCTGAGCGTTGAGGCTGTTCTTGAACACGCCAAGGCAGAGATAGAAACCCTGCATCTCTTCAACGCTTGGCCGATAGCCTTCATTCAGCCGCACCAGCATCTCGAACACGTCGAGGTTGATGATCAGTTCGCTGCTGATGGCACCTGCGCCTTGGCCTTGGTACTTCAGCAGCAGACCGGTCGGCAGGTGTTCAACAAAGCGCGCCTTGGCCGCAAAGTCTTGTACCTGCAGCCCAAAGCCCTCCACAGGGAAGAGCCGATAGCTCCGAACCGTACCGTGTTCGACCTGCCGCAACTGCAAAGCCAGGCTGGCTCCAAGGCGCTCCGGGCGCTGCAGCCCCTCGCCTCGGTTGATGGCATGCAAGATTTCGCTCGTGAGTTCGTCGATGGGCATTTCGCCTCGAACGATCTCCACCATGCGTTTGGCGGAGCGATAGGGCAGCATCTTTTCCCAGCTGGCGTCACGCCGTTCAAAGAAGTGCTTGCGGCGTGCCATGGCCACGTACTCGCGATGCTTCCGCGCCCGGTGGCGAACTGACGAGTCAGACACGCCACGCGGCAGATCGCCGAACAGTCGCTTCAACACCTCAAAGTCAAACTGCCCTCGGCGCTCGAAGCGGAACAGGGCGCGGTCATCCGGCTGAACAAAGTCCAGACCTCGGTCGAAGCGGGGGTCCTCCTGCTTGCCAACATCTAGATCGCTCAGCAGCGTCAGCAGCCGGTCCGAGGTGGCTTGCCCGCCACCCATCCAGCTGTTGAAGTAGAAGCTGCGCGCCACGTCATCGTGCTTACCTGAAGCGTAGAGCGCATGAATCTCGCCGCAGTCGCGGTTGCCAATCAGCATGAACGACAGCGCTGAACGCAGGTCACGCATCGTGATGTGCAAGCGCCCACGCAAGTGCGCCATTGTGTACAGCGTCTTGAGGCGTTCCAGCAAGCGCGGCCCAGCGATCTCATCCTGGAAACTGCGTGCGTTGTGCAAGGCGTAGCAACTGTCTTTCAAGTCACACTGCTCACAAGCAGCCCAGTTCTCAGGGCGGACGATGCTTCGCAGCGTGCGCTCCAGAATCGACCCGCCCTCAGCATTGCTGGCATCATCGGCCACAACGCTGCGCAGATTCAGATTCACCACCGCCACGCCAGACTCCGCTTCCCCCGTGGCGAATGCACGCCGAACCAGGGCGGTGAGTGCCGGGAAATCCCGTTCATGTGCAGCGAGGAAGTCCACCAAGCGGCCCTCGTTGATGGCAATCAGTCGGGTTTCTTGGGGCCTCCAGGATGCTGCATCGTTGCCCTTGAACGGGACCAGAAAGTCCAGCAAGACCTGGTTGTTGTCCTTGTTGCCCTCGTCTTGGCTGCCGTCGTAGTTGATCAGGTAGCGCTTGCCATCCAAGCTCAGTTCGCTGCCGTTTGCCAAACCACGATTGACTGACCCGCCGCGCGCTTCCACCTCTTTCTCCAGGCGTTGCAAGAAGGCGGTCTTGCCATCACCAGCGTTGCCAGAGATCAGCACAAGCCGGAACTCCCCCTGCAGCACAGCAGGCAACAGAGCACGGTCCAGCGCAGTGTCCACATAGGCTGAGAAACCCAGCGCATCCATGCCCCGCGTACCCGCATTGCTGCGCCGGCTTTGGCTGTAGAGCGTCAGCAGGTGTGATACGAACGCATTGGTGTTGGGTGCCGATTCAGCCAAGGCGGGCTGCCCGCTGCTCACCGCCGACACCATGGCGGCTAGGCTGACCGTCTGCACACGACGTGCATGGCGAACTTCTGCCAGCGCATCGCGGAAATCGACGGCCGTGTGGAAGCGCTCGGCCCTGCGCGGCGCAATGGCCTTGAGCACCACATTCACCAGCTCCGGCGCCAAGTCGGCAAAGCCCGACAGTTCGCGAGGGTCCGGCGCAGGCTTGTTGATGGGAGGCTCTGTGGTGTCCCACGGGTAGCGGGCGGTCAATGCCTCGTACAAAGTCAGACCCAGCGCATACAGATCGCGGTCTGCGCGTTCGCCGTTGTGTGGAATGACCTCAGGGTCAAAGTCCGGGGGCAAATAGCGCCGCGAGCCCCCGCCGCGCGATTCTTTGTCGTCGGCCCGCACCGACACATTGAAGTCGATGATCTTGGCGCCCTTCTGCGTCCACAACAGATTGCGCGGCTTGATGTCGCAGTGATGGAAGCCCTGCGCATGCAGATGCACCAGACCCTCGATCACCTGCTTGCCCAGCTCCAGCGCATCTTCAGGGGACAGTAGGCGATAGTGGATCATGTCGCCGACATCGGCTCCTTCCACGTACTCAAAGACCAGGAAGGGGATGTCCCGCCCAGGAATCACATCCGCATCCAGCACACGGACCACGTGGGGGTGCTCGGGGATGTGCACCAGGTGGCGGTACTCCTTCTTCAAGCGCTCCAAGGTCGAGTGCCGGTCACTGACAATAAGCTTCACCGTACGCGCCACGTCGCCCAAGGTGTCGATCACCTTGTAGACCACCCCGAAGCTGCCGCGCCCGAGCTTCTTCTCCACGATGAACTTGTGGGTCAGGCGATGGCCTGCCACCAAGTTCAGGTAGTCGGTCTGGGCATCATCGACTTCGAAGACCTCAGACTTTGGCGCTTCAGCAGCCTGACTGGCCACTTGCGCCACGGGTTGCAGCAAAGCATTCAAGGCGGCCAGAGCAGCCGATGCGGTCAGCCGTTGGTGCTCGTCGAAAGCACACAAGCTCTGCAGCCAAGCATCAAAGGCCTCGTTCAGCTCCGGCCTCAGTGCCGAGGGCTTGTTGAGGAACTCGCCAGCCCGATCCCACACGGTGGTGGGCTCGCCCGCGAAGGGGCGCTCGCCGGTGAAGAGTTCATAGAGGATGACCCCTGCGGAGAAGATGTCTGATGCGCTGGATGCGGCACCCGGCTCACTGAACGCTTCGGGCGCCACATAGGCTTTCTCCACCAGATCAACAATGTCCGTCGCAATCGTCAGGCTGCGGTCCACACCGGGCTTGGCGAAATCGAAGTCGGTGATGCGTGTGGTGCCGTCCTGGCCAATCAATATCGCGCCCGGAGTCAGGTTGCGGTGCACCACACCGTGATGGTGGGCATGGGCCAAGGCCGCTAACAGGTCTTTCGCCACGCGCCACTTCTGGTCCAGCGTCAGCGCCAACTGCGGCCGAGCCATGTGCACGGTCAGCGCTTGGCCTGGTGCATCGTCCAGGATCAGGATGAACGATTTGTCGTCATCGGTCGGGAAGAAGTCCCGCGCCGCGACGATGTTGGGATGCAGTGGCAGTTTGGACAACGCCCTGTAGGCGTTGGCAATGCGGTTGACCTGCGCCTTGCGCAAATCTTCAGGTTGATAGGGGTCAGCCTGGTACACCCGCAGACGGGCCGTGCCACCCGCGAACGCGTTCTCGGCACGAAACTCGGTATAGGCCTCCGCCGCCCCAAGCTTTTCCTTCACCTGCCAGTGCCCAAAGCACTGCACGGCGGAGGCAGGCTTCACCACCTTCAAGGCATGCAGGATCAATCCCTGCTGCTGCAGGATGTTCTTGGAGAAGCGCGCCGGGATGCGCGTGGCATCCTTGAAGTAGCGCTCTGCGTCCTTCAACTTCACCACCCGGTCTGCATCCAGCTGCTCGCGGTCATTCAGGTGGGCATCGGGCGCGGTGAGCAGGATGGCGGCATCGACATAGATACCGTCCAGTTCATTCCGACCTGGATTGGCCTGGGTAACCAAGCCCTTTACCGTGCGCGCATGGCCGCGCAGCTTGCCCAGCGGCGACGGATACGGCGCGCGTCCCTCGGGGTACCACTTGTTGCCGTACACATCGATGGTGCCGCGCGTGCCCTTCACGTCGATCAGGTAAAGAGCGTGCGGGGTCAGCAATGCGATGTCGATCTCGAAGCGCTCGCCCTGCCGCTCGATCTCGAAGTTGTGAAGCAGAACGAAATTATCTGGCAAGCGATCCCGCAGGTAAGCGATGGCGCTGCGCTCTGCATCATTGACCGCCTGGCCTACTAGGATCACTTTAGCCACATCACTCCCCCATCATAATTTTCGATTCCACTGTACGCGTTGCTTGCATCATTAGATCAACTGCCAAGTTTCGATCGGCATACGCGCGATAGACCATGTCAGAAATTTCCTTTTCTTCGATTGCTGACAAACGAGGAATTGAAATTTCAGGAACTGTCCGCCAATGCAAATCCTGCTGTTTAGAACCTTCGGCAAGCCCTCTAAGGATCCGGAAACCAGCATTTGATCGCAGAAATGCAAAAAGATAGCCCGGCTCAATTTCTTGCGGGCGTGCAACGATACGCATGCAATGGTCTGTGTAGGCTCTGTTAAGTGCACGTTCACCGGTAATGAACTCACAGCGACAAAACAGCTCATCCTCACCGAGGGTTCCTTGCTTGGCAACAATAATTGTTCTATCCGGAACAACGTAGCGTGGCGAATGATTTAGCAAATAACTCCTACTAATCCAACGCCCCTCTGGAAATAGATGGAATAGAGGCTTCTGCGACAAAACCTCTATCCCATTCTCTTGGTCAGCATCAATTCGCTTAAACATAACGCGCCAGCGAATCCAATCCAGATCAATCACGTCGCCTAATACGCTAAAGTCCCTTGCCTCGATCGCATCAACGATGCCACGAACGCGTTGAGAGTGATTCCACGCCCGCAGTGGCTCAAGCTTGGAAGAGGAAATCATAAACCCCGTATCACGCTTATCCTCACGCCATTCGGATGGCGATGGATTTGGAACACCTGCACTGGAGAACAATCGAGAAGTCGCACCCTCCAATAGAGCCTGGTAATTAGAAAGTCTCCTACCAGCCTCCTCGATTTTGCAGTTAATCTGATTTTCAAATTCAGATCCAAATCTAGGAACAGGCAAATCAGCAATGTGCTCAGGCTCAATATGCTGAATGATGGCACCGTAAGTTCCAGAGACCACGAGCGGAACCCCGAAACGGCCAGATAGAAAAGCGTAGAGGTAGCCAGGCGGCACCAAGCTGGGATCAGGTGCCACCTTGAGGACATCCTGCGACGACCAGACGCCATCCATGTCTGGACGGACGTAGCACATGCGCCCGATAGTGCCTGAGCAAGAAATCATCGTCATTCCAGGCTTCAGGCGCAAATAGGATAGGCGTGTTGACTCAGCATCTTTACGCCGCAACAGCGGCAAACCACTAAGGTCGGCCTGAAGCATTGACCCGCTACTAATGAACGGCACTCCATCTTCAGGAGATTCAACGTAGTTTCTCTTGAAGATAGGGCCGTTATAAATTCCACCTGCGTGACCAGCCGTAAGGCTAGCAAGCGGATCCTTGCGAGCCGTCAGTTTTCGCAAAGTCTCCCGAGCCTCAAGTGCTCCTGACATATAAGGGTTGCAATCCAAACGTCGCCCGCCCTCTTCAAGCCAACCGGACCGAACGACGCGGGCATTCTTGAAGTTTGCGAACGTCATGCATCAGACTCCAAAGTTTTCCAAACCAAAGGAGAAGCGCACATTCCTGCAAGCGTCGATTCTGTGAAACTCATTCCCTGAATCATTTGCCAGGCTCCGGATGCTGGGCGCGGAACTCGGCATAGGCCTTGGCGATCTCCGGCAAGTCGTCGTCAAGGATGCGCTCCTTGCGATGCAGCGTTCGCACTTGCAGGGCACCGCCGATACGGACCTTCTCTTCATGACTAACATCCACCAGGATTTCTTCGCCGTCAGGGTGGCGCTTGTAGAGCGTATTGCCACGACGGTCGAAGCCCACCTTATCGGCTACGGCCATGAACACCGGATAATCCCTTTTCTGACCCAGGTCTTCAGCCCGGATCACTTCCTCCGGTTTGCGTTTCAGGAAGAGCAAACTGGTCAGGATGTTGACGTTAGCCTCCACGATGAAGGACTCTACCGGCAAGTCTATGCTGGCGAGTACCCAGCAATGGCGAAGAATCCAGTAGCGGATGTACTCATCGCCAGGATTGCCCAACATGCCGTCAGGAAGGACAATGCCCATGCGCCCACCGGGCCTGAGCCACTTCACACAACGTTCAATAAACAAAACTTCTGGAGACACCGCCTTCTTCAATCGTCCGGTGTTGTAGAAGCCTCCACCATCAGACGACGGCTTCCAATCCCGCGCCAATTCGTACTGATCCAAAATACTGGTCTCAGTAATTGGGATATCAGAGCCGAAAGGAGGATTAGTCAACAAGACATCGATTGTGCCCAGGGGAATATTCTCTTTTGCAGATTGCAAACCTGCCAGGTCTCCGCGAGGAAACTCCAGCGAATTCATGTGATAGAGACGCCCCAGCGAATTGCCAGCCATCATCACGTTCATCTGTGCAGCTCGCACCAAAAAAGGGTCAAAATCAGCACCGAATAGATTATTGGCGGCGAATTTGGCCAACCTGTCCCGGATGGAGATAAATTCTTCGGTATTCTCGTCACCCGCTTTGATGCTCTTTTCTTCGTGGAAGACCTTGTTCAAGTAGTTCAAGGTCTCGACCAAGAAGCCGCCGGTACCGCAGGATGAATCGAACACACGTTCATGTTCTTTTGGCGCCAGCATTTGAACCACCAGCCTGATAGCACCACGTGGGGTGAAGTATTGCCCGCGATCTCCACGCAGGTTGGTGCCAACGATTTCTTGGTAGGCCGTGCCCTTGGCGTCCACATCGGTGCGACCAAAGTCGTAGCGTGCCAGTTCGGAGACGATGAAGGCCAGTGCGCGGTCGGACAAGGTGATCTCTTCGTTGCCCTTGAAAAGACCGTCGTACTTCTTCTTCACTGCCTCAAAAAGCGGCTTGATGCGCAGGCGGATTTGCTCCCGTCCCGCGGCTTCAAACGGCTCAAACGGCCCCACCCAGAAGCGACGCGCATCGTTGGACTGCTGCTCGTCATACATCTTGCAGAAGATGAGGTACAGGAACTGCCAGAAGGCCGCATCCTTAGGCATGCCTTCGTTGCCGTGGATGTAGTTGTGGCAGCGGCGGAAGGCCGTACGCAGCATGACCGGATCGGCACGACGCAGGCGCCCCATGGAGCGGCCTTCAACGCTGAAGGTGTCGTCACCCAGGGGCCAGTCGCCGATGGGCTTGAACTTGGTGTCGAAGCGGGTGACTTCTTTCTTGAAGAAGAAGAACTCCAGGCCGTTGGTCCACAGGCCGTAGTCGCAGCTTTCGACTTCTGCCATCACGGTTTCCAGCACCTCGAACTCTTTGCGTGCCTCTTCCGGATCACGCATGCGATAGGCACCTTTGGTGCCGAGCTTGGGTTCTTTCTCCACCACCACTGCGCGGTAGAGGTTGTCCACCGTGTGCGCTTGGCCAGGCTTGAAGATGGCGATGTCGAGCTTGCGGTTTTTGCCCAGCACCTTGACCTTGAAGTCAGGCTCCATGTCTTCGGCGGCAATGCCGTACTCATGAATGATGGCGCGGGCGATGCGCTGGCGGACTTGCTCTTTGTCGCTGTCCTTCACCGGGTTGCCGGTGATGTAGTCAAAGACCTTGCCCTCTTCGAGCGCGCTCTCGGGCGCTTGGGCTTCTTGATCAAGGTCGCTCATATCGTTGTTGTCCTGTGCGGAGCGCTGCTTAGGCATTGCGGGGCTCCTTGTCGTCAAAGTCATCACTGCTGGCAGCGGCACCGCCCTCGCGCACCCAGGCGTCCACGTCTTCTTTCTTGAACTTCCAGAAGCGCCCAACCTTGTGCCCCGGCATGCCCTTGGAGGTCACCCAGGTGTAGATGGTGTCTTTGGCTACGCCGAGGTAGTCGGCGATTTCATCGACAGAGAGCCAGCGGTCGTCCATGTCTGCATCCAAACAGAAATGCGCCGCCAGAGTGGCGGCAACTGAACACAGTCTACGCCACTTCCAGCTGGTTCTATAGGGTTTGGTCCTGTTTGATTGGGTTTGAAATTGTCGGACTCATTTGAGCCTGGTGCGGGACTGGTTCAGTCCTAACCTGGGTTGCCAGCACCGGAACGCGAGCCTCGAGACTGCGAAGCTGTGCCGCAGCGTGTGCATCAACAAGCGCAAACTCTTGAAGTTCGTCTCGGGTAGCGATTTGTCTTTAGCGCGCAATTGCGTTTCGGACATGCGATCGCCTGCTGGGTCTGGGGGTTGTTCCTCAAAAAGACCTGATCTGAAGTGACCCCGGCATGACGGGCGACTAAAACTGCGGTCTGAAGTTGATGTACTACCTCTATAAAAAAGGTAGTATAGAAACATGTTCACAGACAACAGCCTGGCAGCTCAGGCCGCCTACTCCTCCGTGCTCTCCGCAGCCCGGATGGCGCAGCTCAATCGATCACCCGCCGACCTTCCAGGTGGCTTCGCGTCGAAGCTGATTCACGGCAAGCGGTACCACTACTACCAGCGCAAGGGCCCGGCCGGCCTCGAGCAGATCTATGTCGGTCCGGATGACGAGGCAACCCGCGCACTCATCGAAGCTGCCCACGACGAGACGGCCGTTGCGAACCAGGCGCACTTGCGCAAGCTGTCCAACGCAGCTGCAGCCTTGGGCTGCTACACCGTCGCACCGAAGCATTTCCGCGTGCTGAAGCGCCTTGCCGATCACGGCGTGTTCTCCGCCGGCGCCCTCGTCGTAGGCACACATGCCTTTTTGGCCTACCAGAACGTCTTGGGCGTGCTCTGGGGTGATCCTGGCCAGACGGTCGATCTGGACTTCGCCCACGCGGGCAGAAACCTCTCATTGGCTGTGGCGCCGAACGCCCGCGTCGATGCACACTCGGCGATCGAGTCCCTGCAGATGGGCTTTGTGCCGGTGAACTCTGGAACACGCTACGTCAAGCCGGACGAGCCGGACTTCGATCTGGACTGGCTAACCTCCCGGACGCGCACCGGTGACGCACCGGTCGAATGCCGTGCGCTGAACGTGACCCTGCAGCCGCTACGCTTCATGGAGCTGGCGCTTGAAGCGCCCATCCCGGCGGCCCTGCTGGGCAGTACCTCGGCCATCGTCGTCAACCTACCAGCCCCGGCCACCTACGCCGTGGGCAAACTGCTCGTGGCCGCCGAACGGACCGGGGACAGCCGATCAAAGACGAAAAAGGATATCGCCCAGGCCGCGGCGCTGATTGACTACTTCGTGCAGCGAGATCCTGACACCATCGTCGAGATGGTTGCCTCGACACGTGCACGCGGCCCTGCTTGGCGCAAGGCCTTGGACGTTGGCTTGGATGCCCTCAACAGGGCGTGGCCTCGGGTCGGTGAGAGCCTGGCTGCAGCGACCGAACAAGGGCAGTAGGCAGGCGCGCTACAAGGACTCTCGACGCCGGCGCTCGGCCGCGAGTCGATCCATCTCCTGATTGGCGATCTCCCGCGTCCGGTCCCGCTCTGCTTGTTCTGCCTCGGCCTGCATGCGCGCCTGGCGGTAGGACTCAGCCGATGCCTTGGTGATCTCGTCTTGCCGTTCGAGCCAGGCCGAGATCCGCTTCTCATAGATGGAGAAGACGAGCCCAACCAAGGTGAAGCAAGCCAGACCAGCAACTGCATACAGCCACCAGCGTGTGTACTGACTGACCCGAGCCCGAAAGTCCCGAGGTGCCTCCACGCGATCCTGAGACCACAAGCCCTGTCGCGCACGCTGAGCTTCGGACAGGGCGGCCTGATACTGCTCGCGGTTGGGATGGCTCTGCTCATCGAAATAGTCGCGCCAAGCCAGGCCACGGCGAACCAGCTCGAGGTTCACGACGTGGCCATGGGGCTCGACCACCTCGACTGCGGCGATGCCGTTTCGGTCCATCCCGCGAACCTGAGCCTTCACCTGTCTGCCGAGCACCATGGCAGACAGGGCCGATTGCGCTTCATCGGCGAAGGGCTGACCGGGCGCGGGCGCGTCGATGAAGGCCAGGCGCAGCTGGTGCTCGCGCTGTAGCGCATCGATGAGGGTGACGGTGTCGCCGCCAACGACCTTGACGATCTGCCCTTGAATCGTGTCGGTTGCCCACACTGGCGCGACCAAGCTAAGCCACGCCAGGCCTGCCCAGAGAACTCTCCCAGCGAGATGTGCCACGCCTACTCCCCCAACTTTCGATCACGCGCCAGAGCGACTTTGGCTCTCAATTTGTCGATGACTGCGTCAGCCGGAATCCCATCGCCAGCAGCATTGGTGCGTTTGATGGCCTCTCGTCCGCGCCGCTCGAACTCGGCCTGGCGCCTTCGGCGTTGCCTTTTGGCCCACTCGAGTCGTCGGTACTCCCAGCGGATGCCCCTCACGGCGCCGGTCAGCGGCGCGAAGTAGAGCCGAACGCTGTGGCCGAAGAAGGCTTGAAGCGAGGACAACCGCTGCCGAAGCGCTGGCGGCTCATTGAGTGGCATGCTGTCTTGAACCTGCATGTCGTCCGGCTCCTGTAGCGAAGCGTCCGCAGCATTCGGAAACTCGCCGCCGCGCCGTTTCGAGTCGAACAGGCCCAGGCTCTTGGCGCTCGGGTCGTCGATCCGCAGCCACGGTCCGAGAACGTCCTTGAGGCAGTGCTGGCACAGGTCGAGTTGGACGTGGTTGCCATCGCCAAAGATGGAGGCGTAGCCTGCCTTCAGGTCGATGCTGACGAACTCTTGAAACTCCAACTCCGCATCACCCACCTCAGCCAGGCGGTCGCAGCGATCGCACCGAATCTGCTTGACGAAGGACGATGGACGCACATCTTTGATCTGCATGGGGACTCCAAGGACTTGATGTCTGGTGGCACGGGTGCGCGGAGGCGACTCCTCCGCAGGCACGTGAGGCCCGCACACACTCGACGGGCTCCACTTTCTGCGGCAAGATGCATCATAAACATCAATGAAATCAACAACTTAACGTACTTCGCCTGTATGGATTCGATACTGACCCACCCACTGTGCAGAGCCCCGGGGCGAGCACGCACGGTGATGCAGGACACCAACTGGAATGGATATGGCTGACTTGATCGTGCTGCCGCCACCGAAGCGCACGCGCTCTCGGCGGCTTCGCAAGAAGCTGCGCATCGGCGAGTTCCAGACCCTGGGCTTCGATTACGAACTGACTTGGCGGGCGCCGCCGTCGATCGAGCTGCAGGATCGATTCATCGACCAACTGCTCGAGCAGGTCATCGAGCCTCGCGCGCTGAGTCTGGGAGGCGGGGTCAACTGTGGCTTCGTGGCCGCACGACGGGGCAGTGTCACGGCAGCCGATCGTGAAGCCTTCGATGGCTGGATTCGCAACTGGCCCGACATCGCCAAATCCGAGATCGGACACCTGCGGGACGCCTGGTATGACGAGGCACCCTGAGCGCCGACCAATCGCCCATGGACATCACACGCACATGACAAACGAGAACAACGGTTGGAACATCGGTCGCGTGGGCCGGACGTGGACCGGGCCGGAAGGCCTGGAGAAACTCAATCGCCTACCCGGTCGCCTTGAAATGGTCCGCGGCAAGCTTTGCTTAGACGAGGCCCAGCGACTCACCCTGTTGGCCGGCTTGCTGGAGAACATCGGGATCGACGACGTGGTCAAGCTCGGCAAACTTGAGGACTGGCAGCAAGCCGTTGCCGCGCGCGGCGATGCTGACGCCGAGCGCGAACTGTCCGACTCAGTCAGCGGCGATGTGCCTGAGCGGTATTGGAACTGCCGCGTCATCGAGTTCGAATCGGAGGAGGAGACCTGGTACGCGATTCACGAGGTGCACTATGCGCACGGAATGCCCGTGGCCCACACGGTCGAGCCAGCGACACCCGGCTGGTCCAGCATCGACGATCCTGGCGGCGCGCTGAGGCAACTCGCTCGATTCAGAGAGGCGCTCCGAAAACCCTTCTTGAAGGTGTCTGATTTTGAAGGTGCCGCAACCAAGGCGGAACTGTTGGACAAACTGGGCCGGATGGTTGAGGAAGGCGGTGGTAACCGTGACATGGCCACCCTCTCTGCCTGGTTGAATGCCTGGCTTTCGGAGCCTTTGCCTGAGCTCAATGGCTCCACCCCGTCGCAGTTGCTGCACAGCGAGGATGGCCGGCGCCAGGTTGAAACCCTGCTCGAACGAATGCGTGGAGGCCCGTGTGCGTGGGATGTATAGCGACGTCGTGCTGAAGGTGCCGCTGCCTTCCGACGAACTGCCGGTCGGCGCCCGCGGGGTCGTGGTCTATGTGCACGGCCAGGGGGAGGCTTATGAAGTTGAGTTCATGACTCCCGCTGGCGAGACGATCGATGTCGTCACGGTCACGGAGGATCAGCTTGTGCCCCCCCCCGATGAGCCCTAATCGAACCCCGGGCTGTCGATGGCCATGGCGCCAATGTTGCACTCCTGTGGTCGGCACCGAGATGAGCTTGAGCGTACTGGCCTACAACTTCAAGCGCGTGCTGAGCATCCTCGGCTTTGCAAAAGCCAAAAGGGCAATGAGACTGCTGGGGGCCTGAGGCCCTTCTCTATTGCCGCTGCGCGTCGCATACGAGCCTGCAAAGGGCCGCCTTGCTCTCCGGACCCCCCAGGAATTCGCTAACCGCGATTGCGAGCGCCAAACTGGACAGGCAGCGCTGCAATTGACGACCAATGAAGCTGCCGCAGCGTTCTCACACGGCCTCAAGCGTTTTCCGACTCTGGATGCCGGCGGGCGAACGCACGATGACCGGAACTGAGCGGTCGTTCAGATTGCATGCCCCTGTGCCACGCTAGGACGCGAGACCGAACAAAGAGTCATTCACCATCGCAAATCAGTGCTTCGGGATACGGCGCATATCAATCCCTCGATAGTTCATCTCCTCCATGAAGTGCGTGAACTCCTCCATCAATGGGTTCACAACCTCGGGGACATAGGCAGGCCCCCTTGAGGAAGTGCGGCATCAATCGGCGCAGGATGTCTTCCAGGATCGGCGACACGGTTCGCTCCATGCGAGTGGAGCAGTCGGATTAGAAAGCGTAGGCTGGCTAGCGCAGCCGTTCCTTGAACTCTGCCCGCTTAGACTCAGACAAGCCTGGCATGAAGAACTCGCTGAGCAGCATCGTCACCCAAGTTCGCCCGCGACCTGAGCCTGCAACGACGTGCGCGGCTACGAGGCTTCGGTCAAGTGCGCTTTAGCGTCACGCGGCCTTCTTCCGAGTTCGTAATCTCGTACGAACGTAGGGTGTTGAGGACGCCAACGCCGCCCGCGGCTACCGCGATGGCGACCGCTGCAGCAGTCGCAGACACGCCAAGCACACCTGTCGCCGCGGCACCGACCACACCAGCGGCAGGAGCGGCCGCACCGCCGGTTCCCACGGTTACAGCGAATGCCAAGCCAATGGCGCCAATCGCAATCGCCCAGGCGACATTACCCGTTGCCTTGATGCGGATCACCTTGTTGGCCAGGTCCCCTTCAATCTCGATGGAGTCCTGACCCTCGTTGAGGGCTTTGGCCAAGTCCTTTTCGTTGTCGATAGCCATGTCTTCTCCCTGTGGACTCCTCATCCTAGTTGACACCGGGC
Organism: Shinella sp. XGS7; assembly: GCF_020535565.1. NCBI lineage: Bacteria > Pseudomonadati > Pseudomonadota > Alphaproteobacteria > Hyphomicrobiales > Rhizobiaceae > Shinella > Shinella sp. XGS7. The sequence continues at coordinate 1,619,251 of NZ_CP084758.1, read as the reverse complement.
TCACGCGTTCAATATGAGGTCATGAAAACGCGAGCTGCGCCAACCAGTTCACGCGGCCCAGCGATCGGTCATGCGCCGGCCGGAGGGGGCCTACTTTGAAGATCCTTGCGCCTGGCCTCCAGGCGCGCCCGCATGTCGGCAATGACATCTTCAGCCGGCGCCGGTGCGCTGGAAGCGCGCCCAAGCCACATCAGCACGCGCGGCGAACGCGCTCTGGACAAGGCGGTGCTCCACAGTGGCGCGTACCGTGGTACTCGACGAATTCGGACAGAGTCTCGCCATTGCGCAAAACGGCGTCCAGGTCGGCGCGGTGCTGAGGCGCGATGCACAACTGCGGAATGACGGCTGTCTTCCTGCCTCGATTGTGTTGTAAACAACCCGTATGCGCGCTACAGACGGACGGGTTCACCGGACGGATACGGTGAAATTCCCCCAGGACGGAATTATTGCTATCAGCCTTGACTTGCCGTAGGGGGACCTGAAGCGAGGGACTGCAGGTAGCCGCTCGAAGACGGAACCAGGCACTTGGTGCGCAGCATAAAAGCAGCCGAACGGATCGCCGCCGTATGCACCCCTCGTTCAGGCTTACGATCGCATGCCGTCATGTGGCGGATTGATGTGGAAGAACATGGCCGAAGTTGATGTTGCGAAGATGTCGTATGCCGAGCTGGTTGCGCTGAGAGCCAAGCTTGAGCGGGAGATTGAGGGTAAGCGCGAAGAGGAGCTGAAGACCCTGGCGGATGGCTATGCCAAGAAGCTGCAAGCCGCAGGGTTCAGTGTCGAAGAGGGCATCAAGGCCTTGCTTCCGTACACAGAAGCGAAGCGACGCGGCAGCGTCGGTACATCGACATCGACTGCGCGTGTTCTCTATCGCGATCCTGCCAACCCGGAAAACACCTGGAGTGGCCGTGGCCAACCCGCCAGATGGCTGGCCCAGTACGTGGCCGCTGGCCGCCAACGTGAAGAGTTTCGGGTCGAGTCCTGATCGAGCCGAACCGCGCCCGCTGACAGCAACAGATGTATCTCGCCGTGCCGACGGTCTGCAGGTAAGGCTGTGGCTGCCGGGGCGCTGTCGCACCGCCAGAGCGCCAACCTGCCAAACCAGCAGTCACCCTCGACAAATCTCGCATACGCCTCCCAGAATCAGGCCTCTGATGGCGCGATGGGAGTAGCTGCATGTCGAGCAGTCGAAGGCGTGGATCGTCCTGGCGTAGCCTGATGAGCAAGGCGCGCCGTCAGGTCGCGTGGCCCACGCTTTCGAGCGCGAGGCCTGCACCTGCGGCGGATGCTCAACCCAGATCCCGTGCTCTGGCCCTCTACGACCTCGCAAGCCAAGTCACTATCGCCGCAGCCATCCTGTACTTCTGGGGAACCGCCAGCCTGGCCGGCGAGGCAACTGCGCTGGACCTCTCGGTCGGCCTCATGCAGAAGGAGTTGTGGTCGACCATTGCCCATGGCCTGCAAGGGGCAGTCGGGGCGTCCTTCCTGCTGCCTGTTTCGGACGCACGCTTTGAGGTAGCCTGGCCAATCCTGGCTCAAATGGCGGCTGGCGCCTTGCTGGGGACGGCCTTCTTGATCTGGGGCACACGAAACTCACCCCATCGTCCTCTCGTACTTCGCCTCTGGTGCGCCACGCTCTTCGGGCTCTGGATCGCCGTTCATTCCACGCTGCTCGTGGGTGCGCAGATCAGAGCCTTCAAGACCTGTATCAACACAGGCAATTGCACGCTGCACTTCGCGGCTACCGAAGTGAGCTTTGAAATCACCCCAAATCAGTTGGAGACAAGGCTCGGCGTGATCCAGAGCTCCGGTGCGAGTCACCTCGTCCTGCTGACACCGACCGGCGTTGCGGCCATTCCGATGGCCCATGTGCGTCTGATCACGACTGCCGAGCTGCAGACGATGTTTCGAGTGGAGGACTTCTTGCGGCAGAGCCCCAGCCTCCCACTTCAGTCCACTCAATAGCCCGCCGGGAAGCTCGAGCCCCGTACCGTCGGCCTTCAACGGAAGTCCCGGCTCCCCGTCCTGAGCCGCCCCAGCATGGGCGTGAGATCGACCAGGAAGCCCGCGATCAGGTTCATCACCTCGCCGTCCCGCTGCCAGACACCCTTGACCCCCAGCAGCTTGGCATTGAGCATCACCTGACGCTGGCGCTCCCAGATGGCGCGGTGGACGATCACCTGCACATCGCCGGTCTCATCTTCCAGCGAGATGAAGGTCGTGCCCTTGGCCGTCTCCGGCTGCTGGCGGGTGGTCACGATGCCGCAGGTCTTCACCACGCGGCGGTCAGGAACCGCCCGCAACTCGGCCGCCGTCATCGCTCCCTTCCTGGCCAGGGCCTCGCGCAGGAAAGCCATCGGATGTCGCCGCAGCGTGAGGCCCAGCGACGCGTAGTCGTGCACCACCTCCTCGCCTTCCTCTGCTGCCGGCAGCTCCAGATAGTCCTCTTCCACCGGCGCCTCACGCAGCAGGGTCGGCGTCGTGCGCAGCGCCGAGGCATCCCACACCTGCTGGCGCCGGTGCCCGCTCAGGCTCATCAAGGCATCGGCCGAGGCCAGTACCGTCATCTGCTGCTGATTCAGCCCAGCTCGCCGGGCCAGGTCCTCGCTGCTCTCGAACGGTGCCTGCTCGCGGGCCCGAACCAAGGCCTCGGCTGAGTCCTGCCGCAGGCTCTTGACCAGGCACAGGCCCAAGCGCACGGCCAGGTCCCCCGCCCAGGGCTCCAGCGTGCAGTCCCAGTGGCTGCTCATCACATCCGGCGGCAGCACCACCACGCCATGGCGCTTGGCGTCCTGCACCAGCTGGCTCGGGCTGTAAAAACCCAGGGGCTGGGAGTTGATCATGGCCGCCAGAAACTCGCGCGGGTGGTGGTGCTTGATCCAGCAGCTGGCGTAGACCAGCAGCGCAAAGCTGGCCGCATGCGATTCCGGAAAACCGTACTCCGAGAAGCCCTTGATCTGGTTGAAGATCGCCTCCGCAAAAGCCGGCTCATAGCCCCGCGCCGTCATGCCCTCGACGATCTTGGCGTAGTGCTTTTGCAGGCCGCCCTTGCGCTTCCAGGCCGCCATATCGCGGCGCAGCGCATCCGCCTCGCCCCCGCTGTAGCCGGCGGCCACCATGGCCACCTGCATCACCTGCTCCTGAAACAGCGGCACGCCCAGCGTACGCCCCAGCGCCGCTTCCAGATCCTGGCTGGGATAGCTCACCGGCTCCTGCCCCTGGCGACGCCGCAGATAGGGATGGACCATCTGCCCCTGGATCGGCCCGGGCCGCACGATGGCCACCTGCACTACCAGGTCATAGAAGCAGCGCGGCCGCAGCCGCGGCAGCATGGAGCGCTGCGCCCGGCTCTCGATCTGAAAAACGCCAATCGTGTCCGCCTGGCAGATCATGTCGTAGGTGCCGGGATCCTCGGGTGGGATGTCCTGCATCTCGAAGTCATACCCCTGGGTCTGACCGATCAGGTCCAGGGCCTTGCGGATGGCGGTGAGCATGCCCAGGCCCAGCACATCGACCTTGAGCAGGCCCACCGCATCCAGATCGTCCTTGTCCCACTGGATCACGGTGCGCTCGGGCATGCTGGCGTTCTCCACCGGCACCAGCCGCGTCAGCGGCCCATGGGTCAGCACAAAGCCACCCGGATGCTGGGACAGATGACGCGGCATGCCCAGGATCTGCCGGGTCAGCGCCACGAGCTGACGCACCGCCAGATCATCCCGGTCCAAACCCACCTCGGTGAGCCGCTCCTCGTCCAGGCTGTCCCCATCCCACCACTGGTGGTTGCCGGTCAGCCGCTCCAGCTCGGGCAGCGCAAAACCCAGGGCCTTGCCCACATCCTTGAGCGCGCTCTTGACCCGGTAGGAGATCACCACCGCCGTCAGCGCCGCCCGGTCTCGGGTGTACTTGCGGTAGAGGTACTGGATCACCTCTTCACGCCGCTGGTGCTCGAAATCGATGTCGATGTCGGGCGGCTCATTGCGCTCCTTGCTGATGAAGCGCTCGAACAGCACGCTCATGCGCGCCGGGTCCACCTCGGTCACGCCGGTGCAGTAGCAGACCACCGAATTCGCGGCCGAGCCCCGTCCCTGGCAGAGGATGCGGCGGCTGCGAGCGAACTCCACGATGTCGGCCACGGTCAGGAAGTAGTGCTCGTACTTCAGCTCCGCGATCAGGGCCAGCTCCCGCTCGATCTGCTCCGACACCGCTGCGGGTATGCCCTGGGGCCAGCGCCGCCCGGCTCCCTCGTAAGTCAGCCGCCGAAGGTAGCCCGTCGGTGTCTCGCCCGCCGGCACCACCTCGGTCGGGTAGTGGTAGCGGATCTCGTCCAGGCTGAACTCGCAGCGCTCGGCCACCCGCAGGGTCTGGGCTATCAGGTCTTCCGGGAAGGTCCGGGCCAGACGGCCGCGGGTGCGCAGGTGCCGCTCGGCATTCACGTCCAAGGCCTTGCCGCACTCGGCGAGCGGCTTGCCCAGCCGGGTGGCCGTCATCACGTCCATCAAGGGCTTGCGGCTGCGCACATGCATAGTCACATCGCCAACCGCCACCAGCGGGATCTCGGTCAGGGCACTCACCGCGCGCAGCCGGGCCAGGCGGATCTCGTCATCGCTGCGGCGCAGCAAGTCCAGCCCGAACCACACCCGGCCCATGAAACGGCTGAGCAGCCACTGGCCCAGCGCCTGCAAGGCTTCGGGCTTGGCATGGCGTTCAGGGCACGCGATGAGCACGCAGTCGTCCAGAGTGCCCGGGCCGATGTCCTCCAGACTCATCGTGTACTCGCCCTTGTCCGCCTCCCGACGCAGGCGCGAGATCAGCTGGCAGAGGTTGCCGTAGCCATTGAGACTGCAGGCCAAGGCCACCAGCGTGAACGGGAACTCGCACTGCACCGCGAACTGACTACCCAGCAGCAGCTTAATGCCCTGGGCCTTGGCCTCCACATGTGCGCGCACCACGCCGGCTACCGAGCACTCGTCCGTGATCGCCAGGGCCGAGTAGCCCAGGGCCTTGGCGCGCTCCACCAGCTCCTGCGGCCAGCTGGCGCCCTTCAGGAATGAAAAATTGCTCGTGCAGCGCAGCTCTGCGTAGTCGGGGATCGTGGCCATGGGCTCAGCATCCTGGGCTCAGGCTTCAGGCAAACACACCGTGCAGGAACCAGGCCATCTCGCCATCGTCCATGCGCGTGCTGTAGATCCACAGCACCCCGGCCGCGGGGGACTGGGCCACCCAGTAGTCGCGGACCACATGGCGGGTCAGGGACATACCTGGCAGCCGGTCCCACCAGCCGCCCTCCACCCGGTCCGGCCCAACCAGCAAGAGCAAGGCCCCCTGGTAGTGAGGCCGGTGATCGCGCACAGCCAGCTTGAGCGGGCGCTCCAGCAAGAACGTCGGGGCGGGCAGCTCCGGCACCTCGGGCTGGCGGCGGCTGCGCCGCAGTGTCGCCGGCGCCCAATGCGTGGCCCAGTCGGCCCGGTGGTCGTCCACCTGGTAGGGCTGCAGCACCCGCTCCGCCCCAAAGCGGGCCGCGATGCGCTCCAGCACGAGGTTCATGGACTCGCCACCACTCAAGCTCTGGGGCAGCAGTGACAGGCTCTGCGCGCTGACCCGCTCCACGCCCAGGGCCTCCAGCTGCAGCTCACCCACCGGTGCCAGCAGCTCGATCTTGGCTAAGTGCTCCGCCAGCAGCCTCGTGAAATGCTCCAGGTCCCGCAGCGCCTCGCTGGAGCGGATCGTCAGCTCGCCACCGTCCCCGGCATCCTTGGCCCGCATGGAGTCGTGCACCCAGCGCAGCGTGAAGCCGCTGGTGCCTGCATGCCGGGCTGCCAGCCAGCCGCACATCTGCATCAGCAGCGGTCTGGCGAACACCAAGAGCGCCGAGGCCCGCTCCTCGCGGCTGGGCAGCTCTGCCCGCACCGAAAACTGCTCGGGCAGAACCTCCCACGAGAAGGGTTGGGGCCGCAGACCGTAGGCCTGATCCAGCGCGGTCAGCAGCTGGGCATCGAAGCGCCGGCTGATGCCGCCCCGCGGCAAGGCGCGCAGCTGGCCCAGGGTGTAGATGCCGGCGCGGGACAAGGTCTCGGCATGGGCCGCGGCCGCGCTCAGGGCCGTCAGAGGCAGCTCGTCCAGCACGGGCTGCAGCAGGCGCTCGCCCAGGTCCAGCACGCCGCAGCGCGCCATGACCAGGGCCGCCATGGCCGTGGGCGCCCAGGCCACGCCTTGGACGCCCAGGTCCGGCGCCTCGTCGCTGATACGAGCCTTGAGCGCCTCCAGGCCTTTGAACAGGCGCAGGCTGGCCTCGACCTCCATCACGACGGCGACGTCTTCCATCAAAGCCACGCGCGGCGTGAACTGCAGACACCACAGGGCCAGGCCCTGCAGGGCTTCAGCGCTGGCCGACGGTGCTGACGGTGCGGTCGACCTGGCGCGGGGCGGCGGCGGCGCTGTGGCGATGAGCAGGGCGACCCACAGCATGGTGTGGGGTCTCCTTGGTGGGCAGGAGCAGGCTGGGCCGCAGGGTGCGGGCCGTCAGCACATGCTGAAGTCCTCCGGGAATGGAGGACAGGGTGAGCGGGCCTTCATGAACCGGACCCCGGCGCTTGAGGATCTGCACCTCCAGCGTCCAATCGGCGGCGGGGGTCGCCAGCAAGCGCAGCGGCGCGGGCGACGGGTCATGGCGGGCAGCCAGAGGCCTGAACACGAACACCGGGCCCTCACAACCCTGGGCCAGCACCTGCAGGCGACGCAGCTGCTCCGGTCGGGCCTGGGGCAACCAGGTCAGCACGGCGGCCGCGGCATTGGCTCGCACCAGTTGCTCGGTGGCCCAGAGCCGTTCCGAGGGCGCCTCGGCGCGGATCCAGACCAGGCGCTCTTCATTGAGCCCAAGATGCCGCAGTCCCGGCAGATGAGGGGGCTTGGGTGGGCCGATCAGGGCAATGGCGCGCTGCCCGACCAACTGGTGCAGGGACGGGCCGACCAGGCGCCACTCCAGCAGCGAGGGCTGGGCCTGCAACACTTCCGTGAGACTGGCACAGGGCCAGCCTCCATCGGGCAGCTCGGCATCCAGGGCGGCAAAGCCCGTGGGCACGCTGGCCTGATAGCCATGGCTGAGTTGATGGCCCCGCCACAGCTGCTCAGAGAGCTCCGGCGGCAGGGGCTGAGGCGCCGCTGATGCGTTCTGCCCAGGCGCCACCAAGTCGAGCGCCGCCATCGCGACAGCGTCGCGGCGAATCTCGGTCCCGGGAGGCGCGAGGGCCTCGATAGGGGGTGGCGGGGGCATGGTGGGCGGCAAGTAGAATACTGTATATGCATACAGTACACCATTCGCCCGGACCCCGTCCACCGACCTGAGTGCTGCGCTCAGACTTCCATGACCGATGTCGCAGTGGGCCGCTGCGTGGATTACGCGTGTACGCGCGATCTCCAGGCGGTCACACTTCAACTCGGCCGAGCTTGTACGTTTGTGCTCTCACACCATGGATGCCCCACCTCAGCCAGGACCTGATGCGCCGCGGCCCGACCGCTGCCCCTATTGCCGCTCGGACGTGGCTTTGGTCACAGGGGCCCAGGTCTATCCACAGCGGCCGGATCTTGCCGATCGCCAGATCTGGCGCTGTGTCAGCTGTGATGCCCATGTGGGCTGTCACAAGGCCGGCGCGCGGGTGGTGGGGCGCGGCGGGACGGTGATTCTGAGCGACGGCACCCTGCCCATGGGCAGCCTGGCCAATGCCGAGTTGCGTGCTGCGCGCGTGGAGACGCACCGGCTGATGGACACCCTGAGCCACGCGCCGGCCTGTATGAGCCGTGCAGAAGCCTATGCCTGGATGGCGCGCTTGCTGGAGCTGCCGCCCGAAGAGGCGCATGTGGCGGCCTTGAGCTTTGAGGAATGCGTCAAGGTCATGCACGGCATCGAGGATCTGATGCGTTCCCCCTCTGAGTCGACTGCAGCGCCTGATGCCACGCGATGGCTGGCGCAGGCCGGCATTGGGCATTCAGTGGCTGAGGACGGGCATCTGGTGATCGAGGCCGGCGACGAGACGCTGGACTATTGGCCGGACACTCAGCACTGGTCGGTGAGAGACCAATTGGTTGGCGAGCAAGAAGGCCTGCATGCGTTGATCCTCTACTGCGTTCAGGGCCGGACTCGCAACAAGGGCGCGCGATCTCGGGGGAATGCCGGCAGCAGGTCTGCGATCAAGCGGTAGACGCGGCAGGGGCGGTGATTCGGCCGTTGGTGCGTGCCAGTTGCTGGCGCAAGACTTCCTCGTACTCCGCGGCCTGCCTCAGAAGCTCTTCGATTCGCCTCACCGTGGTCCGGATCACCGAGTGGTCGCCCAGGTCCAGGACATCCGTGCCGCCTGACAAACGTTCCTCCAGTTGACCCATGGTCAACTTGGCTGCATCCACCGTCGCCAGGATCTGTTGAGGGATTCGGTCCATGGTGTGCTCCTTCCGTCTGAGCTGTGTGGGCGCCGCGGCCAACTGACCTGAGGCCGCAGGCGAGTTCAGGCTGCCAGCAACTGGTGCTCGTAGTACGGCCGCTCCCGATCATCGAGCACAGCGTACTGGACCGACAGATGCTGCGGGTCCGGTGTCAGCCAGGTTGTCGTGAGCTCTCGGCGCAGCGGGATGATGCAGCGGTCATGGCCGGCTGCGGCCACTTCGGCGGGAGGCTCGTCCGTGATGAAGGCAAAGGAATCCAGAGCGTCTGCCTCAGCCTGTCCCTGCCAGTGTGCCCAGACGCAGGCGATGAGCATGTCCTGTCCCGTCTGTGGCCGAAACTGGATGACGGTGCTGGACTCGGCCTCATCGGGACGGAGTGCGCGGCCTTGCGCCTTGTGCAAGGGCACGTTCTCGTAGAAGCCCTGGGCCACCACAACGGCATGGGTGCGGCCAAACTCGCCGCGCCAGAAGCGCTCCAGGTTGTCCCGGCGGGCGTTGAACGTGCCCGGGAACTTGATGTCGTAGTCGGCCGCGGCGCGCGCCGGCCGACACTGAAAGCGCATGGGCATGACGACCAGCTCGCCGTCCAGCTGCGTCAACACCGGCACAAAGGAGCCCGGAAAAATGCGGGAGTCGGACTCGCGAGGCTCTGTGCGGTTCAAGTCAGCCAGCTTCTCGGTGGCGCGCTCGATCTTGTTGGTGGCGATGCGCTGCTCGTCTTGGGCCGCCTTGGTGATCTTGGTCGCGAGCTTGCGCTCGGCGGTGGTCAGGCGCGTCTTCTGTGCGAAGAGCTCTTGCTCCCAACGGGTTCGCTCCTGTTGGCGGTACGCCAGGACCAGGTCCCAGATGGCCTGCTCCTGCTCTGATTGGGGAGTGGAGAAAGCTTCCTCGACACCGCGGGGTATGACGAGCTTGGCGCCCACGCTGCGCCGGTAGAACAGGTCGTAGAACTCCTGGATGCGAACCTTGGCTTTGAACTCACGCACATAGCGGCGGTAGTCGGACCAGACTTGCGCGGAGTAGCACATCGTGGGCTCCAAGGGTAAGACGCTCCGATGGTAAACAGAGCGCCTCCACGGGCGCGATGTCTGCTTCGCAGCGAGGCCGTGTGAGAACACTGCGGCAGCTTCATTGGTCGTCAATTGCAGCGGTGTCCTGCAGCGACGGGCTAGCTTTGACTGGCCGGCAGTACACCGTGCGCCTGGGCACCTCGAACCACTTGCACAGTTTGCTGATCGAGACGGTGATGCCGCCGCCGGCACCCCCAACGCGATCTACACGGTTGAACCGGTGGCGTTCAACGAAAAATCCCCCGCAGTCAGTTGGGCAACCTCAGCAGCCAATGCCGATGGCATTGACCTGACGCATACCCGCCCTGCGGGGGACCTTGTCAGTCTAGCGCAGGATGTTGAGGCCCGTCGGCTTGCAGTCCCTGGCGGATCGGCTTGATCACTTCTCGTCCTCGCCCAACAGGGACTGCAATTTTTTGCTGGCACGCAGCTCCAGCATCGCTTCGCCGTGGGCTTCCTGCAGCTCCTTCAGCTGGCGCTCGTACTGCTCCCGCACATCCTGCGGATTGGCCTTCAGGGCGTTCTCCATGCCGCGGCGGCCATCTTCCATCCAGCTTTCAATCTCAGACGGCGGCAGGTCATAGGTCCTGCTGGCCTCCGATACGCTGGTCTTGCCTTGGATGATCTCCAGAACCAGTGCCGTCTTGCGCTTGGCTGTCCAGCGCTTGATCTCTTCGTCCATCAACGTACTCATGGTGCTTTCCTCTCGACGGTGACACCTGAGCAGGTTTTTACTGGGTCAATACATAAGACCACTGGACTTTCGGTGACGGTTATGTGCGGAATACTATTTGTATTAATTGCACACATATCACGTATTTATATTCAACCCGCAAGGCTGAACATTCTACTTCAAAGAAATTTATTGCTAGTTTTTATTCTTCGACTTCTACTTGCGCAAATTCTTGTGGAGTTGATCAAAGTGGAAGATATCGATGCAGCCAGCCTAGCGCGAGTGAAGCATCAGTTTTATGCGCGCGGTGAAGGGATTTCCGGTTGGGCTGAGGCCAACGGATTCAGCGCAGCCATGGTCTATTCCGTACTGAATGGGCGCTGCAAAGCTCGGCGGGGGCAGGCTCATCGAATTGCCGTTGCACTAGGGCTCAAGGAGCCTCTGGCGGTGTCAGAAGGTGGAACAAGGCCCATTCCGAATAGGTGATTAGTAGGAAGTGGGCAATCGTTAACACACTTCTTCAACGGAAAGGGACCTTATCGGCATCATTTTGACAAGTTTTCATACTTGATCCGTCCGCGCCAGAAAAAAAGAAAGGCCAACCTGGTTCAGAGGTTGGCCCTTCCGGCGGTACCTGAGAGTCAGGCAATTGGCCGCCTGGGTGGCAGTCTGTCCACCCGAACTCTTCATGTCAAGCCTCTGGCCGCAGTTTGGCAACTGCAGACAGCACCGCAGTAGCGGAGCTGTGTCTGCACCATCCTCCGAGGCAACTCATGTCATGGACAGCTGATCAGTTTTTGATCGAAGACTTCGTACGCAGGCGAGGCCGCCCGCCAAGTCAGACCGGGAAGATGACCCAACGGAAGTTGGCCGCTTTGGTCAAAGCTGGCTACGGGCAGGGTCACTTTCATCGGTACAAATCTTGGCTACGCGTGACCAAGCGGGACTACTCCCCTGGTAGTTTTGTCGGACACCTCCCGGCGCCGGAGTCCGCCCGCCTCCAGCATCCGCGCGCGATCGCTGAGAGGGGCACGATGCAGCTCGCAAAGTGGCTCGGAGCCGCGGACGTGCGTGACGCGTATCCCGCATGGCCCTGGCCTCACGAACATCCCGGCGTTGGTCTTCCTGGCTTTGATAGCGCACCCAGGCAATCAGGCCTACTCGCCATCGCCGCGAAGTACGGCATTGACCATGGCTGCTATTCGGGCACTGACATTCCCTACGTCGCCACCATCGACGTCTTGACAACATGGCACACGGAATCCTGCGGGTACAGGCTGATAGCGCTGGAGAACAAGCCGTTTGACGTTGTCCACGATCCGAATCCGCTGTTGCGCTCAAAGGAGCGCCTCGAACTCGTGCGGCGCTACTGCATCGAGGCACAGGTGCCGCATGTCATCGTTCATGCCGAGAGGCTGCCGCGCGAGTTCAGCGCAAACGTGGACATGCTGCAGCCGCTCCTTGCACCGAAGTCGCTGGCAGATCTGCTTTCGTCTCGAACCTACTCGCAGGTGGTCGCCTCGCTTCAAGACAAGGGGTATGAGAAATCCCCGGACGAGATCCTCGACGACCTGCGCGACAGGCAAGGACACAGCGACGCCGTCCTGACCAATGCCTTCTACCTGGCCCTGTGGCGGCAGGACGTGGACCACGATTTGAGGGTGCCCTTTCGGCCATGGGAGCCCCTCATCCCAGGCGGCCTCGCATTCAAAAAGTCTTTGATGAAGGCCTGGGGGGTGATGGCATGACGGTCACATACAAACCGAATGACGTCGTAGACAACACACTGGGAAAGTCTCTGGTCAGTGGGCCGTCTCGGTTCCTTGGCGTTGGCGAGTTCGACGGCAAGGACGTTGTCTGGTTGATCAGAATTCGAAGCGCAGATGCAAAGAAGCCGACGCGTACCAAGGACTATGCCGGGGCTCCGACCCCCATGAAACTGAAAGAGTTCGAGGATGCTCTGGGGGAGAACCACCTGTATGTTCTCAACGTAGCTCCCGATCCAAAGCTTTCGATGCCAGATGAGGTGCGGCTGCAAGCCTGCCACTCAGATGCGGAGCGCGAGAAGCAGCAGAAGAGGCTGGACCTCAGAGACAAGCGATTTGCAGCCATACGGCCGCTCCTGCTCGACAAAGAGGGGAAAGCCTTTGCGCCCATCCCTGACCTCCTGGCCGATCCACAAATGGGACAGGCACTGCGGAAGCGAGCCAAGGAGCTTGGAGTCTCCCTGGCCACCTTGTACAAGTGGCGCCACAGGTACTGGGCACAGGGTAGCCAGAAGAATGCCCTGCTCGACCACTATGACAAGTGCGGCAATCCGGGCCAACAGAAAAAGCAGCGGGTCAAGCTCGGGAGGAGCACAAGGGCGTTCAAGGCGGGTATGTCGCCGAGCCGGGGATTCGCCCTGTCGGATGGCGACAAGCGAAAGCTTGCCTTCGGCTACAGCCTGATAACGCACTCGCTGTCACCGCGTGATGCGTACCTGCTTACCTGCTCAATCTTCTGGGCGGAGCACGTTGTGGACGCCCGAGGTAATACCGTTCCAAAGCTTTTCGAGAAGTGGCTCCGACCAACCTTCGCGCAGTTCAAGAGATGGGGCCACAAGCTCAGTGGGAAGACCGTCACCGAGATCTTGTTCGGACCGACGAAGTGGCGACAGTCGACGAAGTCAAACGGCGGATCCGAGCAGGACAGCATCGTCGTTGTGGGGCAGCAATCCCAGTTTGATGGCACGTCGTCGGTAAGCGTCCGGCGAACCCATCTTGAACGCTGAGGCCGTGCCAGCCAGGATGGTGTCCACCAAACGAGATAGGTGGACACCATGCCAGACGCCAAGCCGGCCACGCGCCGGCGCCACGACCCGGAACTGAAGCGGCAAGTGCTTGCCGAATGCGCGGCACCTGGCGCGTCCGTAGCCAAGGTGGCGATGAGCCATGGCCTGAACGCCAATCTCGTCCACAAGTGGCGGCGGACGGTGGCTCATGATCGAGACGCCGCCATCGCCAGCGCGTTCGTGCCAGTGAGCGTCGTACCGGCGGCGCCACCGACGGTCGAGGCGCCTCAGTTCATCGAGGTGGACCTGCAACGCGGTCCGGTCACCGTGCGGGTGCGCTGGCCAATGGCGAGCGCGGCGTCGTGCGGCGCCTGGCTGCGTGAGATGCTGCGTTGATCCGGGTAGATGCGCTATGGCTGGCAGTCGAGCCGCTGGACATGCGCGCCGGCACCGAGGCTGCCCTGGCTCGCGTGGTGTCGGTGTTCGGCGCGGCACGGCCACACCACGCCTACCTGTTTGCCAACCGCCGGGCCAACCGGATGAAGGTGCTGGTCCATGACGGGATTGGTGTGTGGCTGGCCGCACGGCGCTTGAATGCCGGCCGCTTCGTCTGGCCTCGCGACGTGAGCGGCACCTTGAGCCTGAGCTGCGCCCAGTTCGAAGCCCTGGTTCTCGGTCTGCCCTGGCAGCGCGTCGGCGAGGCGGGCGTCATCACGCTGCTGTAGCCGCGCGTGCCGTAGGTCCTTGTGGCAATTGCGGCATGTGCCGATGGCGCGCTGTGCGTCGGTTCGGCACGATGCCTTCTCGTGATCGCCGACGACCTCGACACCCTCGATGCCCAGCAACTTCGCGACGCCTTGCGCGCGGCGCGCTTCGAGGTGGCATTCAAGCAGGCAGTCATCGACAAGCTCACGCACGAGAACGCGATCCTCAAGCGCTTGAAGTTCGCCGCGCAGAGCGAGCGGTACAGCGCCGAGCAGAAGAGCCTGCTGGACGAGACGCTGGATGCCGACCTGGCGGCCGTGGCCGCCGAGATCGAAGCGCTGCAGCCTGCCCGGGCCGCCGGCGAGCGCCAGCAGCCCCGGCGCGAGAAGCTGCCAGCACACCTGCCGCGCCGCGACGTTCGCCATGAACCCGAGAGCACCACTTGCGGGTGTGGCCAAGCCCTGCAGCGCATCGGCGAGGACGTGGCCGAGAAGCTGGACTACCAGCCCGGCGTCTTCACGGTGGAGCGCCACATCCGCGGCAAGTGGGTATGCAAGTGCTGCGAGCGGATCGTGCAAGCGCCGGTCGCGCCACACGTCATCGACAAGGGACTGCCGACGAGCGGGCTGCTGGCCCAGGTACTGGTCGCCAAGTACCTGGATCACCTACCGCTGTACCGCCAGGAAGCCATCTTCGAGCGCGCCGGGCACGCCATCGCACGATCGACGCTGGCCCAGTGGGTGGGCGAATGCGGTGTGCAGCTGCAGCCGCTGGTGGATGCCCTGGCCCGGGAACTGCTCGGCCAGGGCGTGCTGCACGCGGACGAGACGCCGGTGGCGATGCTCAAGCCAGGCCACGGCAAGACGCACCGCGCCTACCTGTGGAGCTACTGCACGACACAGTTCAACCCGCTGCAGGCGGTCGTCTTCGACTTCGCCGACAGCCGAGGCGGCCAGCACGCCCGCGAGTTCCTGGGACTGCCCGGCACACCAGACCATCCCGGCTGGCAAGGCAAGCTCGTCTGCGACGACTTCGCTGGCTACAAGGCCTGCTTCGAGCTGGGAGTGACCGAGGCGGGTTGCATGGCGCATGCACGGCGCAAGTTCCACGAACTCTGGGCCAACCACGGCAGCCAGGTCGGCGAGCAGGCGCTGAAGTTCTTCGCTCAGCTCTATGACGTGGAGCGCGGGGTGGCCAACGCCGACACACAAACCAGGCTCGATGCCAGACAGGCTGCCCGGCCGCTGGCGGACGCGCTGCGCCAGTGGCTGCGACAGCAGCGCCAGCGTGTCCCTGATGGATCAGCCACCGCACGGGCCATCGACTACAGCCTCAAGCGCTGGGCGGCGTTGACGCGCTACCTCGACGACGGCGATCTGCCCATCGACAACAACTGGGTGGAGAACCGCATCCGGCCTATCGCGCTGGGTCGGCAGAACTGGCTGTTCGCTGGGAGCTTGCGCGCAGGCAAGCGAGCCGCAGTGATCATGAGCCTCGTGCACTCGGCTCGGCTCAATGGCCACGATCCCTACGTGTACCTGCGCGACATCCTCGAGCGTCTGCCGACCCAGCCAGCGAATCGGATCGTGGAACTGCTGCCGCACCACTGGAATCCTGCCGCCACCTGAATGCGGCCATCCCGACGGCCAAGCTGCTGTCGGCATCCACCCTACGTGTGCTCAGAGTTCCACCAAACCGTCAAAAGGGGCGGGCGATACCCTTGGGCTCGAGGCCGGGCATTAATGGCTCCAAACGTCCAGACCCAATACAGTCGCTGAATGAACATGAACTACGTTTATCTCGGCGTTGCGATCATTGCGGAAGTCGCTGCCACCAGCTTCCTCAAGTCATCGGAAGGCATGACCAAACTATGGCCCACGCTTGCCAGCGTGACAGGCTATGCGGTCTCGTTCTACTTCCTCTCCATCACCCTCAAAGCGATACCAACAGGTATCGCCTATGGCATCTGGTCGGGCGTCGGCATCGTGCTGGTGTCGGCGGTCGGCTGGCTGTGGTTCAAGCAGACACTGGACGCCCCCGCGCTCGCCGGAATCGGCATGATCATGGCCGGGGTGCTGACGATCAATCTGTTCTCCAAGTCGGTGGCCCACTGATCAGAGGGTGTTCACCGGACGCTTACCGTCGTCGGACGTGTATCTGGCCTCCTACGTCAGCCGTCTGAAGAAGTTGCCACCGATGACCAGGCTCATACTGAAAGAGAGCCGCACCGGAATCATCTATGGCTTGTATTGCGGTTGGGAGCCTCCTTCCCCTTCGACTGCCCTGCAAGCAATCTTGCATGGCGCAATGGACTGCAAGGTGGCCTGGGCCGCTCGCTTCGGAGTCGACATCCCGCCCGGATCGATACCGGGGCTGCTCGCTCGCATGCACCTCGCGGACAACGGGGAGTTGAAGGCGGAGCAGATCACTGAAGCAGAAGAGCAGTTCGGCTTCGGAGTGACGTGCACGCCGACGTTCTCAGGAGACAGAAAAGGAAGTATAGAGACCCAGCATCACAAGGATCACCAACTTCTCGACAAGCATCTTCCTGGCGCAACTCACGGCAGGCCGAAGGAGCGCGGCCAAGATCATGCCGCGCTTGGTGCGCTGTGGAACTACTACGAGTACATGCGGGAACTGATTCGATACATCGTTTGGCACAACACGGTGGAGGATGTGCCGGACCTAGCGCCGGATGACATGCTGCTCGAGGAGCCGCGGATACCACCAACGCGAATCAACATCTTCAACTGGCTCACCAAGCGGCGAATGAATCGATCAGTGCCTGTCGACTATCAGGCACTGCGTGCCTTCACGCTGCCAGATGTCAACGTGGTCATCCGCAAGAACGGCATCTATATCGAAGCCAAGGTGCACGGAAGGATGCAAGCGTTGCCCCGGCTTCGGTACACCAGCGCCGAACTGGTAGCGACCGGTCTTCTGGACAAGGTCAAGCAAACGGGAAAGGTGATCCACACGAGGATGAAGATGTCCCATGAGGACCTTTCAGAGGCATGGTTGCCAACGAAGGCGGGAATGATTCGCGTGACGACGTCCGGGCGCAACGCAACCATCCTTGGCAAGCTGACCCTGGAAGAGTGGATCATGTACCTGGAATCCGCGGTCCTCACGCGCGATCTCGCTCAGGGCGAGACAGAACAGACTGAGACAGAGACCCTGCTGGGGCGCATGGCCACTACAGCGGCGGCAACAGCCGAAGCGAAGGCGGAGCTGGAACAGCTTCCAAACCCGCCTTCGAAGAAGAAGCTCACGAGCAATCTCGATCAAAACCGGAAAGAAGAGCTGGAGCTTCTCGAGCGGCAGGAAGCCGCGCTTGACCAAGCCGAGGAGGCGGCGGAGGGCGAATCTCAATCGGACCCACCGCATCAGGAGGAGTCGTCCGCATCGGATGACGTCATGTCAGCGTTCCATGCCGCCACCGCGATGGCATAGACACCACCCAGCACGCTATCGGCGCCGCAGGCATTGCTGCGGCCACCGACCCCATCACACAAGGCGAAGAGCCACCAATGACCGACACAAACGCGATCCGCCCAGAGTTGCTTCTAGGAGCGAACCCCTTCCTTGAGGCCTTGCCGCCCCCCGTCCCATTCAAACAAATCCCAGCCCGACTCGTGCATAAGCCGCTAGCCGCGGTCGACTGGCAGAAACTGGATGCCGCTGACAGAGAGCCCTTGCTTGAGTTCTCCACTGAGCACTTTGCTGCAACGGCGGCGATCCTGGAGGCGGTGGCAGGCGTTCAAACGCTCATTCGGCGCGCGCTCCTCATGCGCAACCCGTTGAGCCGCGCGGAGCATCAGCGCATGAACAGGGTCGGCCTGCTTGAAGAGAGGGGCCAGTTCAGGCGCATTCAGCAACTGGACGGTGCCGGCCTTCTTCTCACCGGGATGACCGGAACTGGAAAGTCTGCCTTGCTTCTCCGAGCGCTCTCCATGGTGGCGCCCGATCAGGTGATCGACTGGGGAACCTCCAAAGCCTGCGAGTGGTACAGCTTGCGCCAAGCCGTATATCTGAAGGTTGACTTCGCGAGCAACGGATCTCGAGGCGGCCTACTGAAGCGAATCCTTGAGACGCTCGACGAAACCTTGGGGACAGACTACCTCGATGACCACAAGCGGACGACCAACATCGACACGCTGATCGTCACGGTCTGCAAGCTTCTCTCTAGGCACCGCGTGGCCCTCCTTGTCATCGACGAGAAGCAGCAGTCCACGTTTGTGGACAGCCCGTGGCGTATCGAGTTTGTCCTTTTCTACTTGACGCTGATGAACCTGGGCATATCTGTTGCACTCGCGGGAAACCCGCTGGCCTTCGAGCATCTGTACGTCTTCAGCCAGGTCATGCGGCGCTTCAGTGCGGGGGGAATTCACCATCTGGAACCTGCTGAGTCTGTGACCACCCCTTGGTGGACGCGGGACTTTGTTCCGACTGCTCGCGAGTTCAACTTGGTCGAGCATTGGGACGTGCCGATAGAAGAGAGAAGCCAGCTTGAGTTCGACAACTCAGGTGGGCTGCCCGGCCTATACATGCCTTACCACGTAGAGGTTCAGCGGCAGGCACTGCGGCGTGGCGGCGCCTCGGCCCACGTCACGAGGCGTGACTACGACCTGGCCTTGAAGTCACGACGATTCCAGGACATCAAGGACATTGCTGTTTCGATCTCTTCTCCTACGTCCAGTTCCGCCCGTACCTATCTCGACATCCCCGCTGCGCGTGAGCCCGCCAAAGGCGGCAAGGCAAGCGGCGCCGACAAGGCCGTGCCACCAGTTGTTCCGTCCGACCAGGCGGTGGTACTGGTCAAGCGACTCCTTGCGCGGTACACCTCGGAGCAAACAAAGAGGACTAATCAGTTGACCAAGCAACTCGAGGTCCTCAAGTCCTTGAGCCCTGATGACATTCGCGCACTCGGCATCACACAGGATCACGTGAACGAGTTCGAGAGCATGCTTCGATCCCTTGGGCAGCGAGGGCCCGCGAAGAGGGGGCAGAAGCCCGCAGGCGAAGAACATCCACCAACCTAGCAAGGGCAAGGGTGGCTATGTCCTTGCGGTCGACGCTCCCGTCAATACTCGCCGACGAAACCATCTTCAGTTGGTGCAGCGCGTGCCACTCAATGACATGCGGCACCAGCGGTGCAAAAACAGGCGTTGCCCTTCTCGGAGGGAGCCATGCCGCACGCCAGCATGATCTTCCCGCGTCGCTTGGCAGACTTCCCCTACTTGATAGCGCGGACTCCGAGGAAGCTCTGCACATGGCGAGGCGACACACCGTCGCTGGCTATTACCTGCCATTTCTTGCAGAGGACGTCCAGGAGAACATAGCTAGACGCATCCAGACCGGAACGGACAGATTCTGGCGACGCCAATGCAGTGGCATGTCCCGGACGCGGCCGGCGAGCCATCCGTTGAAGTGGTGTGCAGACTGCGTCGCGTATGACCAAGAGACCATCGGTCGCGCCTACTGGCACACCGATCATCAGTTCCCCACTGTTTTGACGTGCACGCGCCATGGCGGTTTGCTTCTGCAGCGTCGGCACACGAACAACTGGCTGCTTCCTCGGGCGGACGATTCAGGTGACATGCAGCGGATCCCGGCGCCGCCCTCGGAACTCCACACGCTTTCCGAGGTGAGCTCGAAGCTAAGGCAGATTCGCGTCATCAACCCAGGGTCGATCCGACGATCGGCGTTGCTGCGCCTTCAGGCTCTGGGCGCAATTCATTCCATCCGTGGGGCCCGACACGACCGAATTGCACGGTGGTTCGAGGGCACCAGGATATCCTCCTGCCTTCGCTCTTTGGACTCGAACCTGAGTAGCCTAAGCTCTGGAACCTGGGTTCCAGATCTGCTTTGGCGCAGGAAGTTGGTGGTCCCCGCGCATTGGACTGTCTTGTGGGCGGCCTTGGATTGGAACTCGCCGGGAAGTGGGGCCATGGCATTTGAGGATGCAGCGGTTGGCAGGTCGGTTGATCCAGACTCCCAGGTACTTCTTTTTCCGGACGATGCTCCTGTCGCGAGCAGGGCGCCAGATGTGGTGCAGCAGGCGTTCGCCAATGGCGATAGTTACGACGCGGTGATGCGCCTGCTGAGCGCCACCCGAGCGGATGTGGTCCGGTGGCTGGAATCCGACCCACAATTGCGTCTGGAGTGGCGTCAGCGGTTGCGCGACGGGCGGCAAGGGCAATGCGTTGAGCTTATCCGGCAATACGTGGCGGATCACCCAGAGGCCCGGCGGCAAGACATCGAGATCGAGTGCGCAGGCGAGCTCAGGTGGTTGCGGGAGCATGCGCCAAGCCTAGCTAGAGATCTCTACAAATCAATGGCTGGACGGCTGTTAATGCAGCCCAGTCTCTTTGACTAGGAATGGATGGCCCATCTGGATGCCAAGAGCGCGGGCCTCGTCGCTTCTGGCCACCGCACCGACCTGTATATCTTCTTCGAGTCAGAGCCGGCCGACGAAAGGGGCAGTTGTGTCTGGGTGGTCTACAACGATGCGCTTTGTAGAGAACCCTGCCTGTCTGAAGACACTCAGGGAGGTGCGCCTGAAAGCCTGGAAGGCTTAGCCGGCCTCCCGCCCTTCCGCGCTGGCAGCGTTTCATTCAGCCAGTTCTCGTCGTTGGCGATTAACCACGCCATGGCAGTCGAGAAGCGGGCGTGCAAGGCACTTCGGGTTACCAACGGATCCTTTGCGAGCGCATCTGTAACCTTGTGCCGATACCATTCCGTACGGCTAACGGGATCGTCCATCGGCGGTGGCGCAAATTTTCGTTTCGGAGCAACCTGCTCAAGCCAAGACTTGTCAATTGCTCTAAGCCGCACTAGGTCATTCGGCAAGTGTCTCCATACAGCAGCACGAGGGAATTCATGCTTGTCAGTAAGCAGTTTGATGACTCTCTCTCGAGACTCGGCTTGACGACTAATAGATCGAAATTTCCTCAGCATGGGGTCAAGAATCGGCGCGCAATTCTCGATCTGGAACTCACTCTGAATGGCGGTCCTGAGTGCGTTCATTGCTGTCTTCGCCTGTCCCTGCGATAGTCCAGCCTCAATCGATGCAGCCCCTGACAATCCCGTACTGACTAGTGTCTCGAGAAACTTGCGGCTCAGCCCCAGAGAGTTGCCGACCTGCAAGACCGCCTGACGCATCTCTTCGACGTTCTCCTTGCGAATGGAGGACGATTTGAACGCTTTTCCTGGAAATCTCTTCTCGAACACATGTGGATGCAAGCTCTGCATCCCCTCGGCAGCTACTAGTTGTAGGGTCAATGGGCTGCTGACAAGTGCCTCGGAGAGTGCCAGGATCAGGTTCCCCGCCCTGAAGCTCAAGCCTAGTTGCACCCATATCTGCTCTATGGACTGAACATCCCAGAGCAAAGAAATCTCCTTCGATAACGCTTCGGCGGCCAACTCTGAGGACTTGTAGTGCGAGACGAATTGGCGAAGCGACCTAGCCCATTCACTCGGACGGTAGATTTCGACCTGATCGCGCATCGCTTCGTCGGCGCGCATAAGGAGTCTGAAGTAGCCGGTCGACGGTTGTAGAAGTGTCGAACTCACTCCGCAAGATCCACAAGCAGAGCACAACTCCCCAGGCAGCCGAAACCTGCGACCATCGTCAAGTGGACATCCGCATTGCAGACATCGATCGACGAGTGGCTCGAGATGAACAGGGCAATGCTGCACAAAGGGCAACTGATGCACCGTGCGCCACGTGGCGAGAGCACCGCGTGCTTCATCTTCCGCTACGCACTTCTCGCAGCATCGAAGGCCTGTCTTCGTTGCAACAGGATCGAGAGTCCTTGTGTACCGGCTACTGCGTTTTGCGTCGCTGTTGGCTAAGGCTTCTGCCCACTCAGTAGCAACTTCTTCTCTCAGCCCTAGCGAGTAGAAGCCAAAGAGTGTGTGGCGCCGCAAGAGCTCTACCGGGGACGCGGTGCCGTTGAACCATTGGCTGCTAACGAACGCCGCGCCCGCGCCAAACCAATTCAGGTGACTCGCTCCAGGATAGCCATAGAACTTGTCAATGAAGCGGCGGCCATTGCTGGCTGCCGATGACCGGTAGCTGAACGCTAACGCGGAATAGAGCATCGATCCTTCCGGAAGAGTCGGGATATGAATGCTCACGTTTTGAACTCTATTGTTTTGCGAGTAGGTCGCTGCATCCATCAAGGTCAGCGGCTTTTGAACTATTCGCCCACAGAGTCCGAGTCCACCGACCGCGCACTCCTATGAGAGCGGTCGGGTCGAGTTTTTGAACTCTATTTAATCGAACCAGAAGTGCTTGCAGCTGCTGCGTCATGGTGCTCGGATTGAAACGATGGAAAACGATCAGGCGCCCAGCAGGGACTGGCCGCAGACCCGCAGGGTCTGGCCGCTGAAGGCCGCGACCTCGGGCCGGGCCAGAAAGGCGATGGCCTCGGCCACATCCTCGGGCTGGCCGCCCTGCTGCAGGGCATTGAGTCGCCGGCCGGCCTCGCGCAGCGTCCAGGGCATGCGCCGCGTCATGGCCGTCTCGATGAAGCCGGGCGCCACGGCAAAGGCCCCGCCGCCGCCACGCCGCGCCAGCTCGGCGCCGCGCGCCTGCACATAGCCGATCAGGCCGGCC
Organism: Shinella sp. XGS7; assembly: GCF_020535565.1. Classification (NCBI taxonomy): domain Bacteria; kingdom Pseudomonadati; phylum Pseudomonadota; class Alphaproteobacteria; order Hyphomicrobiales; family Rhizobiaceae; genus Shinella; species Shinella sp. XGS7. The sequence continues at coordinate 1,596,974 of NZ_CP084758.1, read as the reverse complement.
TTGCTGGCCGCGTAATTGGTTTGCCCCGCATTGCCGGCGATGCCGCTGATGGAGGCCAGGCAGATCTCGCGCGCGCCGGGCCGCAGGGCCGCGGCGGCGTCCAGGGCGGCGTCGATGGCCAGCACCGCGCCCAGGTTGACGGCGAGCACGCCGTCCCACTCGGCCGCGCTCATGCGGGCCAGACTGCGGTCGCGGGTGATGCCGGCGTTGTGCACCAGCAGGCCGGCGCCGCCGCGCGCCGCCACCGCCTGGGCCAGCTGGGCCACGCCCGCGGGGCTGCTGATGTCCAGGCCCAGGGCCTCGCCGCCCACGGCGGCCGCCAGGGCCTGCAGGGGCGCGGCCGCGGCCGGCACATCCACACAGAGCACACGCACGCCCTCGGCCGCCAGGCGGCGCACCGTGGCCGCGCCGATGCCGCCGGCCCCGCCGGTGACCACGGCCAGGGCGCCCTGCAAGCCCTCGCCTGCACCCGCCACGGCGCTGGGCAGATGCAGCACCTGGCCGCTCACATAGGCGCCGCCATCCCCGAGGAAGAAGTCCAGCGCGGCCTCCAGCGCCGCCGTGTCGGCCCCGGCCTCCAGAGCCAGCAGATTGGCGCTGGCGCCGCGCCGGCCCAGCTCCTTGCCCAGGGCGCGCACAAAGCCGCGCAGGGCCGCCGCCACGGCTGCGGCCTCGGGCCCGGCCGCCGGGTCCAGGGGCGGCGCCAGCACCAGCACCCGAGCGCCGCGCGCCAGGCCGCGCACGGCCGGCTGGGCCAGGGCGCGCAAGGCCTGCAACTGATCAAGACGGCTGACGTCGCTCAAGTCCAGCAGCAAGGCCTGGGCGCCGTCATCGCCGGTCAGCGTCTGAAGACCACGCGCCTCGGCCCAGGCCTGCAGGCGCGGCGCCAGGGCGCTGGGCGCGGCCGCCAGCAGGCGCAGGCGTCGCCCCGCCAGCTCCCGGCGCTGCCAGGCCCCGGGCGCGCGGCGCCGCAGCGGCTGGGGCTGGGGCAGGCCCAGGGCGCGCAGCAGGGGCGCGCTCCAGCGCTGCTGGGCAAGGCTGAGCAATCGGTCGGTCAAGGCGGCTCCCGGGCTTGGGCTGGTGGGCCGCCGATTGTAGGAAGGCAGGATTCCACGCCCCCAGGCAAACAAATCAGACAATTGTTTTTCAAAAAGACAATTGTCTGTACACTGCCGGCATGGACAGCAAGAAAGAGCAGCTGCTCGCCCTGATCCGGGCCAATCCCTTTGTGGGCCAGCAGGAGCTGGGCGAACGCCTGGGCCTGTCGCGCTCGGCCGTGGCCGGCCATGTGGCCAGCCTGGTGCGCGAGGGCCGGCTGCTGGGCCGCGCCTATATGCTGCCGCCCGCCCAGGCGCGCATCGTCTGCATCGGCGGCTGCAATCTAGACCGCAAGCTGCAAAGCCTGGGGCCGGTGCAGATGGGCGAGTCCAACCCGGCGCGCCAGCGCGAGACGCCCGGCGGCGTGGCCCGCAATGTGGCCGAGAACCTGGCACGCCTGGGCCTGCCGGTGCGCCTGCTCAGCGCCGTGGGCGAGGACGCCGCAGGCCAGACCCTGCTGGACGGGCTGCAGCGCCTGGGCGTGGACGTGGGCGGCTGCCTGCGCCTGCCCGGCCAGGCCACCGGCAGCTACACCGCCGTGCTGGACCCGCAAGGCGCCATGGTGCTGGGCCTGGCCGAGATGTCGGTGGTCGAGGCCCTGGACCCCGGCTTTCTGCGCCAGAGCGCGCCGCTGCGGGCCGGCGCCGCCCTCACCCTCTTCGATCTGAACCTGGGCGCCGAGAGCGTGGCCCTGCTGCTGGCCGAGGCCCGTGCCCAGGGGCGGCCGCTGCTGGCCGTGGCCGTCTCCGCGCCCAAGATGGCCCGCCTGCCCGCCGATCTTCATGGCCTGCAGACCCTCTTGCTCAATGCCGGCGAGCTGGCCGCCCTGGTGGGCACGCCGCTGGCGAGCGAGGCGGATTTCCAGCACGCCTGGCAGCGCCTGCAGGCGCGCGGCCTGCGCCAGCTGGTGGTCACGCGCGGCGCGGCCGGCCTGCTCTACAGCGAGGGCCCGGCCCTGCACGCCCTGGCCGCCGCGCCGGTGGAGGCGGTGCGCGACGTGACCGGCGCGGGCGATGCCTTTGCCGCCGGCGTGGCCGCCGTGCTGCAGCGCGAGCCCGAAGCCCTGGGCGAGGCCTGCCGCCTGGGCCAGCGGCTCTCCGCCCTGACCCTGCAGACCGATGCCACCGTTCACCCCGCGCTGAGCCCCGAGTGGCTCGCCGCCCCCACCCATTCCTGAGGAACCCGCCATGCAAGACTTCATCGCCTACTCGCCCGAGGTGGCCGCCGCCCGCGCCGCCGGCCGCCCCATCGTGGCCCTGGAATCCACCATCATTTCGCACGGCATGCCCTATCCGCAGAATGTGCAGACCGCGCGCGAGGTGGAGGACATCATCCGCGCCGGGGGTGCCGTGCCCGCCACCATCGCCCTGCTGGACGGCAAGATCCGCGTGGGCCTGACGCCCGAGGAGCTGGAGCTGCTGGGCTGCTCGCCCGAGGCCCTGAAGATCAGCCGCCGCGACCTGCCCTATGCCCTGGCGGCTCGCAAGATCGGCGCCACCACGGTCGCAGCGACGATGATCGGCGCCGCCCGCGCCGGCATCAAGGTCTTCGCCACGGGCGGCATCGGCGGCGTGCACCGCGGCGCCGAGCAGACCTTCGACATTTCCGCCGACCTCGACGAGCTGGCCCGCACGGGCGTCATCGTCATCTGCGCCGGCGCCAAGGCGATCCTCGACATCGGCCTGACCCTGGAATACCTCGAGACCCATGGCGTGCCGGTGCTGGCCATCGGCCAGGAGAACTTCGCCGCCTTCTACACGCCGGACTCCGGCTTCAAGGCCGATTTCCGCATCGACGAGCCCGCCGAGCAGGCCCGCTTCCTGCAGACCAAGTGGACGCTGGGCCTGGCCGGCGGCGTGGTGATCTCCAACCCAGTGCCGGCCGAGGCCGCCATGCCGCGCGCCGAGATCGACGCCATCACCGAGCAGGCCCTGGGCGAAGCCGCGGCGCAAGGCATTGCGGGCAAGGCCGTCACGCCCTATCTGCTGGCCCGCATCAAGGCGCTCACCGAGGGCCGCAGCCTGGCCACCAATATCGCCCTGGTCAAACACAACGCCCGGGCCGGCACGCGGCTGGCCCTGGCCCTGGCGGCCTGATCCGCCAGCCCATTTGTTCACGGACGGGCGCGGCAGACACCATGCAGGAAAACGCTTAACCGGCGCGCAACAAAAGGCACAAGCGGCCGGCTTAAGCTTCACAAAGCCCCCAAGCCCGGGGGCTTTGTCACGTTCGAACGCCAGAAAGAGCCGCCCGCATGCGCCGCCAGCCCCTCGCCCTGTCCGTCCTCGTTCTTCTCGCCCTGGCCGTCGGTGCCTGGTGGTGGGCCAAGGGGCGGGGGTCTGGCGCCGAGGGCGCGGCCGCGCCGGCCGCCGCGGCCAGCCGGGCCGGCGGCGGGGTACAGGCGGTGGGCGTGGTCCAGGCCCAGCGCCGCGATGTGCCGGTGATGATCGAGGCCAGCGGCACCGTCACCGCGCTCAACCAGGTGGATGTACGGGCCCAGACCACCAGCACCGTGCGCGAGGTGCTGATCAAGGACGGCGACACGGTGCGCAAGGGCCAGCTGCTGTTCCGCTTTGACGACCGGGCCGACCGCGCCAATCTGGACAAGGCCCGCGCCCAGCTGGCCCGCGACCGCGCCAGCCTGGCCGATCTGGAACGCCAGTACCGCCGCGCCCAGGAGCTGCTGGCGCAGAACTTCGTGGCCCGCAATGCGGTGGACACGGCCCTGGCCAATCTGGAAGCGGGCCGCGCCCTGGCGGCCGCGGACGAGGCCGCCGTGCAGGCCGCCCAGGTGGCTCTGTCCTACAACGAGATCCGCGCGCCCTTCGGCGGCCGGGCCGGCGCGGTGAATGTGCACCCAGGCAGTCTGGTGCAGGCCAACACCAGCGCGCTACCCCTGGTGAGCATTGCCCAGATCGACCCCATCGCGGTGAGCTTCGTCGTACCCGAGACCCAGCTGGCCACCCTGCTGGCGGCCAGCCGCAGCGGCGAGGTCCTGAGTGCCGAGGCCCTGCCGCCCGAAGCACGGCGCGGGGGCGCAAACGCGAATGCCAGCCCCGGCCAGCGCGGCCGCGTGGTCTTCATCGACAACCTGGTGGACGCCAGCACCGGCACCCTCAAGCTCAAGGCCGAGTTCGCCAACGAGCAGCAGCAGCTCTGGCCCGGCCAGTATGTGCGGGTGCGCATGAAGCTGCGCGACATCCGGGACGCGGTGGTCATCCCGCAGGCCGCCATCATCCTGCGCGGCACCGAGCGCTCGGTCTATGTGGTGGGCGCCGACAACAAGGTGGAGCTCAAGCCCGTGCAGCTGCGCTACCCCTTTGGCGAGCTGGCCGTGGTGGAAGGCATCGAAGCCGGCGCCACCGTGGTGCTGGACGGCAAGCAGAACCTGCGCCCCGGCGGCTCGGTGCGCACCCAGCCCGCGGCGGTGAATCCCGCGGCCAGCGCGCCGCGCCGCGCCGCCTCCGGAGCCTCGGCAGCATGAACCTCACCGAGCTCTTCATCCGGCGGCCGGTGATGACCGTGCTGCTGAACATCGCCCTGGTCATTGCCGGCCTGGCGGCCTGGGGCAAGATCCCCGTGGCGGCCCTGCCCTCCTACAACACCCCCATCATCAACGTCTCGGCCAGCCTGCCGGGCGCCAGCCCGGAGACCATGGCCTCCTCGGTGGCCCTGCCGCTGGAAAAGCAGTTCTCCACCATTGCCGGCCTGGCCACCATCTCCTCCACCAGCACCCTGGGCTCCACCTCGCTGACCCTGGAGTTCGACCCCTCGCGCGATATCGACGCCGCGGCGGTGGATGTGCAGGCGGCGCTGTTCCGCTCGCTGCGCGCCCTGCCCACCGAGATGACCTCGCCGCCCAGCTACCGCAAGGTGAATCCGGCCGATGCGCCGGTGCTGCTGGTGGCCCTGACCTCGCCCTCGATCAATCTCTCCGAGCTCAATGACTTTGCCGAGAACCTGATCACGCCGGCCCTGTCCACCATCAACGGCGTGGCCCAGGTCTCCATCTACGGGCAGAAGCGCTACGCGGTGCGCGTCAAGGTGCGCACCGAGCTGCTGAACCAGCGCAATATCACGCTGGACGAGCTGCAGAACGCCATCCGCACGGCCAATGCCAACACGCCCGTGGGCGTGCTGGACGGCACGCGCCAGACCCTCACCATCCAGGCCAACCGCCAGCTGCGCAATGCCGCCGAGTTCGGCGCCATCACGGTGGCCACGCGCATTGGCGCGCCGGTCTTTCTGCGCGATGTGGCCGAGGTGCAGGACAGCTACGAGACCTCCAAGAGCTTCTCCAGCTTCAATGGCGAGCGCTCCATCGTGCTGGCCGTGCAGCGCCAGCCCGATGCCAACACCGTGCAGGTGGTGGATGCGGTGAAGGCCATGCTGCCGCGCTTTGCGGCCCAGCTGCCCGCCTCGGTGGAGATGAGCACGCTCAACGACCGCTCCCTCTCCATCCGCGAATCCCTGCACGATGTGTACTTCACCCTGGCCCTGACCGTGGCCCTGGTGGTGCTGGTGATCTTCCTCTTCCTGCGCCGCATGGTGGCGACGCTGATCCCCACGCTCTCCCTGCCCATCTCCCTGATCGGCGCCCTGACCCTGCTCTTCGCCCTGGGCTACAGCCTGGACAACATCTCCCTGCTGGGCATCACCCTGGCGACGGGCCTCGTGGTGGACGACGCCATCGTGGTGCTGGAGAACATCCACCGCCATGTGGAGGACGGCATGGAGCCCTTCGCCGCCGCCATCCGCGGCGCGCGCGAGATGGCCTTCACCATCCTCTCCATCTCCATCTCCCTGGTGGCGGTGCTGATCCCCATCTTCTTCATGCCCGGCGTGATCGGCCTGCTCTTCCACGAGTTCGCGGTGGTGGTGTCCCTGTCCATCCTGGTCTCGGCCGCGGTCTCGCTGACCCTGGTGCCCATGCTCTGCAGCCGCTTTCTCAAGCCGCATCACGCGGTGCAGGAAAACGCGCTGGGCCGCGTCTTCGAGGCCGGCTTCACGCGCCTGCTGAACGCCTATGCGCGCAGCCTCGATCTGGCCCTGCGCCACCGCAAAGCCGTGCTGGCCGTGGCCCTGGCCAGCTTCGCCGCCACCGTCTGGCTCTATCTGGCCATCCCCAAGGGCTTCTTCCCCGAGGAGGACATCGGCCAGATCCAGGCCACCACCGAGGCCTCGGAAGACATCTCCTTCGCCGCCATGACGGTGCTGCAGGAGCGCGTGGCCGCCATCGTGCAGAAGAACGCCGCGGTGGCCAGCGTCTCGGCCAGCGTGGGCGGGGGCGGAGGCGGCGGCAATGTCAACACCGGCCGACTCTTCATCAACCTCAAGCCGCGCAGCGAGCGCCCCGTGATGAAGCAGGTGCTGGAGAACCTGCGCCGCGAGCTGCGCCAGGTGCCGGGCATCGCCGTCTATATGCAGCCGGTGCAGAACCTGCGCCTGGGCGGCCGCCAGAGCAAGAGCCGCTACCAGTACACCTTGCAGTCGGTCTCGGCCGGCGAGCTCAACACCTGGGCCCAGCGCCTGCAGGAGAAGCTGCGCGGCGACGCCCTGTTCCGCGACGTCACCAGCGACAGCCAGCTGCGCGGCCTGCAGGCCAATCTGCTGATCGACCGCGAGCGCGCCAACCTGCTGGGCGTGCAGATGCAGGACCTGCGCAGCGCGCTCTACAACGCCTTTGGCGAGCGCCAGGTCTCCAGCATCTATGCCGAGAGCAACACCTACCAGGTGATCATGGAAGCCAGCGAGGCCGACCGGCTCAGCGAGGACGCCTTCAGCAAGATCTATCTGCGCGGCACGGGCGGCACCCAGGTGCCGCTCTCGGCCTTCGCCACGGTGCAGCGCGGCCTGGGCCCCACGGCGGTGAACCACCAGGGCCAGCTGCAGGCCATCACCCTCTCCTTCAACCTCGCGCCCGATGTGCCCCTGGGCGATGCCACGGCGCGGCTGGAGGCCTATGCCCGCGAGATCAAGCTGCCCGCCTCCATCATCACCAGCTATGGCGGCGACGCCGCGGTCTTCCAGGACTCCCAGGGCGGCCAGCTGCTGCTGATCGGCCTGGCCGTGGCCGTGATCTATGTGCTGCTGGGCGTGCTCTACGAGAGCTATATCCACCCGCTGACCATCCTGGCCGGCCTGCCCTCGGCGGCGGTGGGCGCGCTGATCACCCTGCAGCTCTTCGGCATGGAGCTGACCATCATCGCCACCATCGGCATCCTGATGCTGATCGGCATCGTGAAGAAGAACGCGATCATGATGATCGACTTCGCGCTGGACGCGCAGCGCCACGGCGGCATGAGCCCCAGCGAGGCCATACGCGAGGCCTGCGTGCTGCGCTTCCGTCCCATCATGATGACCACGCTGGCGGCCCTGATGGGCGCCCTGCCCATCGCCATGGGCCTGGGCGCCGGGGCCGAGCTGCGCCAGCCCCTGGGCCTGGCCGTGGTGGGCGGCCTGATCCTGTCGCAGGCGGTGACGCTCTACATCACCCCGGTCATCTACCTGGCGCTGGACCGCTTCAGCGGCCAGGGGCCGGACCTGCGGCCGGTCAGCGCCACGCGCATGAGCGGCCATGGCGAGGGCGCTGCGGCCGACTGAGCACGCTGCCCCTCAGGACAGATCCAGCGGCTGCGGCGGCGCGTCGCGTCCGCCGAGGCCCATGGCGCGCTTCTGCTCGGCCTTGCGGGCGTACATGGCCTGGTCGGCCAGGCGCAGCAGACCGGCCGCATCGCGCGCCATCTCGGGATAGAGGGCCAGGCCCATGGCCGCCGAGACCTGCACCACCACCTTGGGCGCGGGCAGGTAGATGGGCTGGCGCACCAGGGTCTCGAGCTTGATGCGCACCTGCTCGGCGGCCTCGCGGCCCGCCACATCCACCAGGATGGCCACGAACTCATCGCCGCCCACCCGGCCCACGGTATCGGACTCGCGCAGCGCGCTGGCCAGGCGCTGGCCCACCACCTTGAGCACCATATCGCCCGATTCATGGCCGTAGCGGTCGTTCACGGGCTTGAAGCCATTGAGGTCGATGAAGAGCAGGGCCAGTTGCTCCTGCTGGCGCTCGGCACGCGCCAGGGCCCGGTCCAGCCGGTCATGCAGCAGGCGCAGCGAGGGCAGGCCGGTCAGCGCATCGTGATTGGCCAGATGCTGCACCGCCTCCTCGGCCCGGGTGCGGCGCTGCACCTCCTCGCGCAGCTCGGCCAGGCTGCGCTCCACTGAGGCGGTCATCTCGTCAATCACCACCGAGAGCTCGCCGAACTCGTTGTCCGTCTTGAGCGCGGTGCGCTGATCCATGCGCCCGGCCCGCACCGCATTGGCCCAGTCGCGCAGCACGGTCAGGGGGTAGCGCACAGAGCGGTCAAGCCGGCGTGCCACCCAGAGCGATTGCGCCACCATCAGCAGCAGCGGCAGGCCCGCCAGCAGGGTGTAGTGCCGCAGCTGGCGCTGCAAATCCCCCTGGGCCTCGGTGTGGCGCTGGGTGATCTGCTGCTGCAGGCGCAGCACCGGCTCGGCCACAGCGGCGCGCAGGCGCAGATAGTCGTCGCCATGCAGCTGCGCCTGGGCCTCGCGCAGGGCCGCGGCAGTGCCCAGCTCGGCCAGCCCCATGGCGCGGCGCTCCAGGGCGAGCTGAGCGTCGAGCCGCTGCACGATGGCATCCAGGCCGGGCAACTCCGAAGCCTGCAACCCCGCGCCGCGCAGGCGCACCAGCAGGGCCACGGGCTCACCGCTGGAGAAGGCGCCCAGCTCGGGGTGGGCCAGCCGCGAGTCCCAAAAGCCTGGCCCGTAAAGCGGCGGGCGCGGCAGCCGGCCCTCGCGCAGCCCCAGGATCTGGGCGTGATAGTCCGCCAGCCGGGCCTCCGGGCGCTGCACGTAAAGACGCGCCATCAGGCTCTGCGCCTCGCCCCCGTGCTGCAGTTCCAGCAGCAGGGTCTGCAGCTCGAGCGCCTCGGCCTGCAGGCCCGACTGCGCCCGGTAGGTCCGGGCCACCAGACTCAGCGCCAGCACCAAGAGCGTCGCCAGGGCGGTCTGCACCGCCAGGTGAACTGCCAGCTTGGTGCGGATCTGCATCGGCCAAGCTTAAGCCCTGGCTGAGGGCTTGCGTAGCGGGGAGGGCCCCGATTCAGGCCGGCTGCAACAGTCCGCGCTGCAGGGCCTGGCGCAGACCCGCCGCGCCCTGCTCCAGCAAGGCCAGCACGTTCTCGAAACCCTGCTCGCTGCCGTAGTAGGGGTCGGGCACCTCGTCACCAGCGCGGCCGGGCACAAAGTCCATCAGCAGGTGCAGGCGGCCGTGCAGATGCGCGGGGCAGCGCTCGCGCAACCAGTCCAGATGCTCCTGCTCCATGGCCAGCACCAGATCGAACTGCTCCAGCTGATCCAGTGGCAGGGGGCGGGAGCGCCAACGCCGGCCCAGCTCGTAGCCGCGCTTGGCCAGCACCCGGGCGGCGCGCGGATCCACCGGCTCGCCGCGAGGCCCGGCATGCACCCCAGCCGACTCCACCCGCGCGAACAGGCCCTGGGCCTTGATCACCGCCTCCGCCATGGGCGAGCGGCAGATATTGGCGGTGCAAACCAGGAGCAGGGCGGCAGGTGAAAAGCTGGTGGCATTCATGGCGTCGCCATCATAGGGAAGCGGACCGCGGACGCGGCCCCGGGCTTGTCCCCGAAAAAGAAAAAGGACCCGACCGGAGTCGGGCCCTGCCAAAACGGGGGAGCTGCTGCGGCCCAGTCCCTTGTCCGTGCTTCTTCGCTTGTCGCCGCAGTCCCTGAGCAAGAGGAGTGTCGCGGCGGGCATGGGCCGCGACAGGCATCTCATTGGTATCAGTTCGGATTTCTGGGCGCACCCTCCGCGGGTATCACCGCGGGCCGGATCAGGGTTTGAACCGGCACCTCGAAATAGCGGGCCAGCTCGCGGGCCACGCGATAGATCACGGGCTTTCCGGTTTCCGCGCGCTTGATGGAGGCAATCGAGACCCGAATTTTCTGATCACTGCAGGCGAAAGCCATTTCCTCCTGGCTTTGCAGTTTCTGGCTGCGCAGGTCTTTCAGAATTTCGCTCACCAGGAATACCCGCCCGGTGCTGATGCGGACCGGCGCATTTGGTGTCGCAATAGGCTGCTGCATGAATCCCCCTTATTCCCTCGTGGACTGGAGCGCAGGCGACCGACGCCTGCGCCATCGACCGGCCAGCCCGGCCGTCTGGGATGCCACTCTAGGGAGCGGCCGGGGAAGACACCTTCCGGAAAGCTTCCGGAAGGTGGGGGGCCGGCCCAGCGCCACAGGCGCAGGCCGGCGTCAGAGTGAAAGCAGCTTGGTTGCAGCTGCGGATCAAGGTCGGATCAGCCGCGGATCACATTCGGTTGAGAGCAGCATCATTTCGGCATCTCGCTTCCTTTTGCCGCCATCCACCGCGTTACCCCGCCGAATCGGGACCCGACGGGTGTCCGCCTCACTGCTCGTCGTTCTTCACCTCGGGGTCGGTGGTGGGATAGAGAGAGTCCACCACGCCCGGGCTGGAGAAGAGCAGCACCACGCCCTTGGTGACGATCACCTCGGTGGGCATGGGAATGCCCACCACCGACTCGTCATTGCTGGCGGCGAAGTTCTGGTTGTTCAACCCGGGAGGCTGGCCCAGGGTCTTGAAGACCGCGCCGACCAGCACCAGGGTGGATTCGCTGCTCTGCACAAAACGGCAGACGCCGGCGGTCTTGGGAATGCGCAGGGGTTGGGGCGCCACCTGGGTGCAGGCCGCATCCAGGTAATAGGCGGCCTCGGCGAAATTGCCGCTCGCGTCGACCTGGCCTTTGACGTAGAAGGTATTCGTAGACATGGATCACATCCCTTTCCAACGGTTGATGATGGTGGATTCAGGGATGCGGAACCGCGCGGTCGGCACCGTTCTAGGTGGGCTTGCCGGACAGTTTCTCGGCCAGCCAGCGACGCTCGGCTTGTGTTTTCTCTCCCTGCTCCAGACATGAATATGCCTGGACCCAGGATTCGGTCATCTCGAAATGAACCCGGAGCAAGGGGCGTAGTTTCTCCAGATCGGCCGCCACCTGGGCGCATTGGGCCCGAGCCCGCTCCGGCGCGCCCGGTCGCAGCAGACCGGCCAGGGCCAGGCGGACCCGGGCCCGTTCGTTGTGCAGGCGCAGATCCTCAGGCTGGGTCTGCAGCGCCCGGTCCAGGTCCTGCTGCAGCGCATCCAGCAGGGGCTGAGCCGCTTCGCCCTGCCCCTGGGCCTGCAGAGCCTGGGCCAGGGCCAAGGTGGTCTGGCTGCGCTGGGGCAGGCGGCGCGCGGCGGCCGAGGCGCTGGCGCCGCGGCCGGCCTGGCCCAGCTCATCCAGCAGCTCGCGCAGCCGCCCCGCGGCGATGGCACCGGGCTGCGGGCCGATCAGCAGCAACTCGGCCCGGGCCCGGCCCAGGCGCCATTTGCGGTTGTCCGGCTCCTGGCGCAAGAGCTGGCCGAACAGGCCCAGGGCCTGCTGGAGCTCGGCACGCGCCGCCTCGGGCCGGCCCAGGCGCTGCCAGGCCTGGCCCAGCCAGACCCGGGCCATGGCCTCGCCGTCCAGCCACTCCAGATCATTGGGCGCGCGCTGGCGCGCCGCGACGATGGCCGGCAGCCCTTCCGCAAACAGGGTGCGGGCCGCGTCGAACTCGCCCTGCTGCTGCAGGGCCGTGCCCAGCCAGGTCAGGCTGTTGACCCACCAGGCGCGCAGGGCCAGATCGTCCGGCTTGAGAGCCAGGGCCTGCTCCTTGAGCGCGATGGAGGCGCGGAACTGCCGCACCGCCCCGGGCAGGTCGCCGGTGTCCAGCAGCAGGGTGCCGAGGCTGTTCTCGGCAAAGGAGAGCTCGGCCAGGGCGTCGGCCTCGCCGGGCGCCTGCGCCAGCCACTGGCCGGCATGCTGGCGGTAGGCCTCCCAGGCCTCGCGGGCGGGCTGGAAACGGCGCAGGGTGTAGAAGGCGTGCCCCTGCCAGAAGGCGGCCGTGCCCTGGGCCTTGCGCCAGCGCCCCAGCAGCTGGGGCGGCGGCTCGTCCTGGGCCAGCAGTTCGCGGGCGCGCTGCAGGGGCGCCAGGGCCGCATCCAGCTCGCGCTTGGACACACGCACCTCGCCGATCACGGTGAGGGCCTGGGCGCGCTGCAAGCGGCCCTGGGGGCTGCTGTCCGCGGCGCCCTCGGCCAGATGGCTCAGGGCCTTGCCGCCCACGCTGTCCAGCAGCTCCAGGCGGCCGATGGGACGCAGCTTGTCGGCGAACTCGCCCAGCAGATAGCCCAGCAGGTCCTCGGCCTCGGCGCTGCGGCGCAGGGCCAGGCGCTCGGCCTGCTCGGCCCGCCAGGCTTGGGCCAGGGCCAGGGCCAGCAGCAGGGCCAGGGTGACGATGGCGCCCAGGCGCAGGCGGTCGCCCCGCGCCGCGCGGCGCTGCGAGGCCAGCACGAAGTCGCGCTCCGCCGCCCCCAGGCCCGGCGCGGTCTGCGCCAGCAGGTCCAGGGCCTCGGCCAGTTGCCGGCCCTTGGGCAGCAGGAACTCGGCGGCGCGGCCCTCGGCCTCCCAGCGCTGCACCTGGGCCTGCAGGCGTGCGCGCAGCTGCAGGGCCTGCCGGTGTGCGGCAATCCATTCCGTCACCCGCGGCCAGCGCCGCAGAATGGCCTCGTGCGCCACCCGGAAACCCGCCTGCTGGCCCTCGGCCAGATCGCTCACCAGCAGGCGGGCATCCACCAGGGCCTGCACCAGCTCGCGCTCGGCCGGGCTGGCCAGCTCGCGCCACAGCGCCCGCCGCCCGGTGAGCGCCTCGCCCTCCCCCGCCGACTGCACCAGCAGGGCCAGCACCTGAGGCAGGGCCGCCTGCTGGATGGGCAGCAGGGCCTCGATCTGGGCCTCGGCCCGCTGGCCGATGGCGCCTTCCAGCCCGCCCAGCTCGCGGTAGGCCTCATAACGCAGCACCCCATGCGGGTCGCGGCGCCGGTACAGCTCCTCCAGCGTGTACTGCAGCAGGGGCAGGGCATCGGGGCTGGCGGCGGCGTCATCGCAGAGCTGGTCGTCCAGGCGCACGCCGCTGGCGCCGTCGCTGCCAAAGCTCAGGCCGGCGGCGCGCGCCGGCAGGCGGATCATCTGCGCGATCTCGGCGCGCGTGGGCGGGCCCAGGTCCACATGGGCGCCGGCCGCCTTGTCGCGCATCAGCAGGGCATGCTCGGACAGGCGCGGGTAGAAGTCATTGCGGCAGGCCGCCAGCACGATCACATGGCCGCTGTCGGCCAGGGCCTGCAGGGCGGTGCAGAAGCGCTCGCGCGCGGCCGCGTCCAGGCCCGGGGCCACAAAGAGGGCCTCCAGCCGGTCCACGAAGAGCAGCAAAGGCGCGGTCTGGCCGGTGCGGGCCGCGGCCAGCTCGGCCAGCACGGCGGTGGGCTGCTCGTCCAGGCTGCGCGCCAGGGACTCGGCACTGGCGCCGGGGAAGAGGCCGCGGCCCTCGCGCTCCCAGTCCAGCAGGGCCGCACCCAGGGCCGTCAGCGGCGCCTGCTCGCCCAGATCGCCCAGGTCCAGCTGGGTCTGCGACAGCCCTTGCAGGGCCGGAAACAGGCCGGCCAGCACCAGGGAGGTCTTGCCCGAGCCGCTGGGCCCCAGCAGCAACACGAAGGCGCGCTGCGCGGCGCGGCGCGCCTGCACCGCCGCCAGCAGCTGCTGCAGGGCGGACTCGCGGCCGAAGAAGACCTCGGCATGGCGGGCGTCGAAGGCCTGCAGGCCGCGAAAGGGTGAGCCACCGCGCCAGCCGCCCTGGCGCGAACGCAGGCTGCCGCCCTCGCCCGCACGCACCGGCGCCAGCAGGCGGTAGCCGCGCTTGCGTATGGTCTCGATATAGCGCGGCTCGGTGGCGCTATCGTCCAGGGCCCGGCGCAGCTGGGCCACGGTCTTGTGCACCGGGTTGTCGCCCGCCGGCACCTCGGGCCAGCAGCGCTGCAGCAGCTGCTCGGCGCTGAGCACCTCGCCGGGCTCGGCGGCCAGGGCCTGCAGCACCTGCATGGCGCGCGGCTCCACCTGGCGGCGCGCGCCCGCACGGCTCAGGCTGTTGCTGTCCGGATCAACCGCCCAGTCACCCAGCTGAAAGCGCATGGCGCGCGGCGATCCGGTGGCGAGGCTAGCGCGCCAGCTCGGCGCGCATGGCGTCGATCACGGCCTTGTAGTCGGGCTTGCCGAAGATGGCGGAGCCGGCCACAAAGGTGTCGGCGCCGGCATCGGCGATCTCGCGGATGTTCTCCACCTTGACGCCGCCATCGATCTCCAGGCGGATGTCGCGGCCGCTCTTGTCGATGATCTTGCGCGCGGCCTCCAGCTTCTTCAGCGCGCTGGGGATGAAGCTCTGGCCGCCAAAGCCGGGGTTCACGCTCATGATGAGCACCAGGTCCACCTTGTCGATCACCCATTCCAGCACCTCCAGGGAGCTGGCGGGGTTGAAGACCAGACCGGCCTGCTTGCCCTCGCCCTTGATCAGCTGCAGGGTGCGGTCCACATGGGCGCTGGCCTCGGGGTGAAAGCTCACCAGATCGGCGCCGGCGCGGCAGAAGGCCTGGGCCAGGACGTCGACCGGCTGCACCATCAGGTGCACATCGATGGGCGCGGGCGTGCCATCGGGCTTGACGGCATGCTTCTTCAGGGCCTCGCAGACCATGGGTCCGAAGGTGAGGTTGGGCACGTAATGGTTGTCCATCACGTCGAAATGCACCCAGTCGGCGCCGGCCGCCAGCACATTGCGGACCTCCTCGCCCAGGCGGGCGAAGTCGGCGGAGAGGATGCTGGGGGCGATGCGGTGGCTGGTGCTCATGGCAGGGGCTCGGTGCGACGGAAGGAAGTGCCGAATTCTAGGGACTCGGGCGGCGCGGCGGCACGAAGCTAGCGCGCGCCCGGGCCACCTCGGCATGGATCACGCAGCCGGCGGCATGGTCGTTGATCAGGCCCATGGACTGCAGGAACGCATGCATGGTGGTGGGGCCCACGAACTTCCAGCCGCGCTTTTTCAGGTCCTTGGAGAGGGCCTGCGAGGCGGGCGACTCGGTCTGGTTGCGGTGCGCGGCCTGCTGCTCGGGCGCCGGCTCGAAGGACCAGATATAGGCCGCCAGCGAGCCCTGCTCGACGCGCAGGGCCTGGGCGCAACGGGCGTTGTGGATCACGGCCTCGATCTTGCCGCGGTGGCGCACGATGCCGGCATCCTGCAGCAGGCGCTGCACATCGGCCGGGCCGAAGGTCGCGACCCGGTCGAAATCGAAACCGGCGAAGGCGGCGCGGAAGGCCTCGCGCTTGCGCAGGATGGTGAGCCAGGAGAGGCCCGACTGGAAGCCTTCGAGGCAGATCTTCTCGAAGAGGCGCCGGTCCTGCGCCACCGGGAAGCCCCACTCGGTGTCGTGATAGTGCAGATAGGGCGGCCAGTCCGCCGCGGCGGCGCACCAGCGGCAGCGCGGGCGTCCGTCATGGGGCAGGAACAGGGTTTCTTGCGTCATCGGGTTCTCCTCGGTCACGGCTTGCCGGCAAAACGCGGGCGGTAGCGCTCGGCCAGGGCGCGCAGCCCGCCCTCGCGCTCCAGGGTCTGCAGGGCGCGCAGCAGGCGCTGCCGCGGTGCCGGCGGCAGGCCACGGGCCACGGCCACCCACTGCTCATCCTCCTGCAGCACCACCTCCGCCAGGCGCAGGCGGCCGGCAAACTCGGGTTGCTCCAGCAGCGGGGCCAGGGCCATGTCTTGCGCATACACCGCGTCGGCCCGCCCCAGCAGCAGCATGCGCAGGGCCTCGGCATCGCCGCGCGGCGCCTGGCTGTAGCTCACCTGGGCCTGGGCCAGGGTCTGGGCCAGCACCGAGCCCTGGGCCACCAGCACCGGCTTGCGCCGCGAGAGCGCGCGCAGCTCGGGCCAGCCCAGGATCTCGTGGCGATCCTCCAGGCGCAGCACCACGCGGTGGCGCACGCGGTACAGGGGCACGGGCAGGTAGTCCCACTGGCGCTGGCGCTCGGCCGAGCGGATCAGGCAGAAGAACACATCGATCTCCTGCTGCCCCAGCATGCGCTCCACGCGGCGCAGGGGCAGAAACTGCTCCTGGCCGCTGAAGCGCAGGCCCGGGTCGCTGCGTTCCACCGCCTGCAGCAGCTCGGCGCACAGGCCCGGGCGGCGCTGGCCAGCCTCGGCGTACTTGGCCGGTGCCCCCGCCTGGGCCGCGGTGCGCAGCCAGAGCGCGGGCTCCGCCGGCGCCACGGGGCTGGCCGCCAGGCTGGAGGGCGCGACGGTGCGGGCGCGCAGCAGCCCCGGCAGGCACAGGCCGGCCAGGGCCAGGGCATGGCGCCGAGGCAGATGACAGCTCATTCTTCAGGCATCGCTTGTTCTTGTCGGTCGCCGGGCCGCTGCATCGAGCCGCACCGCGCCGCCGCGCAGCATAGCGCCTGCCTGCTCATAGAATGCGCCATGGCTCAAGCGCAATTCCGTTGCAGTGCTGTCGTGCAGCCCCTGCCCGAGCAAACCGATCCCGAACGGGGCCTGTTCGCCTACAGCTACACCATCACCATCGAGAACACCGGCGATGTGGCCGCCCAGCTGATCGCCCGGCACTGGACCATCACCGACGCCAAGGGCCAGGTGCAGGAGGTCAACGGCCTGGCGGTCGTGGGCCACCAGCCCTACCTCACCCCGGGCGAGCGTTTCCAGTACAGCTCCTGGGCCCAGATCGCCACGCCGCAGGGCAGCATGAGCGGCCGCTTCCTGTGCGTGAGCGAGCAGGCCGAGGTCTTCTACGCGCCGGTGCCCGAGTTCGCCCTGGCCGACCAGGGCCTGCTGCACTGATGCGCGGCAGCTCCCGAGACAAGCAGGGCCGCCGCGGCTGGGACCTCACGGCCCTGCTCAACGCCGCCGATCCCCGCGCCGAACTGGCCGCCCGCAATCTCTGGCTGGTGCGCCTGCTGGAATGGCTGCGCCATCCGGCCAGCCGCAATGAAGAGGGCTCAGAGCCCGGCCGCCCCCTGCCCCTGCTGCGCCTCAAGCATCTGCTGAACATGCTGGAGCGCAACCCCGAGCATGCCGAGCGCTTTGTCGCCGTGCTGGGCTCGGTGTGGCAGGACGTGCGGGCCGAGGGCCTGTTTGCCGATGTGGGCTTTGCCCCGCGCATGGCGCTGTGGAGCGAGGTGCTGCACCGCCTGCGCCAGCGCCTGCTGCCTGACACCGTGGACACGCGCGAGCTGGGCGAGCTCTTCAGCCTGCTCTTCCCCGAGGCCGAGGACGCCAGCTGGCTGGCCGCCATGGACGATGCCCTGCTGGAGCGACTGGGCGCCCTGTTCGACCGCGCCCTGCCCGGCACCGGCGTCTGGCGCCGGCCCATGCTCAACGGCCTGACCATGCTCACCGGCGCGGTGCATGCCGCCGGCCTCTCGGGCCCGCTGCGCCTGCGCATGGACGAAAGCCTGCTGGGTCAACAGCCCTTTGCCCAGCTGCCCGGCGCCACCGAGCGCTTCGGCGAGGCCTTGCTGGCCGATGACGCCGCCGCCCTGCGCCCCGCCCTGCAGTACCTGCGCGCCCTGCTGGACCGCTGCCGACAGGCGGCCGAGAGCGTGCCGCGCCATCTGGAGGACTACGGCGTCTCGGTGGACATCATGTTCGAGGTGGAGCAGCTGCTGGCGCGCCTGCGCCGCGCCGAGGCCCTGCTGGACTGCCTGGTCTCCGAGCAGCCGCAGCGCGAGCTGCTGCGCCTGGCCGCCAGCCTGGTGGACGTGGTCCAGGCCCGGCGCAGCCTGCGCACCCTCTTCGCCCGCCACTACTCCCTGCTGGCGCGCAAGGTGGCCGAGCGCAGCGCCGAGACCGGCGAGCACTACATCACCCGCAGCGGCGCCGAGTACCGCGACATGCTGCGCCGCGCCGCCGGCGGCGGCCTGGTGATCGCGGGCACCACCTTCGCGAAATTTGCGGTGATGGCGCTCTCGCTCTCGGCCTTCTGGGCCGGCTTCTGGGCCGGCGCCAACTACGCGCTGAGCTTTGTGCTCATCCATCTGCTGCACTGGACCGTGGCCACCAAGCAGCCCGCCATGACCGCGCCGGCCATGGCGGCCAAGCTGCGCGACATCGGCGACGACGAAGGCCTGGACGACTTCGTGGACGAGGTGGCCCATCTGCTGCGCTCGCAGATGGCGGGCATCGTGGGCAATCTGGCCCTGGTGGCGCCCGTGGTGCTGATCGTGCAGCTGCTGGCCTGGCTGAGCTTCGGCGCGCCCCTGGTGGGCGTGAAGGATGCCGAGCATGTGCTGCACTCACTCACCCTGCTGGGCCCCACGGTCTTCTTTGCCGCCTTCACCGGCGTGCTGCTCTTCGCCTCCAGCCTGATCGCGGGCTGGGTGGAGAACTGGTTTGTGTTCTACCGCCTGGACGCGGCCATCGCCTGGAACCCGCGCATCGTGGCCCGCCTGGGCGCACAGCGCGCCCAGCGCTGGGCCCAGTGGTGGCGCAGCAATATCTCGGGCCTGGCGGCCAATGTCTCGCTGGGCATGATGCTGGGCCTGGTGCCGGCTCTCTTGGGCTTCTTCGCCCTGCCCATCGAGGTGCGCCACGTCACCCTGTCCACCGGCCAGATCGCGGCTGCGGCCGGCGCCCTGGGCTGGGGCGTGCTGCGCCAGCCCGAGTTCTGGTGGTGCGTGGCCGCCATCCCGCTGACCGGCCTGCTCAACCTCACGGTGAGCTTCCTGCTGGCCTTCAAGGTGGCGCTGCGCTCGCGCGGCATCCAGCTGGCTGACCGGGCACGCGTCACCGGGGCCATCTGGCGGCGCCTGCGCGAGCAGCCGCGCAGCTTCTTCCTGCCGCCGCGCCGCACCGAGGCCGAGGTGCCTAAGCCCTAGGCTCCTGATCCTCGTCGCGAGGGCGCTCGCCGCCCTTGCGGCCCGAGAACATCGTCCACCAGACAATGAAGACCAGCAGCGCCAGCGCGCCCAAAGCCTCCAGCAACAGAATTCCCATGATGTCTCAGCGCTCCTCGCTTGGCCTGCTGGCGGCGGCGATTCTAGGCCTGCTGGCCGCCTGCTCCACCACGCCCCTGCCGCCCGATCCGGCCCAACTGCCGCCCTCGGCCCGACCGCAGCCGCCCGCGGCCCAGGCCCCGGCCACCACCGCGGCCACCACCCCGACCGGCGCGGCCCGCCAGGTGCTGCAGCGCGAGCGCTCGCGCTGGGTGGCGGTGGACTGGAACGAGCTGCCCGGCTGGGGCGAGGACCGCGCCAGCGAGCTCTGGCCCGCCCTGCTGCGCGGCTGCCAGCGCCCGGCGCCGGGCTGGGCCGAGCTCTGCGCCCGCGCCGCGCGCCAGGCCCCGGCCGACGATCTGGAAGCCCATCTCTGGCTGATCAAGCACCTGCAGCCCTATCGCGTCGAAAGCCTGGAAGGCGAGAGCCAGGGCCTGCTGACCGGCTACTTCGAGCCCCTGCTGGACGCCCAGCGTCGCCCCGGAGGCGGCTACCGCGTGCCCCTGCACGCCGCCCCGCCCGACCTGAACCGGCGCCGCCCCTACTTCAGCCGCCAGCAGATCGAGACCGAGCAGCGCGAGCGCCTGCGCGCCCAGGAGCTGCTCTATATCGAAGACCCGCTGGACGCCCTGGTGGTGCAGATCCAGGGCTCGGGCCGGGTGCGGGTGCGCGAGAGCGAGGGCGCGCCACCGGTGCTCAAGCGCCTGGCTTTTGCCGGCCACAACGAGCAGCCCTACCAGTCCATCGGCAAGCTGCTGATCGAGCGCGGCGAGCTGCGCCCCGGCGAGGCCTCCTGGCCCCAGATCAAGGACTGGGCGCGCCGCAACCCCGGCCGCCTGCAGGAGCTGCTGTGGCAGAACCCGCGCTATGTCTTCTTCCGCGAGGAGCCCTTGCCTGACCCCGAGCAGGGGCCGCGCGGCGCCCAGGGCGTGCCGCTCACGCCGGGCCGCTCCATCGCGGTGGACCGCGCCAGCGTGCCCTATGGCACGCCGCTGTGGCTGGACGGCGGCCTCTCCACGGCCGGCGCGCCGCTGCGCCGCCTGGTGATGGCCCAGGACACCGGCAGCGCCATCGTGGGCGCGGTGCGGGCCGACTTCTTCTGGGGCTGGGGCGCCGAGGCCGAGACCCAGGCCGGGCGCATGAAGGCGCCGCTGCGCCTCTGGGCCCTCTGGCCAAGGACTTGACGTGAAACGCTACCACTCCCATCTTGGCCGCGACATCTTCGTCACCGGCGGCAGCGCGCGCGAGCTGGCGCCGGGCAGCTTCGGCGTCTGCGCCATCGGCGGCGGGGCCGAGGGCTGGAGCGTGGTGCATATCGGGCCGGACGGCGACGCCGCCGACCTGGGCGGCGAGTACTACTTCGGCACGCCCGAGGAGGCGCTGGACTTCGTCAAGCAGCTGATCGAGCTGATGTCAGACGCTCAAACTCCGCCAGCGGCACCGGCTGACTGAAGAGATAGCCCTGGTGGGCGGCGCAACCCTGGCTGAGCAGGAAGTCGCGCTGGGCCTCGGTCTCCACGCCCTCGGCCAGCACCTCCAGACCCAGGCTCTGGGCCAGGGCCACGATGGTGCGCACGATGGCGGCGTCGTGCTTGTGCGTCAGCACATTGCGCACAAAGCTCTGATCGATCTTGAGCTGCTCCAGCGGCAGGCGGCGCAGATAGTTCAGCGAGGAGTAGCCGATGCCGAAGTCGTCCAGCGCAAAGCCCACGCCGCAGGCCTGCAGCGAGCACATCTTGGCGATCACGCCCTCCACATCGTCCATCAGCAGGCTCTCGGTGAGCTCCAGCTTCAGGCGCTGTGAGGGCGCGCCGCTGCGCGCCAGCGCGCGCTGCACCAGGGTCACGAAGTCGGCCTGCTGGAACTGGCGCGCCGAGACATTGATGGACAGGTTCAGCCGCGCCGTCTCGGGCTGCAGGGCCCAGCTCGCCAGCTGGCGGCAGGCGGCGTCCAGCACCCACTGACCCAGGGGCAGGATCAGGCCGCTCTGCTCGGCCGCGCCGATGAACTCGCTGGGCGGCACCAGGCCGCGCTCCGGATGCTGCCAGCGCAGCAGGGCCTCGGCGCCGGTGAGCGTGCCATGCTGGTCCACCTGGGCCTGGAAGAAGAGGCGGAACTCGCCGCGCTGCAGGCCGCGGCGGATCTCGGCGTCCAGGCGCGCGCGCTCGCTGGCGGCGCGCTGCATGGCGGGGTCGAAGAAGCGGATCGCATTGCGACCCGCCGCCTTGCTCTGGTACATGGCCAGGTCGGCCTGCTTCATCAGCTCTTCCAGCCCCTGGCAATCGGGCCCGAAGAGCGCGATGCCGATGCTGGCCGTGCTGTGATGCTCCATCTCCGGCAGCTCGTAGACCTCGGTCAGGCACTTGAGCAGCTTGCCGCCCACCAGCTCGGCCTCGGCCGCGGCGCTGGGGCCGTCCTCGCTGAGCTCGTCCAGGATGATGACGAACTCGTCGCCGCCCAGGCGCGCCACCGTGTCGCTCTTGCGCACGCAGGGCAGCAGGCGGCCGGCCACCTGCTTGAGCAGCAGATCGCCCATATCGTGGCCCTGGGTGTCGTTCAGGGTCTTGAAGTTGTCCAGGTCGATCAGCAGCAGGGCACCGTGGCGGTCGCCGCGCTGGGCCGCGGCCACGGCGCGCTGCAGGCGGTCCAGCAGCAGGCGGCGGTTGGGCAGGCCGGTGAGCGGGTCGTAGAAGGCCAGGCGCTGGATCTCGGCCTCGGCCGCCTTGCGCTCGGTGATGTCGCTGAACAGGCCCACGCAGTGGCTGAGCCGCCCGTCGGCATCGCGCACCGCCGAGAGGGTCAGGCGTTGCGGGTAGATCTCGCCGCTCTTGCGCCGGCTCAGGATCTCGCCCTCCCAGCGCCCCAGGCGCTCCACGGTGGCAGCAATCTCGTCGATATAGCTGGCCGGGTAGCGGCCCGAGCTCAGCAGGGCCGGGGTCTGGCCCAGGGTCTCCTCGGCGCTGAAGCCGGTGATCTGGCTGAAGGCCTTGTTCACCCGCAGGATGCGGCGCTGCGCATCGGTGATGAACATGCCCTCCTGCGCCTCGAAGGCGGTGGCCGCCAGGCGCAGCTCCAGCTCGGCCTGCTTGCGCGCGGTGATGTTGTTGCCGGTGCCGCGGTAGCCCAGGAACTCGCCGTCCTCGGCAAACACCGGCAGGCCGCTCACCTTGATCCAGCGCGTCTCGCCGTCCACCTGTTCCAGCGGGAACTCCAGCTGCTGCAGGGGCTGGCGCAGGGCCAGGGCCTGCAGCTGGGCCGCGACGGGGATGCCGCGGTCCTGCAGCAGCTCGGGCAGGGTGCGACCCAGGATCAGGGCCACCGGGCGGCCGGTCACGGGCTCGCTATTGGGCGAGACATAGGTGAAGCGCAGCTGCGCATCCAGCTCCCAGAACCACCAGTCCAGGGCGCCGTTGGCGAAGTCCTGAAAGCGCTGATCATTGGCGCGCAGGGCGCGGTCGGCATGCGAGAGCGTGTGCGCCACATGCCGCACCCGCCAGTACAGCCCCGCCACCAGGGCCAGCATCAGCAGGGCCGAGATGCCGCCCAGCCAGGCCCAGCGCCGCGCCGCGGCGGCACGGCTGGCGCTGATGTCGTCCAGCAGAGCCAGCGAGGCCAGGGCGCGGCCCTGGCGGTCGTGCACCGGTAGCAGGCTCACCAGCCAGCTGCGCGCATCGCTGCCCTGGCCGCCCACCAGCTCCAGCAGGCCGGGGTCCTCACCCTGGGCCGCCAGCTGCTCCCAGGGGCCTAGCAGGCCCGGGGGCAGGCCGGGCAGGCTGTTGTGCAGCAGCACCAGCTGGGCATGCTCATCCCAGTTGCCGGCCAGGCCCAGCAGCTGCTTGCCGCGGGCAAAGGCCTGGGCATCGCCCTGGCGCTTGTGCAGGGCGGCAATCACCTCCAGCGAGAGCAGATCGCCCAGGCGGCGGGCAAACCAGCCCAGCTCGGTGCCCAGCTCCACATAGCCGATGAGCTGGCCGTCCACCCGCCAGGGCGAGACATGGCGCAGCACCGGCACGCCGGTGGAGGCCAGCTCCCAGCCCTCCACCGGGGCGTCCAGACGCTGAGCCTCGGCCAGCACCGGGCGGCTGACGAAGTCGCCGCTGCGATCGGGATCGTGCAGGCGCAGCAGGGTCTGGCGGCGCGGGCTGATGAAGCTCAGATGGCTCAGGCCCGACTCATTGCGCATGGTGCCGAACTCGGCGCGCGCCGCGGCCTGCAGGGCCGCGCGGTCGCCCGCGCGCATGGCGCGCTGCAGGGCCGGGTTCTCGCGCGCCTGCTGGGCCAGCCAGCGCAGGCGGCGGCCCTCGTCCTCGGCCAGGCGCAGCCACAGGCTCTGGGCCTGACGGCGGATCTCCAGGCCCTGGGCCTGCTCGGCGCGCTGGTACTGCTGGCGGGCCGAGAGGCCCAGCAGCAGCGCGATGGCCAGCATCACCACCAGCACCGGCGCCAGGATCTGGCGCATCAGATGGCGGCCGCTGAAGCGCCGCGGGCGGGCAGCCGGCGGCGGCGACGGTTGGTCGCTGAGCGGGAGGGAGGGCGTGACGTTCATGGAGCGCGCGGGCGCGGGACTTCGCGAGGGGCCCGGCGCGGGCGCGCAAGAACGGACGCTCGGCAGGCCGCGCCCGGCAACCCCGCTGTCATGACCCGCTGTTGTCGGGGCTGTAGACCGGTGGCTTTGCGACCCCGCTTTTCAGACCGGGTGTGCCGTGTTCATCGCGGCCAAAGGGTATCCAGCCGCAGACCGGGATACTACCTGTTACGAACCCGTCGCGGCGCAAGCCCGGCCTTCGCGCTTACATGTGCGCGCAGGACCCTGCGGAGAATTCACGCTCGCCCCGGCCCTAGAGCGGCCGCTCCAGACGCGCCCAGGGCCGCCGCCTCAAACCAGGGCGAAGGCAAAGCCCAGCAGGGCCACGCCCAGGGGCAGCAGGCCCAGCCAGGCCTCGCGGCGGGCGTCGTGCGGCGGTGGGGCAAAGGGCTCGGCCCGGCGCAGCAGGGCTTCCACCCGGCTCAGGCGGGCAGCGTCCGGGGCGGGGCGGGCATCGCGGTGTGTGGCGGGCGGCTGGGGCGACGGGCTCATGGCAGGCTCCTCATCGGCGCGGGGATCGCTGGAGATCGCGGAGTACTGAGGGCCACTGTCGCCGCCGCGGCTGAAGCGGCGATTGCCGCACGGTCAGGCTTGTGTTTCGCAAGTTAAAGATGGCGGGCGGCCGATTGGCCCTATCCTGGCCGGCCCATCCTTGCAGCCGGAGCGCCGCCCATGCCCCAGCCCCGTGAGATCCAGGCCCTGGTGTTCGATGTGTTCGGCACCCTGGTGGACTGGCGCAGTTCTGTCGCCCGCGAAGCCCGCCAGCACCTGGCCGCGCTGGTCCCGCCCGACACCGACTGGCTGGCCTTTGCCGACGCCTGGCGCGGCGAATACCAGGGTGCCATGGAGGCGGTGCGCAGCGGCCAGCTGCCCTACACCCGGCTCGATGCCCTGCACCGCCGCAATCTGGATATCGTGCTGGCCCGCCAGCCCTGGGGTGCCCTGGTGGACGAGGCCCGGCGCCAGCGCCTGAACACCGCCTGGCACCGGCTGGACGCCTGGCCTGAGGTGGGCCCCGCCCTGCAGCGCCTGCGCGCGGGCGGCTATCTGCTGGCGCCCTGCTCCAACGGCAATATCTCCCTGATGGCCCGCCTGGCCCGCCACAACGGCTGGCACTGGGACGCCATCCTGGGCGCCGAGATTGCCCGGGACTACAAGCCCAAGCCCGGCGTCTACCTGGCCGCCGCCGCGGCCCTGGACATGGCGCCCGCCCAGGTGCTGATGGTGGCCGCCCATGGCAGCGATCTGGTGGCCGCTGCCGCGGCCGGCCTGGCCACCGCCTTCATCGCCCGGCCCGACGAGCATGGCCCAGGCCGTGGCGAGACCGAGCCCGGCGCCCCGGTGGACTGGCAGGCCGCCGATCTGGCCGCCCTGGCAAAGCTCTTGCTTGCCTGAGCCCCATGACGAACCCGCCCCTCATCCGCATCCGGCTCGAGTCCCCCGACCAGCCCGAGATCCTGCAGCTCATTGCCGAGCTGGACGCCTACCAGCGCACGCTCTACCCACCCGAGAGCATCTACGCCCTGGACCTGGCCGGCCTGATGGCGCCCCAGGTGCGTTTTGCCGTGGCCCGCGCGGCGGAAGAGCGCGACGGCGCCCCGGGCCCGGCCCTGGGCTGCGGCGCCGTGCTGCTGGGCACGGAGCACGGCGAGCTCAAGCGCATGTTCGTGCACCCCAGCGCACGCGGCCAGGGCCTGGCACGCCGCCTGCTGGCCCGGCTGGAAGCCGAGGCCCGGGCCGCCGGCTGCGCCTTCATGCGCCTGGAAACCGGCCCCTACCAGACCGAGGCCCTGGCGCTCTACGCCGCCTGCGGCTACCAGCGCCGCGGCCCTTTTGGCGACTACCCCGAAGACCCTTACAGCGTCTTCATGGAAAAGGCGCTGCGCGCCGCAACGCCGTAACGGCGGCGGCACATCGGCAGCACACCCAGCCCCGCCGCCAGCAGCAGCCATGTCGAGGGCTCTGGTACCGGCGCCGCGTAGGGCAGCCGGTAGTCAAAACCCGAGGACGAACTCATGCTGTAGGGCACCGCCTGGCCAGCCGCGTTGCTCAAGGAAGCCACGCCGCCCCAGATTGCGGACTGGTAAGCGTTCATCGTGGCACCGGCCTTGACGCCGGCCGCCGTCGCGGTGGCATCTAGAGATGCATTCAGCTGGAATGGCACACCGAACACAAAGCTGTAATTGAGCTCGATGATGCCGTTGTTGCGGTCCGTGCCGGGCTTCTCGGTTTCACTGCGCGTGAGGACCTGGCCCGCCGATGTGTGCCGCACCTCGACATTGAGCCGCGAATTGTTCAGTTCCTGCGGCCTGGACGAGGCACCGATGGCCACACGTCCGGCCAGGGTGGCCGTGCTGACCAAGCCGCCGTCGAGATACGTGGTGAAGCTGTAGTCCACCGGCATGCGGAAGGTGACACTTCCCGACTGACCCGCCAGATTCGGCGATGAGATGGTCACCGTGTCGTAAAAGCGCGCCGTGGCCGTCGCGAAGGAGCTCGAGCCTCCCGGCAAGGCTGCAAGCTGTTCGGCCTGGGCATAGGCGCGGAGCACGCCGAAGTCGGCAAAAGCCTTGGCCGAATCCCTGGCCGCGCCCACGTCTCGTTGGCAGGCCGTCGGAGAACTGGAGATCAAAGAGCCACAGCTTGCACTGGACGATATGCCGTGCTGCGCCTGGGCACCCAGACTGACGAGGCCCGCCGAAGCGAGCAAAAGGATCTTCTTCATAAGCTCCCTCCCTGATGTTCAGGCCCGTGCCCAGACACTCTGGGCTGACTCGTGCCGCGCATTGTGCAGGCCTTCAAAGAGACTCACCTCGCCTGCCCCGGCTACAGGGGACAGCGCCGAATGCCCACGCGTCCAGAGCCCGGCTGACGCGTGCCCTGGCGCTTCGCTCGGGTCAACACGGTGCAGGCCGGCTCAGCCCACCAGCCTGAAGATGCCGTAGAGCGAGAGCGCGCCCGTGGCCACCAGCAGGGCCGTCTTCATGGGAAAGGCGCTGCTGCTGCCACCCGACGCTACGCCTTGAACCCCGGGCAGGGGACGGCCATCCCCAAGCTGCAGGACGGACGCACGCGACCCGGCTCGCAAGAATGGCGGCACAAGCACCAGACACACCGCCTCTCTTCCGCCTCGCTTGTTTCCCGAAACGCAGCCAAGGAGTACCGCCATGCGTTCCCATCCCAGGTCCACCACCGTCCTCGGCGCCACGGCGCTGCTCGCCACCCTCGCCCTGGTGAGCCCCCCTGTCCGGGCCGCCGAAATGACCGTGGCGCTCAAGACCGCCAGCACCGCGGCCGAGAGCGCCGAGACCCCGCTGGGCCAGGTGCGCATTGTGGAAACGGCCTACGGCCTGGCCTTCTACCCCGCACTCAGCGGCCTGGCGCCGGGCCTGCACGGCTTTCATGTGCACGAGAAGCCCAGCTGCGCGCCGGCCGAGCAGAACGGCCAGCTCGTGCCCGCCCTGGCGGCCGGCGGCCACTACGACCCCAGCGGCAGCAAAAAGCATGGCGAGCCCTGGCGCGATGACAACCATCTGGGCGATCTGCCGCCGCTGTACGTGGACGGCGAAGGCCGCGCCCAGCAGCCCGTGCTGGCCCCGCGCCTCAAGCGCCTGGCCGAGGTCCAGGGCCGCGCCCTGATGGTCCATGCCGGCGGCGACAACCATGCCGACCATCCCGCGCCCCTGGGCGGCGGCGGCGCCCGCGTGGGCTGCGGCGTAATCGCGGGCGGCTGAGGGATGCCAAGGCCGGTGCCGAGGCCGCGCGGCCTCAGCCCACCAGCCTGAAGATGCCGTAGAGCGAGAGCGCGCCCGTGGCCACCAGCAGGGCCGTCTTCATGGCGCGGTTGGCCACCAGGGCGCCCAGCAGGCTGCAGATCAGGATGGCGCCGAAGATGTAAATGATCAGTTTCATGGTGGCCGCGATGCTAGGGGCGCCACGGCGGTGCCCCGGCCAGCCGCCGTGCACTTGTTCACGCCGGCCCGCGCTTCTGCGGTCCAATACCGGCATGACGACCGAGAAGCCGCAGCCCCCCGAACAACACAGCCCCGAGTCGCCGCTGGCGCAGCTGGAGCAGCGCGTGACCGAGCTGGAGATCAAGGCCAGCTTTGCCGAAGACCTGGTGGACCACCTCAACGAGATCGTGGCCCGCCAGCAGCAGCACATCGAGCTGCTGGCCCGGCAGCTGCAGGACCTGAAACATCAGCAGGGCTCGGGGGATGGGGGTGGGGCAACGGTGCGGAGCCTGCGGGAGGAGTTGCCGCCGCATTACTGATGTTCAAGCGGCCAGCCCCTGCCGCCTGCGCAGCAGCGCCACCACGGCGGCGCACCAGGCCCACACCAGCAGGGCCAGCACGGACACCCCGCCCAGCAGGGCCGGCGTGGGCGGGGCGAACTTGAACAGGGCCGCCAGCGGCGGCAGACCCAGGGCCAGGCCCAGCAGCAGCAGGGCACCCAGGGCGATCACGCGGAAGGCCGGGTTGGCCGCCTCGGCCGGCGCCCCGCCGCCCGCCCAGCGGCGGTTGGCCTGAATCAGGCCCAGATTGCCCAGCAGCAGCACCGCAAAGGCCGCCGTGCGCCCGGCCTCGGGCGCCGCACTCCAGGCCGGGGCCAGACCATAGGCCAGCAGCACCGCGCCCAGCAGGCCCAGGCCCTGCAGCAGGCCCAGGCGCAGCAGGCCCGCATCGAAGAGCCGAGCCTCGGGCCGGCGCGGCGGCTTGCGCATGGCGCCGGGCTCCAGGGCCTGGGCCTCGAAGACCACCGAACAGGCCGGATCGATGAGCAGCTGCAAGAACAGGATATGGGCCGGCATCAGGATCAGGGGCCAGCCCATCAGCAGGGGCGCCAGCGCCAGGCCGATGATGGGCAGGTGGGCGGCCAGCACAAAGACCAGGGCCTTGCGCAGATTGGCAAACACTCGCCGCCCGTAGCGAATGGTGGTAAGCAGGGAGCCGAAGCCGTCGTCCAGCAGCACCAGGTCGGCGGCCTCGCGGGCCACATCGGTGCCGCGCCCGCCCATGGCCACGCCGATATGCGCGGCGCGCAGGGCCGGCGCGTCGTTGACGCCATCGCCCGTCATGGCCACCACCTCGCCCCGCGCCTGCAGCGCCTGCACCAGGCGCAGCTTCTGCTCGGGCCGCACGCGGCAAAAGACCTGGGTGCGCGCCACCCGCTCGCGCAGCGCGGCCTCGTCCAGGGTGTCCAGCTCGGCCCCGCTGAGGTGACCGCCCGACAGGTCCAGGCCCGCCTGGCGCGCAATCGCCAGGGCCGTGGCCGGATGGTCGCCCGTGATCATGGCCACGCGTATGCCCGCGGCCCGGCACTCGGCCAGAGCCGCCGGCACATCGGGCCGCAGCGGGTCTTCCAGGGCCAGCAGGCCCACGAACTCGAAGTCGAAGTCGTGCTGGATGGCCGGCAGCGGCGGCGCGGCGGCAAACACCGCCCGTGCCACGCCCAGCACGCGCAGGCCCTGGGCGGCCAGCTCCGCCACCTGGGCGGCAATGCGCTCGCGCCGCGCGGCCGGCAGATGGCACAGATCCACGATGGCCTCGGGCGCCCCCTTGGCCGCCACCAGCAGCTCGCGCCGGTCCGGCGAGCGCCAGACCCGCGACATGGCCAGCTGCTCGCGCGTGAGCGGGTAGTCCGACACCAGGCTCCAGTCCCCGTGCAGATGCTCCGAACCCTGCAGCCAGTGCCGGGCCGCGCCGGCAATGGCCTGCTCCATGGGGTCGAAGGCGCGGCGGTGGCTGGCCAGCAGGGCGTACTCCAGCACCGGATGGAAACCATGGCCCATGGCGCCCACCGGCTGCTGCCCCAGGGTGAACAGGCCCTGGCCCTCGGGCGAGGGGGGCTCCACCCACAGCGCGCGCAGCGCCATCTCGTTGCGCGTGAGCGTGCCGGTCTTGTCCACGCACAGCACCGTGGTGGCGCCCAGCAGCTCCACGGCGGCGATGCGCCGGGTCAGCACCTGCACCCGCGACAGGCGCCAGGCCCCCAGGGCCAGAAAGATGGTCAGCACCACCGGCAGCTCCTCCGGCAGGATGGCCATGGCCAGGGTCAGGCCGGCCAGCAGGCCGCCCAGGGCATCGCCCCGGCTCAGGGCCCAGCCCAGGGCCAGCAGCGCCGCCAGCGCGCCGCCGGCCAGGGCCACGCGCCGCACGATGCGGGCGGTCTCGCGCTGTATGGGCGTGTGCTCGTCCACCGCCATGGCGCTCAGCGAGGCGCCGATGCGCCCCAGGGCACTGCGCGGCCCCGTGGCCACCACGCAGCCGCGCGCCGTGCCCTGGGTGATGAGCGAGCCCGCACAGCACAACCAGGGCGGGGTGCTGGCGTCCGCGGTAGCCGCATCGCTCGGCACGCCCGGCGCGCCCACCGCGCCCGCCGCTTGCACCGCCGGCGCGGGCCGCTCCGGGTCCGGGCTGCGGGCGCGCTTGAGCACGGGCAGCGACTCGCCGGTCAGCAGGGACTCGTCCACGCTCAGGTAGCTGGACTCCAGCAGCTCGATGTCCGCGGGCACACGGTCGCCCTCGGCCAGCAGAACCACATCGCCGCACACCAGGCTCTGGCCCGGCACCCGCTGCGGCCGGCCGTCGCGCAGCACCAGGGCGCGCGGGCTGGAGAGATCGCGCAGGGCGGCCAGCGCCGACTGGCTGCGCCGCTTCTGCACCAAGGTCATCACGATGACCAGCAGCACAAAGCCCAGCAGCATCAGGGCCTCATGCACATCGCCCAGCAGCAGATAGATGAGCCCGCAGGCCAGCAGCAGCAGGAACATGGGCTCGCGCAGCAACTCGCCCAGCAGCTGCAGCACCCCGTCCCGCGCGGCGGCGGGCAGCTCGTTGGGCCCGTCACGCGCCAGGCGGGCTGCGGCTTCGGCGCTGCTGAGACCGGCGGGGGATGCTGTGGGCAGGGGTGATGTCACGGGGCGTTGAGGGCCAATAGACGACTCTGCAGAAGGCAATCAGTTTGCCGCATTGAGCGCCGCCAGCACGACGTCCGCCAAGGTCGATTCCGTAATCCCCCGGCGCCGCGCGCCTGGGGACGCAAGCCATTGCGTGAGCAGCTTCGCACCTTTCGAGGCATTGCAGCCAATGCAGCACAGCGCGATGTTTTCGAGCGTCGCGATATGGACGTCGTTGATGATGTGCTCCCAGGACCGCTTCCTCGCGCGCTCCTCGCCGAACTCGCAGCCGCAGTAGACACAACGCACATCGCGCTTCAAGACCGCCTCTTCTACGTTTCTAGGAATTCCCCATCTATTCGCCACGGCGTCAACTCCCCCGGTTTTCAACTTCAAGCACAGACCGCCACCGTCCAGGTCTTAGGTATACCCATGCGACCAAGGTCTAGAAATCCCCCCTCTGCAGGACTCGGCAGCGCTCGCCGTTGCTCGCAGTCGGCGCCACAATCATCCGCAATGAAACCCCTGCTGAATCAGCTCCCGTTCCGCCCGCTAACGTCCGTGACGCGTCGGCAATGGGTTACTGGACAGCCTAGTTAGGCGTCGCAACTCATGCCGCTCCCATCTCGCCTATACAAGTACGAGTCCTTCACGGCGCAATCCCTTGAAAACCTCAAGAATCATGCCGTGTACTTCGCTTCGCCGAGCGGATTCAATGATCCCTACGACTGCGCGGTGTCACCAAGTGTCAAGGAACCAAGTGACAGTGATGTCGAGCGCATTCGCAGGTACTACCTCGCAAAAGATGGCCTTCCGGACCAGGTGCGGACTCAGTTTTTGCACCTCGATGTAGCCGGTCTGCGCATCCTGCTACTACGCCAGGGTCAAGGCGTCTTGGAGCAAGCAGTCAGCGACTTTCTATCAAAACGGGGCGTAACCTGCTTCTCTGAGCGGAACGACAGCCTCCTGATGTGGGCTCACTATGGCGGACGCTTCAAAGGCTTCTGCTTGGAGTTCCGTAGCGACCACCCGCCACTAACCAAGGCTCGGAAAGTTCTGTACACCGATGAGATGCCGCAGGTCGACATCCTTCCGCTGCTGTGTACCGACGACGAGGACTCGAGCGCGGTACTAGACCTCTACTGCACTAAAGCACTCGACTGGCAGTACGAAAAGGAGTGGCGCTGCATCCACGATGAGGCGGGCACCCTCTACACATACCCGGCCCAGGCACTTACTGGGATCTATGTGGGGCCCGACGCAGCCTTCGCATCGTTCGAGATCTTGGCTCTCATCGCCATGAACCAGAACCCGGAAGTTCAACTTTGGCAAGGTCGCCGTAGCAAGTCAGACTTCTCTGTTGTGTTCGAACCGGTCACTTACACGCCTCATCTTGAAGCGAAGCGTCTTGGATTGCTGTCAGGCGACGCCTAAGCCCTCTACAGGGACTTCCCAGCGAATAAATCTGCCCGGTATTGGCCGCCATCGACACGCGCCTTAGCGGTTGCCGGTCAATACCCCAACCCAAAACACCTCGCCGCACTTCCCACCCGCCCGTCACCCCCGCCTCGCTTCAATCGGATACGCCGGATCCAGATACCCCGGCGTGGAGGGATGCCCCGGCGGCACCAGGCGGTCCACCAGGGCTTCGTCCTCGGCGCTGATCGTGAGGTCCAGCGCGCCGAAGTAGTCGGTCCACTGGGCCAGGGTGCGCGGGCCGGCGATGACGGCGCTCACGGCGCGGTGCGCCAGCACCCAGGCGGTGGCGAAGTGGGCCAGGCTGCGGCCGCCGGTGGCTTCGCAATGGGCCTTGAGGGTCTGCGCGATCTGCAGCGACTCTGCGCGGAACTCGGTTTCCAGAATCCGCTTGTCGCCACGGCCGGCACGGCTGCCCTCGCCCGGCTGGGCGCCGGGCGCGTACTTGCCCGAGAGCACGCCGCGGGCGATGGGGCTGTAGGGCACCACGCCCAGGCCGAAGTGATCGCAGGCGGCCAGGATCTCCACCTCGGGCTGGCGGTTGAGCAGGTTGTAGTAGGGCTGGCAGGCCACCGGCGCGGGCATATTGAGCGCGCGCGCCAGCTGCACCGCCTCGGCAATGCGAAAGCCGCGAAAGTTGGACAGGCCCCAGTAGCGGATCTTGCCCTGCTCGATGAGCGCCGCGATGGCACGCAGCGGCTCCTCCAGGTCCAGGCCCAGGTAGTCGCGGTGCAGGTAGTACAGGTCGATGTGATCGGTGCCCAGGCGCTGCAGGCTGGCCTCGCATTCGCGCTGCACCCAGGCGCGCGAGTAGCCGCGCTCATTGGGGCGATCTGACATCTTGTTGCCCAGCTTGCTGGCCAGCACCCAGTCGTGGCGCCGGCCCTGGAGCAGCTCGCCCACCATGCGCTCGCTGCCGCCCAGGGAGTAGACATCGGCGGTGTCGATGAAGTTCACGCCATGCTCGGCCGCATGGTCCACGATGGACCGGGCCTCGGCCAGCGCGGTCTGGTCGGCAAACATCATGGTGCCCAGGCACAGGGCCGAGACCTGCAGCGGGCTCTTGCGGCCCAGGGAACGGTATTGCATGCGAACACTCCTGCGCGTGGCGATGGGGCCAAGAATCGGCGAGGCCCTATCCTATGCCCATGCGGCCCGGCGCTCGCGTGCCGGGTCTTGCCCAGCGTCCCGCGCTTTCGCGAGCGCGCGCGCGCTCTCAACAACCTACACGGAGCCTCACCCCATGGAACTGATCGGCATGCTGGATTCGCCCTATGTGCGTCGCGTGGCGGTGGCGCTGCAGCTGCTGGACCTGCCCTTCACGCACCGCTCGGTCTCGGTGTTTCGCGGCATCGCGGAGTTCCGGCAGATCAATCCGGTGGTGAAGGCGCCCACCCTGGTCTGCGACGACGGCACGGTGCTGATGGATTCCACCCTGATCCTGCTGCATGCCGAGGCCCTGGCCGGGCGGCGGCTGTCCCAGCCGGCCGATGCGCAGGCCATGCGCCTGACGGGCCTGGCCCTGGCGGCCTGCGAGAAGAGCGTGCAGATCGTCTACGAGCACCATGTGCGCCCGGCCGAGAAGCTGCACGAGCCCTGGCTGGCGCGGGTGAGCGAGCAGATGCGCACGGCCTACCGTCTGCTGGACGCCGAGCTGGCCGGCCGCCCGCAGCAGCTGGACGATGCGGGCCTGACGGCCGCGGTGGTCTGGCACTTCAGCCAGCAGATGCATCAGGGCACGGACCTGCTGCCGGCGGCCGCGCACCCGAACCTGAGCGCGCTCTCGGCCTGGGCCGAGGCTCAGCCGGCCTTCCGCGCCGCGCCGCATGGCGAGGGCGTGTATCCGGTGACGGCGGGCTGAGGAGGCCCGGTGGCACTGCCGGGGCGGCCCCGGCAGGCAGACAGCCGGGCGGCCCTCACTTGAAGCGCAGCTCCTGCAGCAGCATGCTGCCCTGGATCTCGCGCACCTCGGCGCGGTCGCCCGACTCCTTCTCCAGCTGGGCGTTGCTCTTCTTCTTCCAGGCCAGGTATTCGTCGTTGCGCTTCTCGGCCTCGGGCCCGCTGGCCAGGCGCTCGGTGACCACCACCAGGTAGAGGTCGGGCTCGCCTTTGCGCGGGTAGGCGTTGGACATGACCATATAGCTCTTGATCCAGCCCTTGGACTTGGCGTGTTCCTGATCCGCCTTCCAGGCGGTGGCCAGGAAGTTGGCGTAGCTCATGGCCCCGCCGCCCTTGAGCACCACGCCCGTGACCTCCCAGAAGTCCCCCTGGATCATGGGCCAGTCGCCCGCCCGCGCCTGCAGGGGCAGCATGATCGTTGCACAGGCGAGCGAGCCCGCCACCAGAACCTTTGCCAGCACACGCTTCATAGCAAACCTTTCATGGCGGCCACCATGGCCGCGGGGGACGCTAGCACCCGGCCGGGCCGGCGTTCGTCCCGCAAACTGAGGAAGACGGCGCGCGCAAAGGCGGGCAGGCGGGGCGGCGCAAAGCCCACGCGGGGCCGCGACCGCGGCCCCCCTGGCAAAATGAGCGCCCTCCCCCGCGCCAGCTTCGCTGCTTTCCCCGCCCCGCCATGTCCGCCGCCACGCCGCCGCGCGTGCTCAGCCTCATCCCGCCGATGACGCAGCTGAACACGCCCTATCCCTCCACCGCCTATCTGACCGGCTTTCTGCGCTCGCGCGGCGTGCCGGCGGTGCAGGAGGATCTGGCCCTGGGCCTGGTGCTGCGCCTGCTCTCGCGCCCCGGCCTGGCCCGGCTGCGCGAGGTGGCCGAGGCCCTGCCGCCGCAGCGCCACAGCCGCCAGGTGCAGCACTTCCTGGCCGAGTACCCGCGCTATGAGGCCAGCATCGAGCGGGTGATCGCCTTCTTGCAGGGCCAGGACCCCACCCTGGCCCACCGCATCAACACCCGCGGCCTGCTGCCCGAGGGCGCGCGCTTCGCCACGTTGGACACTTACCTGGGCCATGAGGAGGGCGAGGACCCGCTGGCCTGGGCCTTTGGCGCCCTGGGTCTGCAGGACCGGGCGCGGCATCTGGCCACGCTCTATCTGAACGATCTGGCCGATGTGCTGCGCGATGCCGTGGACGAACGCTTCGAGTTCGTGCGCTATGCCGAGAAGCTGGCCACGGCCCAGCCCACCTTCGAGCCCCTGGCCCAGGCCCTGGCGGCGCCGCCCAATCTGGTGGACCAGACCCTGCACGCGCTCACGCTGGAAGCCCTGGAGCGCCACCAGCCGCAGCTGGTGCTGCTGTCGGTGCCCTTCCCCGGCGCTGTGTATGCGGCCCTGCGCATTGCGCAGAGCATCAAGGCGGCGAACCCGGCCGTGGTGACGGTGCTGGGCGGCGGCTTCGTGAACACCGAGCTGCGCGAGCTGCGGGAGCCGCGGCTCTTCGACCACATCGACTACATCACCCTGGATGCCGGCGAGCGCCCCCTGCTGGCCCTGCTGGAGCACTGCCAAGGTCAGCGCTCACGCCAGCGCCTGGTGCGCACCTTTGTGCGCGAGGACGGCGAGGTCCGCTACATCAACTTCGGCGGCGAGCCCGACATTCCGTTCGATGAGGTGGGCACGCCCACCTGGGACGGTCTGCCGCTGGACCGCTACCTCTCCCTGCTGGACATGCTCAACCCCATGAACCGGCTGTGGAGCGACGGGCGCTGGAACAAGCTCACCGTGGCGCATGGCTGCTACTGGAAGAAATGCAGCTTCTGCGATGTCTCGCTGGACTACATCTCGCGCTACGAGGCCGCCTCGGCCGAGGTGCTGGTGGACCGCATCGAGGCCATCGTGGCCGAGACGGGACAGACGGGCTTTCACTTCGTGGACGAGGCCGCGCCGCCCAAGGCGCTCAAGGCCCTGGCCCAGGAGCTGCAGCGCCGCGGCACGGCCATCAGCTGGTGGGGCAATATCCGCTTCGAGAAGACCTTCACGCCCGAGCTGTGCCAGCAGCTGGCCGACAGCGGCTGCATCGCCATCTCGGGCGGGCTGGAGGTGGCCTCGGACCGCCTGCTGGCCCTGATGAAGAAGGGCGTGTCGGTGGACCAGGTGGCGCGCGTGACCAAGGGCTTTGCCGATGCCGGCATCCTGGTGCACGCCTATCTGATGTATGGCTTCCCCACGCAGACGGTGCAGGACACGGTGGACGCGCTGGAATACGTGCGCCAGCTCTTCCTGAACGGCTGCATCCACAGCGGCTTCTTCCACCGCTTCGCCTGCACCGTCCACTCACCGGTGGGCAAGAACCCCGAGGCATACGGGGTGCAGCTGCTGCCCCTGCCCGACAGCCCCTTCGCCAAGAACGATGTGGGCTTTGTGGACCCCACCGGCGTGGACCACGACGCCCTGGGCCGCGCGCTCAAGAAGGCCATCTACAACTTCATGCATGGCATCGGCCTGGACGAGGACGTGCGCCGCTGGTTCGACATCCGCGTGCCCAAGCCCACGGTCAACAAGCACCGGATTGCGAAGGCGCTGGCGGGGCGGGACTGAGGCCGCGGCGCTCAGCCCGGGTTGCCGCCCTCGCCGGCCCAGTAGTCCAGCATCTGCGCCTCACGGCCCATGAAGTAGAAGTAGGCGGGCTGCCCGTCCGGGCCCTGGCCCAGATCGGCGTAGACGCCGAACTTGCCGCTGTCCGGGTAGTCGCAGATCTCCGGGCTGAGCCGGGTGCTGACGGCCAGATAGCGCAGTTCCTCCTCCCCGGTGTTGCGGATCTGGTGGGCCGTCTCGGGGCCGCCCGGCGGACAGGCCACGACATCGCCCTCGCGCAGCGCATGCACCGCCTCGCCAAGGCGCAGCTCACCACGGCCGCGCAGCACCAGGAACATCTCCTCGTTCTCGCGGTGGCTGTGGAAGGGATAGGCCGCCTTGCCCGGCGGCACGGCGCACAGGCTGTAGCCCAGCTTGCGCGCACCCAGCTGGCGGCCCAGGGGCGCGCTGCTCAGGGCGAACTGCTCGGCCGCCGGCCCCTCGGGCGCGAACTCGGCCGGCCGCGGCGTGAGCGGCACCTCGTTGAGATTCAGGATGGGAGGCTGGGGCATGGCGTGATCTCCTGGCGTGGGTCCTGAAGGGATGCGGCCAGTGTGCCGCGCCGCGGCCCGAGGGAAAGCGGGTTTTCGAGCAAGCGGCCTGCCCGCCCTCCTGCCCCCAGCGCAGCCTCAGGCCGGCATCTTCGCCGCCCAGGCCGCCAGCATCAGCCGGGCGCCGGACACATTGGTGGCGCAGGGCACATCGTGCACATCGCAGGCGCGCACCAGGGCGTTGATGTCGGGCTCGTGGGGCTGGGGCGTCATGGGGTCGCGCAGAAAGATCACGCCGTCCAGCTCGCCCACCGCCAGGCGCGCGCCGATCTGCAAGTCGCCCCCCAGGGGGCCGGAGAGCACGCACTCGACGCGGCTCAGGCCCACCTCGGCCCGCAGGCGGCCGCCGGTAGTGCCGGTGGCGATCAGCTCGCAGCGCTGCAAAAACTCGGCGAACTCGGCGGCCAGGGCCACCATGGCGTTCTTCTTGTGGTCGTGGGCAATCAGGGCGATTCTCATGGCCGGCATCTTAGGCCGACGGGGGTTACAGAGGGGCGTCGGCCTGCGCGCCCGCCGCTGGGCCGCCCCCTAGAAAGCCATGTCGCCCGAACACCCGACACAGGCCCGATGCGGCGCCCGACGGCAGTACATTGCGCCGACACAAGGCCCGCAGCAGTTCCGGGCCTGCCGAACCCAGGATGTTCGCCATGACACATCACGTCCGTTCGCCCCTTCTGCGCTGGCTGAACCCAGGCCTGCTGGCCCTGTGCTCGCTGGCCGCCCAGGCCCAGACCCCGACGGGCCAGAGCCAGCTCTGGCTCAATGCCGCGGCCTATCACGACACCCAGCGCCAGGACCTGGTCGGCGTTCCCGGCACGGTGCTCAGCGGCCGGCTGGATGCCTCCGACCTCACCGGGGCGCCGGACGGCAGCTTCGGCTCCATGCAGTTCGCCACCGCCATCGGCGAGGTCAGCGCCACCCTCATCAAGCTGCGATCCTTCGGACGCGCCTGGGCCCGCACCAACACCGGCTACTACGGCGCCAACGCGCTGGCCGATGCCAACGCCCAGGTCACGGTGCCCTTCCTCATCGACGATCCGGCGCTGCACGGCCAGCGGGGCACCATGGTGGTTCCCTTGTTGGTGAGCGGCGACGTGGTGCTGGACCCGGGCTTCTACAGCAGCAACAACGGCAGCAGCGCCAGCGGACGGGCCTACGTGATGCTGTGGGGCAGCGGCTTCGGCGCCCTGGACTGCGGCAGCAACGGGGCCAACCACTGCCTGGATGTCGCCAGCAACTACGCCGGCACCCAGACCAAGGGCCAGGGCGTGAGCGGCGTCCTGGAGATGCGCGTGCCTTTTGTCTTCGGGGACTGGAGCCAGGTCTCCCTGCAGATGTGGACGCATGTGGCCGTGAGCGTCACGGCCGGCGCGGGCGGCGGCTTCATCGACTATCACGGCGATGCCGACTTCTCGCACACCCTGCGCTGGGGCGGCATCAGCCAGGTGCTGGACAGCAGCGGCCAGACCCTGAGCCAGTGGAGCGTGCAGTCCGTGCCGGGGGTGGACCTGCGGGTGGCCGCCGTGCCCGAGCCCGGCAGCTGGGCCCTGCTGGGCAGCGGGCTGCTGATGCTGCTGGGCTGGCGAGTCCGCCAGCGGCGGCAAGCGGCGCGGGCCTGAGCCGGCGGACCTGAGGGGGCGCACATCGGCCCGGCGCCGGGGGTGGGCCGAGGGCGGTCCGGCGCCCACTATGCTTGCGGCAGCGCACCGACACCCCGCAAGAAAGCCCCTCAGGACATGCCCTCCCTCTCCCACTGGAACGCCACCCGCCGCCTGCGCCTGCTGCTGCAGAACCTGCGCGACATGCTGCTCTCCATGGGCCCCCTGCTGCTGCTGGGCGGGGGCCTCCTGGTGGCGGCCTACTGGTGGCTGGACCCGCAGCCGCCGCGCCAGGTGCGCCTGGCCACCGGCCCGGCCGGCAGCGCCTATGCCAATTTCGGCGAGCGTTACGCCAAGGCCCTGGCGCGCGAGCGCATCACGGTGCAGCAGCTCGCCACCCAGGGTGCCCAGGACGATCTGGCCCTGCTGCGCGAGGGCCGGGCCGAGGTGGGCTTTGTGCGCGGCGGCATGGCCGATGCGCAGGCCGATGGCGAGGCCGGCATCGTCTCCCTGGGCAGCCTGTTCTACGAGGCCATCTGGGTGTTCTACCGCCGCGAGCTGGCCGGCCCGCGCGCGGCCGGCGCGCCCGCGCCCGAGCTGCAGCGCCTGGCCCAGCTGCGCGGCAAGCGTGTGAATGTGGACCTGGACGGCAGCGGCGTGCCCCAGATCATGGAAAAGCTGCTCACGCTGAACCAGCTGCGCCCGGCCGACTTCCGCCTCAGCCATCTGGAGCCGGCCGCCGCCGGCACGGCCCTGCGCAAGGGCCGGCTCGACGCGGCAGTGCTGATCTCGGCCCCGCAATCGGCCCTGGTGCGCGAGCTGCTGCTGGACCCGAACATCGCGCTGATGCGCTTCGAGCAGAACGAGGCCTACAGCCGCCACCTGCCCTTTCTCTCCACCGTGACCCTGCCGCGCGGCGTGGTGGACCTGGCGGCCGACCTGCCGCCGCGCGACGTGCCCCTGCTGGCCACCACCACGGCCCTGCTGGCGCGTGAGGACACCCACCCCGCCCTGCGCCAGCTCTTTGCCCAGGCGGCCGTGGGCCTGCACGGCGAGGCCGGCTGGTTCAATGGCGCGCGCGACTTCCCCAACACCCGCACCAGCGAGCTGCCGGTCAGCCCCGAGGGCGACCGCGCCATCAACGGCACGCCGCCGGCCTGGGCGCGCTACCTGCCCTTTTGGGCCGGCAATCTGCTGGAGCGCATGTGGCTGGTGATCGGCGGTCTGCTGGTGCTGATGCTGCCGCTCTCGCGCGTGATCCCGCCGCTCTACACCTTCCGCGTGCGCTCGCGCGTGTTCCGCTGGTACGCGCGCCTGCGCGAGGTAGAGGCCAAGCTGGAAACCGGCAGCGGCGAGCGCGAGGCCCTGCTGGACGAGCTGGATGAGCTGGACCGCGTGGCCCACCGCATCACCGTGCCCCTGTCCTATGCCGAGGAGCTCTACGCGCTGCGCAGCAATATCCACGCGGTGCGCAAGCGCCTGCTGGCGCAGCGGCCCGAGGCGCCGCAGGCGGCTCAGTCGCGGTCGGGCGCGCCGAGCGGGAAGAATTTGCGGAAGGGCCGGCCCTCGTCGACGGCGCGGGCGAAAGACGGGCGGGCGAGCAGGCGCTTTCGATAGGCATGCACATTGCCGAAGGCCGGATCGATGGCATGCGTCCAGTCCGCATAGAAGAGGAACGGGCCGGCGCCGCAATCGGCGAGCGTGAAGGCATCGCCCGTCGCCCATTCCTTGCCGGCCATATGTCGGTCGAGCCAGGCATAGGCGCGCTCCAGCATCTGCCGTGCATCATTGACGCCATAGGGGTCGCGGTCGGCTTCCGACCGGATGGCGTTGAAGACGATCTTCTGCTGCGGCGTCGAGATGTAGTTGTCGAAGAACCGGTCGAGCATGCGCACCGACAGGGCCTGGTCGGGATCCGCGGGCAGCAGGCGCACCGGGCCGGGGTGGTGCAGGCCCAGGTACTCGACGATGATGCTGGCCTCCATCACCGTCCGCTCTCCCTCGCGCAGCAGGGGAAAGCGCTGCAGGGGCCAGAGCCGCGCCAGCTCCTGGCCGGCCGGGCTGTCCGGCCCCTCCAGCAGGCGGGGCTCGAACGCGATGCCGTTCTCATAGAAGGCGATCAAGGCCTTCTGGCAGTAGGACGAGAAGGGGTGATAGAAGAGCTGCAGGGCCATGGGATCGCCTCCGTTGCTGGCAATGGTGCCATCAGGAGACAACGAACGGGCCGGCCCGTTTTCGACCGGCGCCGCTTCAGGCCGCGCGCCGGAAGCCCACCGAGGCTTCCATCAGCTTCCGGGTGTAGTCCTCGCGCACGCGGTGGGCGGCCAGCTCGGCGGCCGAGAGCTGCTCCACCATGCGGCCCTGCTGCATCACCATCAGCCGATCGCACATATGGGTGACGACCGCGAGGTCATGGCTCACCATGACGAAGGTGAGCTTGCGGGCAGAGCGGAGCTGTTCGAGCAGGTTCAGCACCTCGGCCTGCACGGAGGCGTCGAGCGCGGAGGTCGGCTCGTCGAGCAGCAGGATGGACGGCTCGAGGATGAGCGCACGAGCAATCGCCACGCGCTGGCGCTGGCCGCCGGAGAGCTGGTGCGAATAGCGGAAGCGGAAGCTCGAGCCGAGGCCTACCTCATCCAGTGCGCGAACGATGCGGCTTTCCGTATCGCCAAAACCGTGGATGGCGAGCGGTTCGAGCAGCAGCCTATCGACCGTCTGGCGCGGATGCAGGGAGCCATAGGGGTCTTGGAACACCATCTGCACGCGGCGGCGGAACGCCGCGCTGCCGGGCACGGGCAGCTCGCCCTCGCCCGCGAGCTTCACCGTGCCGGCGCTGCGCGGCGCCAGGCCGCAGATCGCGCGCAGGATGGTGGACTTGCCGGAGCCCGACTCGCCCACCAGGCCGAAGCTCTCGCCCGGCGCCACGCTGAAGGTGGCCTCGTGCACCGCGGTGAACTCGCCGAAGCGCACCTGCAGGCCTTCAATCTCAATACCCAGGCGACTCATAACTTCCAGCTCTCCTGGCGGTCCAGCGTGGGCAGGGGATGGCGCGACTCGCCCAGGCGCGGCAGGCAGTTCAGGAGGCCCTGGGTGTAGGGGTGCTTGGCCTCGTGCAGGGCACCGGAGCGCACTTCCTCCACCACCTTGCCGGCATACATCACCAGCACCCGGTCGCAGAAGCGCGAGACGAGGTTGAGATCGTGGCTGATGAGGATGAGCCCCATGCCACGCCTGCGCACCAGTTCGTCCATGATCTCCAGAACCTGCGCCTGCACGGTGACGTCGAGGGCCGAGGTCGGCTCGTCGGCGATCAGCAGCTCCGGCTCGCCGGCAAGCAGCATCATGGCGATCATCACGCGCTGGCCCATGCCGCCGGAAACCTCGTGCGGATAGAGATCGTAGACCCGCTCGGGATCGTTGATGGCCACATCGGCCAGGGCCTGCAGCACGCGCTGCCTGGCGGCCTTGGCCGAGAGCTTGGTGTGCACGCTCAGGGTCTCCTCGATCTGCGCGCCGATGCGCATGACCGGGTTGAGCGAGTACTTGGGGTCCTGCAGCACCATGGCAATGGCGCCACCGCGCAGGGCCCGGCGCTGGGCGGGCGTGGCGGCCAGCAAGTCCTGACCCTTGAAGGCCAGGCGCCGGGCCGTGATGCGGGCCTCGGGCGCCGAGAGGCCCATGATGGCGCGGCCGGTCTGCGACTTGCCGGAGCCGCTTTCACCGACAATGCCGAGCCGCTCGCGGCCGAGCGTGAAGGAGACGCCGCGCACCGCCTCGATGAGGCCGGTGCGGGTCGGGAAGGAGACGCGGAGGTCCTCGACGGTCAGAAGCGCGCTCACTGGCCGCTCCCCCGCGGATCGAGCGCGTCGCGCAAGCCGTCGCCCAGCAGGTTGAAGCCGAGGCTGACGATGAAGATGGCAACGCCCGGCATGGCGGCGACCCACCACTGGTCGAGGATGAACTGGCGGCCGGAGGCGATCATCGCGCCCCATTCGGGCAGCGGCGGCTGTGCGCCGAGGCCGAGGAAGCCGAGGCCGGCGGCGGTGAGGATGATGCCGGCCATGTCGAGCGTCACGCGCACGATGACCGAGGAGAGGCACAGCGGCATGATGTGGCGCAGCACGATGCGCCAGGGCGAGGCGCCCATCAGCTGCACGGCGAGAATGTAGTCGGAATTGCGCACCGTCAGCGTCTCTGCCCGGGCGATGCGGGCATAGGGCGGCCAGGAGGTGATGGCGATGGCGATGATGGCGTTGTCGATGCCGGGCCCCAGCGCGGCGACGAAGGCCAGCGCCAGGACGAGCCGCGGGAAGGCCAGGAAGATGTCGGTGATGCGCATCAGCGCCGCATCCACCCAGCCGCCGGCATAGCCGGCGACCGTGCCGACCAGAAGGCCGATGGGCGCGGCGATCACCGCCACCACCAGCACGACCTGCAAGGTAAGGCGCGAGCCGTAGATGAGGCGCGAGAGAATGTCGCGTCCCTGATCGTCCGTGCCGAGCCAGTGCGCGCCCGAGGGCGGCAAGAGGCGCGTGGTGCTGAGGTCGCCCACGCTGGGGTGGTAGGGCGCGAGCTGCTGGGCAAAGGCCGCCACGAAGAGCAGGCCCAGCACGATGATGAGTCCGCCCAGGGCCAGGCGGTTGCGGGCAAAGGTGCGCCAGCCGGCATAGGCCCGGCCCAGCGCGGCCTGGCGGCGCGAGGCGGGCCGCTCGCTCATCAGCCAGTCGTGAAGGGATTCTTTGGCGGCGTTCATCGGGCGCGGGTCCGCGGATCGAGCATGCGATAGAGCACGTCGGAAAGAAGGTTGATGGCGATGAAGACGGAACCGATGACGATGGTGCCGCCGAGCACCGCATTCATGTCGGCATTTTGCAGCGAATTGGTGATGTAGAGACCGAGCCCCGGCCAGGCGAAGACGGTCTCCGTCAGCACCGAGCCTTCGAGCAGGCCGGCATAGGAAAGCGCGATCACGGTCACGAGCGGCACCGCGGCATTGCGCAGCGCATGGCCCCAGATGATGCGCGTTTCCGACAGGCCCTTCGCGCGTGCCGCAACGACATATTCCTGGCCGAGTTCGTTCAGCATGAAGGAGCGCGTCATGCGGCTGATATAGGCCATGGAGAAATAGCCGAGCAGCGAGGCGGGCAGGATGATGTGCGAGACGATGTCGCGGAAGGCGGCCCAGTCGCGGTTGAAGATCGCGTCGAACAGGAAGAAGCCGGTGACGGGCGTGAAGGTATATTCGAAGACGACGTCGATGCGGCCCGGGCCGGACACCCAGCCGAGGCGGGCATAGAAGACGAGGAGCGCCAGCAGGCCCAGCCAGAAGATCGGCACGGAATAGCCGATGAGGCCGATGATGCGCACCACCTGGTCGGCAAGGCTGCCGCGCTTGACGGCCGCGAGCACGCCGAGCGGAATGCCGAGCGCCGCGCCGATGACGGTGCCGACGGTCGCAAGTTCCATGGTAGCGGGGAAGACGCGCCGGATATCGGTCATGACAGGATTGGTCGTCAGCACCGAAGTGCCGAAATCGCCCTGCAGCACGCCCTTCATGTAAAGCCAGAACTGCTGGTAATAGGGCAGATCGAG
Organism: Shinella sp. XGS7; assembly: GCF_020535565.1. Taxonomy (NCBI): domain Bacteria; kingdom Pseudomonadati; phylum Pseudomonadota; class Alphaproteobacteria; order Hyphomicrobiales; family Rhizobiaceae; genus Shinella; species Shinella sp. XGS7. The sequence continues at coordinate 1,552,682 of NZ_CP084758.1, read as the reverse complement.
GCCCATTTCCTGCCGCACGCGGGCAACCACATGCGCGGGCGCGCGGTCGCCGACGATTGCCAGGACCGGATCGATCGGCACAACGCGGCCGATGAAGAAAGTGACGGCCAGCAGGCCGAGATAGGTCAGCGCAACCGTCAGCAGAAAACTGCCCAGCGCCTTGGCGCCGGGCTTCACACGCAGGAAATTCAAGACAGGAACCCGTTCAGCGCATCACTTCTTGGAGACGGTGAACATGTAGTTGCTGCTGAAGGTGGGACCCAGCTTCAGGCCCTGCACATTGCTGCGGTAGGCGGCCACTTCGATCTGCTGGAAGATCATGACGAAGGGGCTGGTGTCGAGCGCTTCCTGCTGGAGCTTCTTGTACATCTCGGCGCGCTTGTCGGCGTCACGCTCAAGAAGCGCGGCCTTCGCCTCGGCCGTCAGCTCCGGAATGTCCCAGGCATTGCGCCAGGCGAGCGTCTTGACCGAAGCATCGTCGCCATTGTCGGGGTTGGAGGTGAAGGCCTCCGCATTGGAGTTCGGATCCCAGTAATCCATGCCCCACTGGCCGATATACATGTCGTGATTGCGGGCGCGGTACTTGGTGAGCGTCTGCTTGCCGTCGCCGGGGATGATCTCGATCTTTACGCCGGCCTGGCCGGCCGTCTGCTGGAAGGATTCGGCGATGCCGGTCACCGGCTGGGTGTTGCGCACGTCGAAGGTGACGGAGAGACCGTCCTTCAGGCCGGCCTTCTCCAGCAATTCCTTGGCCTTGGCGACGTCCAGCTTGTAGGGGCTCGCATCCAGCGCACCGAGCACGCCCTTGGCCTGATAGGTCTGGCGGATCTCGCCGATGCCCTTGATGAGCGTCGCGCCGATGGCGTCGTAGTCGACCAGATACTTGAAAGCCTCGCGCACCTCGGGCTTGGCGAGGTTCTCGTTCTTCTGGTTGAGGCTGATATAGTAGACCGTGCCCTTCGGCGCGCTGGCCGTCGTCATCTCCGGATTCTTGGAAACGGCGTCGAGGTCGCCCGGCTCCAGGTTGCGGGCGACGTCGACGTCGCCGGCTTCCAGCATCAGGCGCTGCGTCGCGCTTTCCTTCACATGGCGGTAGATGACGCGGGTCAGCGCCGGCTTGTCGCCGTAATAATTGTCGTTGCGCTCGAGGACGAGGATTTCGTTGGCGCGCCAGTCGCGGATCTTGAAGGGACCGGAGCCGGCATAATTGGTCTTCATCCAGGCATAGCCGAAATCGCCGTTGCTTTCCTTGCTCTGCAGCAGCTTCTTGTCCACCACCGAGGCCACGTCGGCGGTCAGGGCGTTCAGCACCAGGGTGGTGGCATAGGCCTTGTCGGTCTCGATGGTGAGGCTCAGCGGGCCGGTCTGCTTGATGCGGTCCTTGACCACATCCTTCTTCAGGCCGAACTGGGTCAGGATGAAGGCCGAGCGCGACTTCATCAGCACCACGCGGCGCAGCGAATATTCCGCATCCTTCGCTGTGACCGGATTGCCGGAGGCGAATTTCAAGCCGGGCTTGAGCTCGAAGGTAAAGGTCTTGCCATCGGCCGAGACGGTCCAGCTCTTGGCCAGATCCCCCACCTGCTGGGAGGGGTCCTTCACATCCAGGCGCACCAGGCGGTCGTAGGTATTGCCCATGATCTCGCCGGCCGAGAGCTCGAAGGACTCGGCGGGGTCCATGGTGATGATGTCGTCGAAGGCGAAGGCCTGGACCAGGGTGTCCTTGGGCGTGGCGGCCTGGGCGATATTGAAGCCATAGGCCAGGGCCAGGCTGCTTGCCAGCAGGCCATGCAGGGCACGGCGGGAAATCTTGGACGACAGGACTTGTCTCATACGCTCCTCGACAGACGGGACAATGAATCGGTGTGCGGGCATCTTAGCCCGCGGATTCTTGCCCGCGACGGCGCGCTCGCCCTGGGTGGAAACCAGAAGCTGCGCCCCGGAAATCGATAGCGAGCGATGCGCCGTCCATAGCCTGAGGGCATGCACGGCGCGCTGTGCGCGCGCCCGCACCGCCGCGGGGGCGCCATGCACAATCCGGGGCTCAGCCTGCACCGCGGGAGCACCGGGAACTCATGAGCATCGAACTGCCCAAGGATGTGCGCCAGCGCGCCATCGACTCGATCCAGCGCTATTTCGACGCGAACATGGACGAGCCCATCGGCAATATCGCCGCCGGCGCCCTGCTGGGCTATGTGCTGGAGGAAATCGGCCCCAGCATCTACAACCAGGCGGTGGCCGATGTGCAGGAGCGCCTGCAGCAGCGGGTGGCCGAGCTGGACCTGGAGGTCCACGAGGAGGAGTTCGGCTACTGGCGCAAGCGCGAGCCGGGCGGCGCACGTGGCCGCAGCCGCTGAGGCCCGGCCGCCGGCCGGATGAAAAGGAGCGACCGCCGCATCGGGGTGCCGCCCTGATCAGAGTGATACGGCAGCCGCTCGATGCGAATGGTGCCGCCAGGCGCCTGGCCGCGCCTTGATCTGGCTCAGGGCTTGGCGCGCGCCGGGGCGATCAGCAGATTGCCCACGCCCAGATTCATGGCATTGAGCAGGTCGCCGTTGTCCTGGCTCAGCTCCCAGGCAAAGACGCCGGCCAGGCCGGCCTGCTGCGCATAGCGGCCCTTGGCCAGCACGGCGCGCGGATCGTCGTAGCCGATGTAGAGCCGCTGTTGCGGGTGGTAGAGCGACCAGGCCTCGGTGACGGGATCGCGCGTGGCCTCGAAGCCGCGCAGGCCACGGCCGCGGCGGTCCAGATAGCGCTGGGCGATCTCGCGGTAGCCCAGGGAGGCATCGGCACCGGGAAAGCCGCCGGTCTTGGCCGCGCCGCTGCGGGCCGAGGCCGCGCCCGAGAAGCCGCGGCCGTACATGGCCACGCCCGCCACCAGCTTGGCCGCCGGCACGCCCGCGCCCGTGAGATTGCGCACCGAGCGCTCCAGGCTGTCGTCGGCCTCGGGCGCACTGCTGCGCAGGCTGCTGTGGTGACCCACATGGTCGGACCAGCCGCCGTGGAAGTCGTAAGTCATCATGAACACCAGGTCCAGGGCCTTCTCGGCCTGGCGGAAATTGATGCGGTTCACGATGGCGCTGGTGCTGTTCACCGCGGTGCTCAGCAGATAGAGCCGGCCGGTCTCCGCCGTCAGGCGGTTCAGGCCGGCGCGCAGCTCCGTCATCAGATCGGCATAGCCCTGGCCATCGGCCGGGCTGCCCAGGGCCACGCCATTGGCTGCGCCGTTGCCGCCAGGGTGCTCCCAGTCGATGTCGATGCCGTCAAAGCCCGGGTGCTCGCGCAAAAAGCGCAGGGCCGAGGCCACGAAGACGGCGCGCCGCGCCGGCTCGTTGGCCAGGTGGAAGAAGGGGTCGGAGCCGCCCCAGCCGCCCACCGAGGCCAGCACCTTGACATGGGGCTCACGCGCCTTGAGGCGGCTGAAGGCGGCATCAAAGCGCGCATCCACCGGCCCCGTGCCCAGCTCGAACTCGGCCTTGCCCTCGCATTTGGGCGCGTCCACCGGCAGTTGGCCCGGCCCGCAGATGCGCAAAAAGGCATAGAGCACATGGCTGACGCTGCCGCTGGGCAGGCGCTCCAGCAGGCGCTCGGATTCCCAGTTGGCCACATAGACGCCCACCACCTTGGGGCTGGCGCGCTCCACGGCCAGCGGCCCCTGGCCGAAGAGCGCCGGCTCGGCGGCCTGGGCCGGCAGCAGGGCGGCGGCCATGAGGGACAGGGCCAGGACGGCGGAGCGGGCAAGGCGGGGCACGGGCATGAAGTCTCCTGCAGAAGCGCGGAAGACTAACACCAATCAAATACCAATCAAAGACCGATTTACGGTCAAGCCGGGCTCAGGGCGCCGGCTGCACCCGCAGCTGCAGCTCGCGCTGGGTCTGCTGCTCGGCGTCGCGGCTGCTGATCACGCCGCTCTCGCTGCGCTGCAGCTGGCCGCCGCGGCGCGCCACCGTGAGCCACTGGCCCAGCGGGACCTGCACGGTGGAGAAGATCTCGCTTTCACCGACCTGACCGGTCTGGCCGCTCGGGGACAGCGCCCGCAGCTCCACCCGCACCGGCTGCTGGCCACCGGGCCAGCTGGGGCTGATGGCAAAGCCGCGGCGGCGCTCCACCGGCAGGCTGCGCGACTGGGCCTCGATGCGGGCCCGGGTCTCGGGCCGCTCATTGGCAGCGCCTCCACCGCCCACGCTGCGCAGGGAGACGCCGTAGTCCAGCCACTGCAGCAGCTCCACCTCGGCCAGCATCACGCTGGCCGTGCCGCCGTTGAGCACCAGCACCTGCTGCTGCGCGCTGATGTCTTCCTCCACCCGGCGGGTGGACAGCGTGAGCCCGCCGCTGCGCGTGGAGACGCTGCCGCCCGTGCCCACCACCACCGCACCCTGGCGCACGCCGGCCACGGCCGCGCCGCTGATGCCCGACTCCACCCAGCGCAGCTCCACCAGCAGGTTCTGGCGCGGCTGGGCCGCGGCGCTGGCGCCCAGGCCCAGCAGCAAGGCGGGGAGCAGCAGCAGGCGGTGCAGGGTGTGGCGGCGCGAGGCAGGCATGGGCGCAGCATACAGGGAGCGGGAGGCAGAGGGAGGGCAGGCGCCGCTCATGGCAGGATGGCGCCATGTCCACCACCGCCCGCCAGGCCGGGGTGCGCCTCTACGGCATGGCCGAGCGCTCCGAGCACCTGGATTTCGATATCCGCGACCAGTCCCGCCGTGCGCCGCTGACCCAGCCGCACAAGCACGAGTATTTCCAGATCCAGGTGAATCTGGCGGGTGAGACCGTGCAGCACATCGGCAGCGCCCAGCGCCCCTTCCCCACCCGCGCCCTGAGCTTTGTGCTGCCGCACCGCATGCACTGGGTGCCGCATCCGGCCGGCACGCGGTGGCTGGTGCTGAACTTCAGCCTGCGCTTCCTGCGCCCCGAGCTGGCGGTGGACCCGCTGGACCTGGAGGACGTGCCCCTGAACGTGGCGCCGGAGCTGGCGCCCTTCCAGTTCCAGGAGCATCTTGACTTTGTGTTCGCGCCCGCCGAGTTCGAGCCCGTGCAGGCCCTGCTGGACCTGATGCAGCGCGAGAACGCGGCGCGCGCCCTGGGCTCGGAGCTGGCGCTGCGCGGCGCCCTGCTGCAGCTGCTGGCCCTCACCTGCCGGCGCTGGGAGGCCGAGCTGCGCGCCCTGGCCGCGGCCCAGGCCCAGCAGGGCAGCCGGCGCGCCGCGCTGGACCGGGTGCTGCGCTATCTGCGCGAGCAGCTGGCCGGCGAGCCCACCCTGGGCGCCGCGGCCGAGGCGGCCTGCCTCTCGCCCAACTACCTGGCCCACCTGATCAAGAAGGAAACCGGCCGCACCTTCACCGAGCTGCTCACCGAACGCCGCCTGGCCCTGGCCCAGGAGCTGCTGCTGGGCAGCGGCGCGCGCATCGGCGAGATCGCGCGCCGATGCGGCTTTGCCGACGAGGCCTATTTCGCGCGGCGCTTCCGCCAGTGGCATGGCCAGAGCCCCAGCGCCTGGCGCGAGGCACGCCTGAATTCCGTCCAGGATCTGCGTTGATGCGTCCTGGTGGCGCGGCGGCCCAGGGCCGATGCTGACGGGCACAAGAACAGCCCTCGCAGGAGACCCTGGAATGGACCGTCGCCACATGCTCATCAACACCTCCTCCGCCCTGGGCGGCGCGCTGGCCGCCGGTTGCGCCAGCATCAGCGCCACGCCCTCGCAGGCCGCGCCCTTTGCCCTGACCGTGCCCGCCGTGCCGATTGCCGGCGCCAGCGAGGTCTTCCCGGTGCACCGCATCTACTGCATAGGCCGCAACTACGCGGCCCATGCCCGCGAGATGGGCTCGGACCCCACACGCGAGCCGCCCTTCTTCTTCCAGAAGCCCAGCGACGCCGTGCAGTACGTGCCGCCCGGCCAGACCGTGGACCACCCCTACCCCGCCCTGACCCAGAACTACCACTACGAAGTGGAGCTGGTGGCCGCGCTCAAGAGCGGCGGCCGCAACATCCCCATCGATCAGGCCCTGCAGCATGTCTATGGCTACGCCATCGGCCTGGACATGACGCGGCGCGATCTGCAGCGCGCCATGGGCGAGCAGAAAAAGCCCTGGGAAATCGGCAAGAGCTTCGACCTCTCGGCCCCCATCGGCCCCATCCACAAGCTGGCCGCCACCGGACACTTCCTCAAGGGCGCGATCTCGTTGGCGGTCAATGGCCAGCTCAAGCAGAGCGCCGACCTGAGCTACATGATCTGGAGCGTGGCCGAGCAGATCAGCAAGCTCTCCGAGGCCTTCGAGCTCAAGGCCGGCGATCTGATCTACAGCGGCACGCCCGAGAACGTGGGCCCGGTCGTGCGGGGCGATGTGATGCTGGCGAAGATCGAGGGCCTGCCCGCGCTGAGCCTGCGCGTGGTCTGAGCGCGGCCCGAGTGCGGCCTGCGGTAGGCTGGGCGCCCGAGCAGTTCATTGACCGCCATGCATTTCTACGAACCCCGCCTGGGCCACGGCCTGCCGCACGACCCCTTCAATGCCATCGTGGGGCCCCGCCCCATCGGCTGGATCGCCTCGCGCGACGGTGCCGGTGTGCTGAACCTGGCGCCCTACAGCTTCTTCAACGCCTTCAACTACACGCCGCCCCTGATCGGCTTTTCCAGCACCAGCCGCAAGGACACGCTGGCCAATATCGAGGCCACCGGCGAGTTCGTCTGGAACCTGGCCACGCGCGAGCTGGCCGAGGCCATGAACGCCAGCAGCGCCATGGTGGCGCCCGAGGTGGATGAGTTCGCCCTGGCCGGCCTGGCCACCGCGCCCTCGCGCGTGGTGAGCGTGCCGCGCGTGGCCGCCAGCCCCGTGGCCTTCGAGTGCCGGGTGAGCCAGATCATCCGCCTGCTGGGCGCCGATGGCAGCCCCACCGAGGCCTGGCTCACGCTGGGCGAGGTGGTGGGTGTGCACATCGCCGAGCATCTGCTGGTGGACGGTGTGTACGACACCGCGGCCGCCCGCCCCATCCTGCGCGGCGGCGGCCCGGCCGACTACTTCGAGCTGGGCGAGAAATTCAAGATGCGCCGGCCCGGGGCCTGAGGCCAGAGGCCTGAGCCTGCTCAGCGCCGGCCGTTGATCGCCCGGCAGCGCTGGATGTCGCAGGCCGTGGGCAGGCCGGAGCGGTACTCCACGAAGCTCTTCATCAGGGCCGGCTCGCGGGCGCTGCAGCGGTTGCCGCGGCCATCGTGGTAGTAGGACATCACGTCCACGCAGCGCCGCGAATGCGCCAGCAGGCCCAGGAAATGCCCCATCTCGTGCGAGAGGGTCATCTGCAGGGTTTCGCCGGCCGGATGGCGCGGGTTGCGCTCGCGCAGCAGGGCAAAGGCGGCCGCCCCCAGCGAGAGGCGACGCTGCCCCAGATCGGCCAGGCCGAAACCGCCGCGCGCGCCGGCATCGTCCCAGAGCACGCGCACGCGGGCCTGGGCCGGATCGGGCCGCAGTGCCGGATCGGCCAGCCGCACCTGGATGGGCAGGCCGCAGGGCGCCCAGGCCTGGGCCGCGCGCTCCAGGCTGCGCAGCAGCTCGGCCGGGGCCAGCCAGGCCGGTGCGCCCGCGGGCTCATATTCGAACAGCCAGGCGGCGCTGGCCGAGGGGCCGTCCCGCCCATCCGGCCAGAGCTGCTGCTCGCCGGGCAGGCAGCTGGCGATCTCCTGCGCGCGCAGGCCTTGCGGGTCCAGAGCCAGGACTGGCCCCGCCAGCGCGGCCAGCAACAGCGCCGCGAGCGCGCGCCTCATGCGGCCGCTCCGCGCTGCGGGCGCAGGCGCGGCCACAGCAGATTGAGGGCCAGGCCGCTCAGCACCAGGGCCGCGGCGCCCAGCTTCCAGGCCGGCAGGGCCTCGCCCATGAAGAGGGCCGCGCTGCCCATGCCGAAGACGGGCACCAGCAGGGCCAGGGGCACGACCGAGGCGGCCGGATGCCGCGCCAGCAGCCAGCCCCAGACGCCGTAGCCGAACAAGGTATTGCCCAGGGCCTGCCAGAGCACCGCCGCCCAGGTGGCCCAGCCCGCGGCGCCCAGACCGGCCGCGATGGCCGCCGGCCCCTCCACCAGCAGGCTCAGCAGCAGCAGGGGCGGCACGGCGAAGAGGCTGGTCCAGACCATATAGGCCAGCATGTTCACGCGGCCCGCGCGCTTGCCCACCAGATTGCCGCAGGCCCAGCTGAAGGCGGCGCCCAGCACCATCAGCAGGCCGGTGACCGTGGTGCTGCCATCGGTGTGGGCCGCGATCACCGCAATGCCCGAGGCCGCCAGCAGCAAGCCCGCCCACTGGTAAGGCAGCACACGCTCGCGCGCCACGCGCATGGCCAGCAGCAGGGTGAAGAAGACCTGGGTCTGCACCACCAGGGAGGCCAGGCCCGGCGAGATGTGGGCGCGCATGGCCAGATAGAGCACGCCGAACTGGCCCACGCCGATCAAAAGGCCATAGGCCGCCAGATTGCCCCAGGGCACGGCCGGGCGCGGCAGGAAGAAGACCGCGGGCAGCAGGGCGAAGGCGAAGCGCAGGGTGGCGAAGAGCAGGGGCGGCAGCGCGCCCAGGGCCAGCTTGATGACCACGAAATTGCTACCCCAGATGGCCACCACGGCCAGGGCCAGCAAAAGGTGGCGGGAGGGCAGACGTTCGCTGGAGCTCATGGCGGGGCGCTGGCAATGGGGTGCGCCAGCCTACCCGATCAAGCGCCGCCGCGCAGATGGCTCAGCGGCAGGGCGCCACCGGCCTTGACCTCGCCCAGCGAAAAGCTGGTGTGGATGTCCTTCACATTGGGCAGGTTCAGCAAGGTGTCGATGGAGAAGCGGCTGAAGGCATCGAGGTCGGTGGCCATGACCTGCAGCTCGAAGGTGCCGGCGCCCGAGATGTAGTGGCAGGCAATCACCTCGGGCAGGGCGCGGATGGCGGCCTCCAGCTCGCGCGTGGCGCTGCCGGCGCTGCGCTCGGTGTCCACCCGCACAAAGGCCAGCACGCCCAGGCCGATTTTGCGGCGGTCGATCTCGGCGCGGTAGCCGGTGATATAGCCCTGCTCCTCCAGCCAGCGCACGCGCCGCCAGGTGGGCGCGGCCGAGAGCCCGATGCGCGCGGCCAGCTCGGCATTGGACAGGCGCGCCTCGCGCTGCAGCTCGGCCAGGATGGCGATGTGATAGCGGTCCAGGCCCTCGCCGCCCTCCTCGGCCCCGGGGGTGGCAGCGGCGGCGGAAGACCTAATGGTTTTCCCTGGTTCTGGTTTTCTGGAAGCCAATTCGGACTCAAAGCGGTTGTTTGAGCAAGATTATTGCTCCGAAGCCCGGAATCTGGCGTCAACGAGAAAGCACCGCGCGAGGCCCTTTCCCTACACTGCGCGGCGGGTTGTCCCGGTTCTTCCACCGGCGCCCCGGGGCTGCGCCCCTCACGCCCGGCCACAAGCCCGGCGCGGCGCACCGGGTGCGCAGGAATGCCGCAAAACGCCCATACTTTGTCGACCGGGCCGGCCGCCACAAGCGGCCCCTCCCAGCAAGCGTCGATGCCCCATCAGGAGCCCAAAGCCAATGAATGCACCGCTGCCCGAACACATCCTGCGCGCCCTTGAGAAGGTCTCGCTGGACGACAAATATGCGCTGGACCACGGCCGCGCCTTCATGAGCGGCGTGCAGGCCCTGGTGCGCCTGCCCATGCTGCAGCGCACGCGCGACGCCATCGCCGGGCTCAACACCGCCGGCTTCATCTCGGGCTACCGCGGCTCGCCCCTGGGCGGCTACGACCAGGCCCTGATGGCGGCCAAGAAGCATCTGGCCAAGCAGAACATCGTGTTCCAGCCGGGCGTGAACGAGGAGCTGGGCGCCACCGCCGTGTGGGGCACGCAGCAGCTGGACCTCTTCCCCGAGAAGAACAAGTTCGACGGCGTGTTCGGCCTCTGGTACGGCAAGGGCCCGGGCGTGGACCGCTGCATCGACGTGTTCAAGCACGCCAATATGGCCGGCACGGCCAAGCATGGCGGCGTGATCGCGATTGCCGGCGACGACCACATCGCCAAGAGCTCCACCGCCGCCCACCAGAGCGACCACGTCTTCAAGGCCGTGGGCTTCCCGGTCTTCTTCCCCAGCAGCGTGCAGGACATCCTGGACATGGGTCTGCACGCCTTCGCCATGAGCCGCTTCTCCGGCCTGTGGGCGGGCATGAAGACCATTCAGGAGATCGTGGAGTCCTCCGCCTCGGTGAGCGTGGACCCGGACCGCGTCAACATCATCCTGCCCGAGGACTTCCAGATGCCCGAGGGCGGCCTGCACATCCGCTGGCCCGATCCGCCGCTGGAACAGGAAGCGCGGATGATGAACTTCAAGTGGTATGCGGCCCTGGCCTATATCCGCGCCAACAAGCTCAACTACAACGTCATCGAGAGCCCCAACGACCGCTTCGGCCTGATCGCCAGCGGCAAGGCCTACAACGACACCCGCCAGGCCCTGCACGATCTGGGGCTGGACGACGCCACCTGTCGCCGTCTGGGCATCCGCCTGCACAAGGTCAATGTGGTCTGGCCGCTGGAGGCCCAGGTCACGCGCGAGTTCGCCCAGGGTCTGCAGGAGATCCTGGTGGTGGAAGAGAAGCGCCAGATCATCGAGTACCAGGTCAAGGAGGAGCTCTACAACTGGCGCACCGATGTGCGGCCCAATGTGCTGGGCAAGTTCGATGCCGGCGACGCCGACGGTGGCGAGTGGAGCGTGCCCAACCCCAGCGAGCACTGGCTGCTGCGCCCCCAGGCCGACCTGACCCCGGCCATCATCGCCCGCGCCATTGCCAAGCGCCTGAAGAAGCTGGGCGTGGACGCCGATGTGGCGGCCCGCCTGGACGCCCGGGTGGCCCTGATCGATGCCAAGGAGAGCGCGCTCAAGGCCGAGGAGAAGACCGCCGGCGGCGCCGATCGCACGCCCTGGTTCTGCTCGGGCTGCCCGCACAACACCAGCACCCGCGTGCCCGACGGCTCGCGCGCCGTGGGCGGCATCGGCTGCCACTACATGGTGACCTGGATGCCGGGCCGCAACACCGCCACCTTCACCCAGATGGGCGGCGAGGGCGTGCCCTGGGTGGGCCAGGCGCCCTTCACCACCGAGAAGCACATCTTCTCCAACCTGGGTGACGGCACCTACTTCCACAGCGGCATCCTGGCCATCCGCCAGAGCATCGCCTCGGGCGTGAACATCACCTACAAGGTGCTGTACAACGACGCCGTGGCCATGACCGGCGGCCAGCAGGTGGGCGAGCGCCCCGAGGGCCACTCGGTCACCCAGATCATGAACAGCCTGATCTCGGAGGGCGTGGCCAAGCTGGTCATCGTCACCGACGAGCCCGAGAAGTACATGGGCCGCGCCCTGGCCAGCGGCGTCACGGTGCACCACCGCGACGAGCTGGACGCCATCCAGCGCCAGTTCCGCGAGATCCCGGGCGTGACGGTCATCATCTACGACCAGACCTGCGCCACCGAGAAGCGCCGCCGCCGCAAGCGCGGCAAGATGGTGGACCCGGCCAAGCGCACCGTGATCAACGAGCTGGTGTGCGAGGGCTGCGGCGACTGCTCGGTGCAGTCCAACTGCCTGTCGGTGGAGCCGCTGGAGACCGAGTTCGGCCGCAAGCGCCAGATCAACCAGAACACCTGCAACAAGGACTTCAGCTGCGTGAAGGGCTTCTGCCCCAGCTTCGTCACCATCGAGGGCGGCGAGCTGAAGAAGCCCAAGAAGGACAAGCGCGTCTCGCCCTTCGACGCGGCCCTGCCCGCCCTGCCCCAGCCCCGCATCCCCAACGCCGAGAGCGCCTGGGGCATCGTGGTGGCCGGTGTGGGCGGCACGGGCGTGATCACCATCGGCCAGCTGCTGGGCATGGCGGCCCATCTGGAGGGCAAGGGCGTGATCACGCAGGACGCCGCCGGCCTGGCCCAGAAGGGCGGCGCCACCTGGAGCCATATCCAGATCGCCAATGAAGAGAGCGCCATCCACTGCACCAAGGTGGGCACGGCCGAGGCCGATCTCGTGATCGCCTGCGACTCCATCGTCGCCGCCAACAAGACCACCCTGGCCGTGATGCGCGAGGGCCGGACCTTTGTGGCGCTCAACACCCATGGCTCGCCCACCGCCACCCTGGTGAACAACCCGGACTGGAGCTTCCCGGGCGGCGCCTGCGAGAGCGCCATCGCCAAGGCCGTGGGCTCCGAGCACCTGGGCCTGTTCGATGCCGAGGAGGTGGCGGTCAAGCTGCTGGGCGATTCGCTCTACACCAACCCGCTGATGCTGGGCTACGCCTGGCAGCAGGGCCGCATCCCGCTGAGCTATGCCGCCCTGATGCGCGCCATCGAGCTCAACGGCGTGCAGATCGACAACAACAAGGCCGCCTTCGAATGGGGCCGCCGCTGCGCCCATGACCTGGCTGCGGTGAAGTCCCTGTTCGCCGCCCAGCAGGTCATCAATATCGTCAAGCGCCCCGGCGTGGACGAGCTGCTGGCCAAGCGCGTGGAGTTCCTGACCGACTACCAGAACGCCGACTACGCCACCCAGTACCGCGCCTTTGTGGAGAAGGTGCGCGCCGCCGAGGCGCCGCTGGGCTCCACCCGCCTGACCGAGGCCGTGGCCCGCTATCTGTTCAAGCTGATGGCCTACAAGGACGAGTACGAGGTGGCGCGCCTGCACACCGACCGCAAGTTCGCCGACAAGATCGCCGCCCAGTTCGAGGGCGACTACAAGATCGTGCACCACCTGGCCCCGCCGCTCTTTGCCAAGAAGAACGAGAAGGGCGAGCTGCTGAAGTCGGCTTACGGTCCCTGGGTGCGCCAGGGCTTTGCCCTGCTGGCCAAGCTCAAGGGTCTGCGTGGCACGGCTTTCGACCCCTTCGGCCGCACCGAGGAGCGCCGCAGCGAGCGTGCCCTGATCGGCGAGTACCGCGCCAGCATCGAGGCTGTGCTGGCCAAGGGCCTGACGGCCGAGCGCCTGGCCCTGGCCAGCGAGATCGCCCGCATCCCCGAGGAGATCCGCGGCTACGGCCACGTCAAGCACCGCCATCTCGTGGCGGCACGCGCCAAGTGGGAGGGCCTGATGGCCCAGTGGCGCCAGCTGGCCTGAGCGCCCTGACGCCGCCGCCCCCACGCGGGGCGGCGCCTGATGAACCGCAGCTCCCCCATCAGAGGGACCTGCGGTTTATTTATGCCCCCGCAGAATCGGTCGCCTTGAGAAGAGATCGATCACAACAAGGGCCGCAGGCCCACGGGGAATCCCACACATGCCCACACACCAACACACCCTGGGCCATGGCGCCCGCCGCTGGCTGAGCGCCACCCTGCTGGCCCTGCTGCTGCCGCTGGCTGCACTCACGGCCCAGGCCGCCAAGGAGAGCAAGCCCGCCGCCGCAGCCTCGGCCGCCGCCGACCCCACCGAGCAGGCCTGGCGCGCCGCGCGCGACGCCGCCCAGGCCGGCCCCCAGGACATCGCGCTGGCCGGTCAGGCCCGGCTGCAGCTGCCCGAGGGCAAGGTCTTCATTCCCCAGCCCCAGGCCGGCCAGCTGCTGCGCGCCATGGGCAACCCCGGCGATCACAGCGATCTGCAGGGCCTGGTCTTCCCGCAGGACGGCGAGGGCTGGTTCGCCACCCTGCGCTTCGAGAAGTCCGGCTACGTCAAGGACGATGACGCCAAGGACTGGAAGGCCGACGAGCTGCTGAAGAGCTACCGCGAGGGCACCGAGGCCGCCAATGCCGAGCGCGCCAAGATGGGCGTGCCCGCCATCGAGATCACCGGCTGGGCAGAGAAGCCGGCCTACACCAGCGACAGCCACCGCCTGGTCTGGGCCATGGCCTCCCGCCACAAGGACGCGCCCGCCGGCGACGAGCCGGGCGTGAACTACAACACCTATGCCCTGGGTCGCGAAGGCTATATGAGCCTGAATCTGGTGACCGATCTCAAGACCCTGCCCGATCACAAGGGCCAGGCCCAGCAGCTGCTGGCCGCCCTGGCCTTCGAGCCCGGCAAGCGCTACGAGGACTTCGACAGCAGCACCGACCGCGTGGCCGAGTACGGCCTGGCCGCCCTGGTGCTGGGCGCGGGCGCCAAGAAGCTGGGCCTGCTGGCCGTGATCGGCGCCTTCCTGGCCAAATTCGCCAAGCTCTTCCTGCTGCTGGCGGCCGGCGCGGGCGGCCTGATCATGAGGTTCTTCAAGCGCAAGCCCAAGGCCGAGGCCGGGAGCGACGGCAGCGGCGCCTGAGCCCGCGCAAACCCTGACCCCGGGGCGCACGCACAGCGCCCGCAGCCCCGGCTGCGGGCGTTGACTTTTGGGGGGTGCGGACATTCAATCATCGGCACCGGGCCGCTCCGAGCCCGGATGGAGACGACGATGAGCGAAAGACGCATGGGCATCTCGTTCCGGCTCTGGCTGCCGACCCTGGCCACGGCCGCCGTGCTGCTGACCGTCACCCTGGTCTCGACCTGGCGCACCTTCAGCGCGCTGGACGCCGAGCAGGCCGCCCAGAGCGCGCAGCGCGAGAAGGTGTCCCTGGCCCTGCTCTGGTCGGGCCAGACCCACGCCAATGCGGCCCGCACCATGGCCGGCCTGATGGCCGAAGACCCCGGCCTGGCCGCCCGCCTCAAGCCCGAGATGGATGCCACCTCGGCGCGCATCTCCGAGCTGCAGAAGAAGATCGAGGCCCAGGCCGAGAGCGAGGACGAGAAGCGCATCCTGGCCGAGATCGCCCAGAGCCGCGGCGTCTACATCGCGGCCCGCAATGCGGCCGCCAAACAGAGCGAGGCCGGCGCCCGCAGCGCCGCCCTGGCCGCCGTGCGCCGCGACCTGGACAGCTATCTGGCAGCCCAGCAGCGCTTCGTGGACCTGCAGGCCGAGCGCGCCGTGGCCCTGGCCGACCAGGTGGAACAGGCCCGCACCCTGGACATCGCCGTCACGGCCGCCATCCTGGCCGCCGTGGTCGCCATGCTGCTGCTCAGCACCTGGCTGATGACGCGCTCCATCCTGCCGCCGCTCAAGCAGGCCCTGGCCGCCACCCAGCGCATCGGCGCGGGCGATCTCTCGGTGCAGCTGGACGCCGGAGAGCGCCGCGACGAGATCGGCGACATGCTGCGCGGCCTCAACCAGATGGTGGTGGCCCTGCGTCAGCTGGTGCAGGACGTGCGCGACAGTGCCGAGAACATCCGGACCGCGGCCACCGAGATCGCCG